>NZ_JZRH01000047.1:0-212245 GCF_000963985.1 Pantoea sp. BL1 | reverse complement strand
CAGTGAGCAGTGAGCAGTGAATTGCAGGCAAAAAAGAAGGCCAATATCGCTATCGGCCCGTCAAAGAGGAATTTGTTTATGATTTTGGTTATCACCAGCATTGCTGGCGCGGGCCAATTTTCGCGCAAAGTTCAGAATTTCGCCAGTATTATTCACCAAAACTGAAATAAGAATTTTCGTAGCAAGGACAGAACATGACACCCGCCGTAAAACTGCTGGAAAAACAAAAGGTCGCCTTTACCCTTCATCCTTATGAGCATGATAGCCACGAAACCAATTTTGGTGATGAAGCGGTGCGGAAGCTCAATCTCGATGCACGTCAGGTGTTCAAAACCCTGCTAGTGGCGCTCAACGGCGATGCCAAAGCGCTGGCAGTAGCCGTGACGCCGGTCTCCTCGCAGCTCGATTTGAAAAAAGTGGCAAAGGCGCTGGGCGCGAAAAAAGCGGATATGGCCGATCCGCAACTGGCACAGCGCGTCACCGGCTATCTGGTGGGTGGCATCAGCCCGTTAGGGCAGAAAAAACGCCTGCCAACGGTGATCGATCAGCAGGCCGCAGAATTTGCCACCATCTTTGTCTCCGGCGGCAAGCGCGGACTGGATTTAGAACTGGCGGCGCAGGACCTGGCACGACTGCTGGATGCCACACTGGCCGACGTGGCACGCCGCGATTAATTCAGCTGCTGGATGCCACACTGGTCGACGTGGCACGCCGCGATTAATTCAGCTGCTGGATACCACACTGGCCGACGTGCCGCGCCGCGATTAATCCGGCTGCTGGATGGCGCTCTGGCCGATGTCCCGCGCCGCGATTAATTCGACTGCTGGATGCCACACTGGCCGATGTGCCGCGCCGCGATTAATCCGACTGCTGGATGCCACACTGGCCGACGTAGCGCGCCGTGATTAATCCGGCTGCTGGGCGCAGAGTTGATCGATCATCCAGCGCCCGGCAGGACCCGGTGGATTGCGTCGCGACCAGATCACATCCACCGCAATGCGCTGTGGCCAGCCTGGCACCGGCAACTCTTTCAACACCTGATGACCAAACTGCTCCACCAGCCAGCGCGGTAACACACTCCAGCCAAAGCCCTGCTCCGCCATTTCCAGCAGCAATAAATAAGAAGGCGCCGACCAAACGCGCCCGGCAGGCAAGGGTTCACGGTTTTGCACCCAGGTATTAAGCCGTAAATGACGCAATTCACCGAGTTGTGCTTCACTCACCTGTTTTGACTGCGCCAGCACATGATCCTGGTGCAGATAGATCGCCATTTCCGCCCCCACCTGTAAACGCGCCACCGCTAAATCCGGCGGCAGCTGCGGCTGCGCACGCACCACGCCGAGATGCACGCGACCGGCCTGCAGCAGGTCCAGCGCGTCCGCGTCCTCAGCAATCATGCATTCAAATTCAATATCCGGATAACGCGCTTCAAAGCGGTTGAGCAGATTTTCATGGTGATCGGCCTGCCAGAAATCGGAAATCGCCAGACTGAGTCGCGGTTCCACGCCCTGTGACAGCCGCACCGCCAGCTCATCCAACCGCTGGCTGGCCGCCAGAATCTGCTGCACCTGCGCCAGGGCGCGCTGTCCTTGCTCGGTGAGTACCGGCTGGCGACCGCTGCGATCGAACAGGGTGAAACCGAGATCGTCTTCCAGATTAGCCACGGCGCTGCTGATAGTGGACTGGCTTTTGGCCAGCGCACGCGCCGCCGCAGAAAACGAGCCGCTGGCGACAGTCTGCACAAAGGCCTCAAGGGATTCCGGGGAGTATTTCATGATGAACCATCGCTTTTATCGATAGGTAATCATTTTATCTTAGCATTTCGCGGTGAGAAAATGCGTCGCGTTACCCAAAAGGAGGTTTATATGCGTACCCGTTCGCTGAAAGAACGTTTTTATCATGCTGCAGGATTTGAAGTGCTGGCGATTCTCACTGTGGCTCCGCTGGCTGCCTGGATTATGGAAAAGCCGCTGTTTCAGATGGGCGCGCTGGCGATTATGTTGTCAACGGTCGCCATGCTGTGGAACATGATCTATAACACCGGTTTTGATCGCATCTGGCCGCCGCAGAAAACACGTGGCCTCGGTCTGCGCGCCATCCACGCGCTAGGCTTTGAAGGGGGCTTTATCGTTATCGGTTTGCCGATTGCCGCCTGGATGCTGAAGATCACGCTGCTGGAAGCTTTTATGCTGGAAGTGGCGTTCTTCCTGTTCTTCCTGCCCTATACCATGGCCTATAACTGGATGTGGGATAAATTGCGTCAGCGCTGGCTGACGCAGAAATCCTGCCAGGCATAAAACAACGGCGCCCAATCGGGCGCCGTTTTCAATTGTGCTGTGCGCGCGGCCAAATCCACGCCAGAATAGCTTGTGGGTAGCTACGCTTCCTGGGCTTTTCCTGCGCTTTGTCGCGCTCCTGCACCTGTGCTTCCGTTAAATGCACGATACCGGCTGGCGCATAGTCGGCGATTTTCAGCGGTGAGTGTGCAGTGACATAAGCACGCAGCACATCCGCATCACGCTGGCCGGTATTGCTAAAGCCTGCATGCGCCTCGATGTTGGGATAACCATCGCCCCCGCTGGCATTAAAGCTGTTGGTCGCCATGCGATAGGTTTTGTCCTTTTGCAGCGGCTCGCCGTTAATCTTCACCTCACTCACCGCTTTGCCATCCGCCACCAGACTGATATTGCTGAACTGCGCGAAACCACCGGAGTTGGTTTTGATATTGGCAACCGTGGCAAGATACTTCAGCAATTCGTCTCCGGTCAGCGTGACTGACACCACCTGATTACCAAACGGCTGCACCTGCAACAAATCGCGCCAACTTAGCTTGCCTGCGGCCAGCGAGGTGCGAATGCCACCACCACTGATCACCGCGAAATCCGCTTTAGTCGCTGCCATTTGCGCGCGCAGAATCAGCTGCCCAAGATTGGTTTGTTCAAAGCGCACCTTATCGCGTTCCCCGACAAATACGCTATCACTGCTGCCAACCGTGACGTCGAGTTTCTTAGCCGCGCGCAGTTGATACGGCGTCAGCAGCTTCATCATCGCGCTGTTAGGTGGGATCTCTTCCTGCCAGGTGAGCCAGGAGACGCTGCCATCCAGATTTTTCACTTCATGCTTGAGATTAACCGGGATCAGCTGATAGCTGTCCAGCATCAATTCGCCGTTGCGGAAGGTGAAATCGCCGCGCCCGACATATTTGCCCCACTCTTTCGCCTGCATGATCCACACGCCATTTTGGCGATCGGGCTGGCAAGGCTGGCCGGGCTGATAATCTTTCACACTGACGTTATCTTTTTCCATGCACACCGCATCCTGCGAGTGGCCGCCGATGATCACATTGATAGTGCCCGGCGGCAGGCTGCGCGCCAGTTCCACATCACCCGGCGCATTACTGCCGTGCTGCCCATCGTCGTAATGGCCCATGTGCGTCAGCGCCACGATCACATCGGGTTTCTCGCTGGCACGCAGTTCCGCCACCGCTTTTTCTGTCTCTTTCACCGGATCGCGGATGTCGATATTAGCGATATTTTCCGGATTGGAAATTTTCAGGGTATCGGTGGTGGTCAGACCGATCACTGCGATCTTCAGCCCCATGCGATTAAAGATCGCCCACGGCTTAAACAGACGCTGGTCGGTACCCTTTTGATAGATATTGGCAGAGAGGAAGGGAAATTTGGCCCACTTCTGTTGCTGTTGCAGCACGCTGAGCGGCTTATCGAATTCGTGATTGCCGAGCGCCATGGCATCGTAGCCGATGAGGTTCATGCCGCGAATATCGGGTTCGGCATTGAGCAGATCCGATTCCGGCACGCCGGTATTCACGTCTCCGGCGGAAAGGATCAAGGCACCGCCGCCTTTGGCCTGCACATCATAACGCTGTTTATCCATCAGCGTTTTCTGCGCCGCCAGACCGTATTCGCCCTGCGCATTAGTCCAGTAGCGACCGTGATGATCGTTGGTGTGCAGGATACTGAATCGATAACTGCGATCCGTCTGCCATGCCTGCGCCAGCATCGGCAGCAACAGCATGATCAGCGCCAGCCAGCGCCCTCTCCGCGGGAATAACAACAAAGCCGATCTCCTTATTCTGCGTCTTTCCACTTTGCCGTGGACTTAATGTGCTTTATCACCCTTCTGTGTCGCACAGATGGCACTTTAACTCAAGACAAAAGGCTTATAGAGTCATGCGGGTAGTAACAAATTGATAACGATAACCGCACTCTTCAGGATTTTTATGGCAAGTGACATCGCAACCCCGGCACGCGCACCGGGACGGACCGCTTTTGGCATTTTAGGTGCCATCAGCCTCGCGCATCTGCTCAACGATATGCTGCAATCGCTGCTGCTGGCGATCTACCCGATGCTGCAAAAAGATTTTAGCCTTAACTTCGTCCAGATAGGTCTGATAACGCTGACCTTTCAGGTTACCGCTTCGCTGCTGCAACCGATCATCGGTCATTACACCGACAAATACCCAAAACCCTGGTCTTTGCCGGTCGGGATGGGCTTTACGCTGTGTGGTCTGGTGCTGCTGACGTTCTCCAGCACCTATCCGCAGGTGCTGCTCGCTGCCGCGCTGGTGGGCAGCGGTTCCTCGGTGTTTCATCCGGAATCTTCGCGCGTGGCGCGTATGGCCTCCGGTGGACGTCATGGTCTGGCTCAATCACTGTTCCAGGTGGGCGGCAACTTTGGTAGCGCGCTAGGCCCGCTGTTGGCAGCGATGATCGTTGCCCCTTACGGCAAAGGGCATCTTGCCTGGTTCGTGCTGGCGGCATTGCTCGGCATTATCGTGCTGCTGCAGGTCAGCCGCTGGTATAGCCACCAGCAGCGCGCCAGTAAGGCAAAGGCAACGGTTGCGCCGGTTAACCCGCTGCCGCGTAAGAAAGTGGCGTTGGCGATCAGCATTTTGCTGCTGCTGATCTTCTCTAAATACTTCTATCTCACCAGCCTGAGCAGTTACTACACCTTCTATTTAATCCAGAAATTCGGACTTTCTGTTCAGGCCTCGCAATTCCATCTGTTTGCCTTCCTCGGCGCGGTGGCTGCGGGCACCATTATTGGCGGGCCGATTGGCGATAAAATCGGCCGTAAATACGTGATTTGGGTATCGATTCTTGGCGTTGCGCCCTTCACCTAGCTGTTGCCCCACGCCAACTTAATGTGGACCAGCGTGTTGAGCGTGATCATCGGCTTGATTCTCGCCTCGGCGTTTTCTGCCATTTTGGTGTATGCGCAGGAACTAATGCCAGGGCGTATTGGTATGGTTTCCGGGCTATTTTTCGGTTTTGCCTTTGGTATGGGTGGGCTCGGTGCCGCCGTGTTGGGCGTAGTGGCAGACCACACCAGCATCGAGTGGGTATATCAAATCTGTGCCTGGCTACCTTTGATCGGCCTATTGACCGCTTTCCTGCCTGATAACCGCCACGCCTAAGCCGCTTTAGGGGGGCAACGCTTTTTCTTCGCCCCCCTACATTCTGCGGAAAACCTGCCGATAGAGTGAGATAACTGAGGAAAATGCCGCTTCAGCTGCGTTTTCTTCTTAATTTTTCAATTTTTTCGCTTTTCACCGCTCAAATGTTTAAACGTGGTTAGCGAATGTGCATTACACTAGGTTGTTACAAGCGGATACATTTGCACACAAGGAGACAGGCATGCATCACACCACACCGTTGATCACCACCATTGTCGGGGGCCTGGTCCTCGCCTTTCTCCTGGGTATGATTGCCAACCGCCTGCGAATCTCCCCGCTGGTCGGTTATCTGCTTGCTGGCGTGCTCGCCGGTCCCTTTACCCCTGGCTTTGTCGCTGATACCAATCTCGCACCTGAATTAGCTGAGCTCGGCGTTATCCTGCTGATGTTTGGCGTGGGTTTGCACTTCTCGCTGAAGGATTTGATGTCGGTAAAGTCGATCGCCATTCCCGGCGCCATCGCGCAAATCGCGGTGGCCACGCTGCTGGGAATGGGGCTGTCGTGGGCGATGGGCTGGTCGTGGATGACCGGTCTGGTGTTTGGCCTCTGTCTTTCCACCGCCAGTACCGTGGTGTTACTGCGCGCGCTGGAAGAGCGTCAACTGATTGATAGCCAGCGAGGTCAGATTGCCATCGGCTGGCTGATTGTTGAAGATCTTGTGATGGTCCTGACGCTGGTGCTGTTACCCGCCATTGCCGGCATGCTGGAAGAAGGCAACGCCAGCCCCTCTCTGCTGTTCTGGGACCTGATGCTGACCATCGGCAAAGTCGTCGCCTTTATGGTGCTGATGATGGTGGTGGGCCGTCGTGTCGTGCCGTGGATTCTGGCAAAAAGTGCCGCAACCGGATCGCGCGAACTGTTCACCTTATCCGTACTGGCCCTGGCGCTGGGCATCGCTTTCGGTGCGGTTGAATTCTTCGATGTCTCCTTCGCACTCGGCGCCTTCTTTGCCGGTATGGTGCTTAACGAATCCGAACTCAGCCACCGCGCCGCTCACGATACTCTCCCGCTGCGCGATGCTTTCGCCGTACTGTTCTTTGTCTCGGTCGGCATGCTGTTTGACCCAATGATTTTGATTGAGCAGCCGCTAGCGGTGTTAGGCGCACTGGCGATCATCGTATTGGGAAAATCCATCGCCGCCTGGCTGCTGGTGACGCTGCTCGGCCACTCACGCCGTACCGCCATGACCATTTCGGTGAGCCTGGCGCAGATTGGTGAGTTCGCCTTTATCCTTGCCGGTTTGGGCATTTCACTCGGCATGCTAAGTGATGAAGGACGCAATCTGGTGCTGGCGGCGGCGATCCTCTCCATCATGCTCAACCCGATTCTGTTTACTCTGCTTGAGCGCTACCTCGATAAGACCGAAACCATCGAAGAGCAGACGCTGGAAGAAGCGATTGAAGAAGAGAAGCAGATTCCGCTGGATATCTGCAATCACGCGGTGATCGTTGGCTATGGCCGCGTCGGCAGCTTGCTGGGTCAGCAGCTGATGGAGGCCGATGTGCCGCTGGTGGTGGTGGAAAACTCCCGCCCGCGCGTCGAAGCGCTGCGTGAGCAAGGGATCAAGGCGGTGCTGGGCAATGCGGCGCGCGTTGATACCATGGAATTAGCCCGTCTTGATTGCGCTCGCTGGCTGCTGCTGACCATTCCAAACGGTTACGAAGCCGGGGAGATTGTCACTGCCGCGCGTGAGAAGCGCCCGGATATCGAAATTATTGCCCGCGCGCATTACGACGATGAAGTGAATTACATCATGGAGCGCGGTGCTAATCGCGTGGTGATGGGCGAGCGTGAGATCGCCAACAGCATGCTGAATGTCCTGCAGGAAGAGATCGCGCAGAACCCAATTGTGCGGGAGTGCCCGATTTAACGACGTGCGGTGATGGGCCAGGTCGCCATTAATGGCGACCCTACGGAATTGAGATCTATCAATCAGTTAGCGCATCGATTTAGCAGTCATAGCTGAACAAATGCGCATCAATCTGCCCAACTTTGCGCATAGATTTCGCAGGCATAGAGGAACGGATGCGCACCAATCCTCCCAACTTTGCGCATCGATTTCGCAGGCATAGCGGAACGGATGCGCATCATCGGTTTACGCTTTACCTGTCCCAGTACGACTCTTCTAAACTGTCTTCCCGCTCAGGCAGCCCGCGCATCAGACGCGGTGAATGCTGATTCAGCACCTGATAACTCACCCGGTTGGCATACTTACACACCTGCGCCAGCGACGAATAGGTGAGATAACCGCGTGCGTGTTTGCTGGAGTTCGGTACTTTCTGACGGTGGAAATTATTGGCGGTGATATCGTGCAGCAGCGCGGCTAAAGCACCATCGCCTGCACCGTTGGTGTTCATGATCTTCTCAGGGCCGCCCATATAAGGCGCGATGTGCGAGAAAATGCGCAGCGGCTGCTGGCAATCCTGATGGCGCATAGCGCGGCTGAACTCGTATTGGTTGAATTCGGCTATCGCGCCCGGCAGCAGCGGATGATTGGTTTTGCGCTTGAACGCCTCTTCCGTGAAGCCAGCCATGTATAAACCGGTGGGACCGGCGGTGCACAGCACCAGATCCACCCAGTCGAGCGCAATATTCGAGGCCAGCAGCGGATCCTGCTCACCCGTCAGCGCAAAGGCCTCTTCTTCGTTCATCGCCACGATCGACACATGATCGCGCAGGAAATCGCGCCAGAACTGCGGATCGTCCTGAATCACGTATTTGGTGCCTAACGTCAACACCACCGGCACGTTATGTTTTTTCGCGTAGTCGATGGCACGCAGCGTGGCTTCAGGCATCGGTTCACCGGGTTGGCAGCGCACCAGATAGGAAGTCAGCACCAGCGCCGACGCTCCGGCAATCACCTCTTCCGGAATGCTGTTAGCCTGCAGTTGGTTCATCAAGCCTGGGCTGATGGCAAAGGTGCGTTCACCCTGCTCACCAATCAGGGTGAAACAGCGGCCAATCGCGCCATCAACGCCTTGCAGGAAGTTGAGATCCATACGGCTGGAGGTGTTGCACAAGTAACGATAGGCATAACCGCCAATCTGGATGTTGTTGCACATCACGCCGAGCAATACTGAACGGTCATCGGCCAGCACGGAGTAGTTGTGCAGGGTATTACCGATGGTGCCGCCAGCAAATTGATGGCTGATCAGCGCATCATGAATCAGCTCGTTGTACAGGGCCTCTGCGGTCGCATCGTCTATCACCAGCGAGTGACCGGCGCTCAGCCCGTAGCGTTGCAGAAAGTCATCATCAACTTTGGCTTCAATATCCACCAGCGTCTGGTCGATACCCACCACCCAACTGCCCTCTTCCTGCTCCTGCTGGGTTGCCTGCAGCAGCGGATCGCGCGCGTTAACGGGAAAATAGTGTTTGGATTTGCGTTTGCCGGGAAATTTCATCGTGGCTGCCGTAAGGGAAATCTGGCAGAGAATGATATCACACTCTCTGCCAGCACTTTATCGGCGTGCGTTGACCAGCTGAACCATCATCTCGATGTGCTCGTCATCGGCGTTGAGCGCGGGAATGTATTCAAACTTCTCGCCACCGGCGTGCAGGAAGAACTCACAGTTCTGCTCGCTGATCTCTTCCAGGGTTTCCAGACAGTCAGCGGAGAAGCCTGGGCTCATCACCTGCACATGCTTGATGCCTTTGGCCGGTAAACCTTGCATGGTTTCGTCGGTGTACGGCGTCAACCACGGCTCGCGACCAAAGCGTGACTGGAAGGTCATCATGATTTTGTGCGGCGCGATGCCCAACGCGGCAGCCAGCGCCTCGGTGGTGTCTTTGCAGCGCTGCGGATAATCATCACCTTCGTCGGCAAAACGCTGCGGGATGCCATGATAGGAGAGCACCAGCAAATCCGGTTCGCCATGCTGCGCAAATGAACGTTCAACGGAGGCTTTCAGAGCCGCAATATAGGCCGGATGCTCAGCATAATCGCGGATAAAAGCGACTTCCGGCAAAGAGCGCAGCGGTTTGAAGCTGGCGGATAATCCATCCCACACGGCGGCGACCGTTGAGCACGAGAACTGCGGGTAGAGCGGCAACACAATCAGTTTGGTGACCCCCTGATCCAGCAAACGCTGTACCGCCCCGTCGAGGCTCGGCTGGCCGTAGCTCATGCCCAGCTCAACCGGCATATCCACGCGCTGCGCCAGCGCATCGCGCTGCTGCTTGCTGAACACCATCAGCGGAGAGCCTTCTTTCATCCACACCGAGGCGTACAGCTTCGACACGCGCGGCGAACGGAACGGCAAAATGGCGAAATTGAGAATCGGCCACCATAACCAACGCGGTGTATCCACCACGCGCGGGTCGCCAAGGAACTGTTTCAGATAGCGCTTAACGGCAGGTGTTGTAGGCGCATCGGGTGTGCCTAAGTTGACCAGCAAAACCCCAGGCTTTTCTTGCCTCATTGGTATTTCCTTGATGTCAAAACGAATGGATCAAAATCAGGGGGAAATTGTAGCGGAAATCGTGGGAGGGGAAAGCAATTGCTGCAAAAGGGCCGGACAACCGGCCCTTAATAGCACAACCCTAAATAATTCAAATGGCAGGAAGGCGGCAAACGAGAGACAAATCGACTTGTCGATTTGAACAGCGCTTGCGCTGGCCCGCAGGGTGAACCTCCTTGAGGAGGTTCATCATCACGATGCGCTGACTCAAGTCAGTGATTCGGGTGAACGAGAGCAGCTAACGCACCTGCACATTGAAGTAGGACGGGTTAACCGAGAATGCCGGCCAGTTGCGTGCTCACTTCAGCGACCTTACGGGTGCCGTCGATCTTGTGATACTGGGTGTTACCGGCTTCCGCTTCTTTGCTGTAGTAAGCAATCAGCGGTGCAGTCAACTGATGGTATTCCACCAGACGCTTACGCACGGTTTCTTCCTGATCGTCTTTACGCGTGGTCAGCTCTTCGCCGGTCACGTCATCTTTACCGTCCACTTTTGGCGGATTGTAGGTGACGTGATACACGCGGCCAGACGGCGCATGCACGCGACGGCCAACAATACGATCCACAATCAGTTCATCCGGTACGGCAAACTCCAGCACGAAGTCCACATTGATGCCCGCGTCTTTCATGGCGTCAGCTTGTGGGATAGTGCGCGGGAAGCCATCGAGCAGGAAACCGTTTTTGCAGTCTTCCTGCGCGATACGCTCTTTCACCAGCGCAATCACCAGTTCGTCTGTTACCAGTTTACCGGCATCCATGATGGCTTTCGCCTGTTGGCCCAGTTCGGTGCCTGCTTTAACTGCCGCACGCAACATGTCACCGGTGGAGATTTGCGGAATACCGTATTTCTCCATGATGAATTGAGCCTGAGTGCCTTTACCTGCGCCCGGTGCCCCGAGCAGAATAATACGCATTGCGTAATTCCCCTTGCGAATCGCATTGATCAATCTGAGAAGGCCAAGAACATACCATTATGACCCGCGCACCACAAGGAAACGGGCGCGCTTCCGGTGAAAGCTTTACTTTGACTGGCTTTACCGCAGAACACCAGCAGAGTGCCCGTTTTTAAGAATCACGGCTAACGTTTAACACCTCTTTCAGACGTCTTTTCAGTATTGGCGTGACGTTTTGATTTTTGTTCACGCTACCGCGCACGTTGGCATGCAGGCGTAAACGATGGTGAGCGGAAAGCAGATGCATATCCTGCGGCACGTCGCGTAAGGTAAAACTGACTGGCAGCGGGAACAGGGCGAACGGTAAGCCGTGCTGCTGAATCGATTGCAGCTGAACCGGGGCATCAAGCGTAATATTATCCACGCTAGCGATATTAAACGGTCGCCAGTCGCTGTTTTCCATCATTTTTAAGGTTTGCTCCAGCGACGTCCCAAACGTCAGTCCCTGCTCAAATAAGCGCAATTCACTGCGCACCAGCGTGCTGAAATCGCAGGTTTTTAACGCAATTAACACCAGGTCACTGCTTAACGCCGCATGACGATCAAGCCGCGCCACAAACAATCGCGCATCGCTGATTAATCGTTTATGCAACAGGGTGGCAAAGGATTCCGAGGCGTCGGTCACGCCCTGACTTTGACACTCCGCCAGCGAACGCACCCACCCCTGCTGCATGTCGACATGCTCAACCAGTGCAATGTTACCCGCCATCATCGGCACTGCCGGTAACACACTCAGTTCACTGACCGGATATTGCGAAGCGTAACGCGTTTGATTGCGCGCCTGTTCCTGACGTAAAAACAGTTGTGAGAGCAGCACCCGCGAAATATGCAAAGAGGGTGCAAAAAAGAGGTCGTAATTTTCCAGCCGATAGTGACGTGATAGCAAGCCGCGAAGTCGATCGCGCGCTGCCGCCGCCCTGGCAGAAGCATGTTGGTGATCCATCGCGTGAGATTTCTCTAATTATAAAGATGCTGTGTGTGTCGCAGATTGAGGGGGGAACATTAGCCGCGTTAAACACAGACAACGCCATCCGTCAACCCGCCATAATCTGGGGGAAAGGTTAGGCCAATGCGGCTGGACATTAAAATGATATAAACTGACAATCCCTGTTAGGTTTTTACACAGGGGATGAGTATGACCGCGCTTCCGTCGTTACGTGCACTGCACTATTTTCATCAGGCAGCACTGCATAGCAGTTTTAGCGTGGCGGCCGAGCGTCTTCATGTGACTCACAGCGCCATTAGCCATCAGATTCGACAGCTGGAAAGCTGGATGGGAAAGCCCTTATTTGTCCGCACCAATGGACGCGTCAAATTAACCTCACACGGCGAGCGCTTGCTGGTGAGTTGTCAGAAGGCGTTTAGCGAACTCTCCACCACCTGCGAAAGCATTCGCACCGGCATGCGTCATCACCTCAGCGTCTCTTGCGCGCCCAGTTTTCTCTCGCAATGGCTGATTCCACGTATTAGCAGTTTTTATCAACGCTATCCCGATATTGAAGTGCAGTTTCAGCCGCTGGTGGAGATCGACCAGTTGCGCAGTGAACACACTGATGTACTGATTCTCAGCTATGAGCAGTCACCGGATGAGGATATTGATGCCACGCTGATCAGCGATGACTACATCGGCCCACTTTGCGCACCTCAGTATGCCGCGCGTTTTCACAATGAGCAGGATTTAGCGTCATTGCCGCTGCTGCATGCCGACACGCGGCTGCATGCCTGGGCTGAGTGGGCAAAAACCAGCGGTGCGCGCGGAAATTACTGGGTCGGTAAGCATTTCGATAACCTTACCCTTGGCATTCAGGCGGCGAGAAACGGCCTGGGCGTGATCATGGCTCCGCGTTTACTGGTCAGGCAGGAGTTGAGCGACGGTACGCTGATCGCCCCATTGGGATTTGTGCGTGTGGACCGCGCCACCTGGATGATGACGAAAATGTCACGTCAGCATGATGCGGAGATTACGTTGTTCCGGGATTGGCTGCGCGATCAGGCGCTGCATTAAAAGAAAGGTCGGCATTCAATGCCGACCTTTTTTGTCTCCTGCCAACCCTGCCGCCGGTATTGATACCAACCGGCGTGGGCGCTGAATGGCTTATGCCGTCAGCAACTGGTTCATACGACGGATAAACTGGTTGGGATCGTCCAGCGTGCCGCGCTCAGCCAGCAGCGCCTGGTCCAGCAGCAGCTCAACCCATTCAGCAAAGTGCGCTTCGTCGTGGGTATCCGCCACGCGTTTCACCAGCGTATGCTCCGGGTTGATTTCGAAGATGTACTTCACATCCGGTACTTCCTGGCCCGCAGCAGCAAACAGTTTCGCCATCTGCGTGGTCATTTCGTTCGCATCGGTGGTGACAATCGCTGGGGTGTCGGTCAGACGATGGGTCAGACGCACCTCTTTCACACGCTCGCCCAGCAGCGTTTTCACGCGCTCAACAAACGGCTCAAGCGCTTTTTCCGCTTCCTTCTGCTCTTCCGTTTCTTCATCCGCCAGCTTACTCAGCGACTCATCCGCTTTGCTCACTGACTGGAAGGTTTTGCCGTCGAATTCGGTCAGGTAGCTCATCATCCACTCGTCGATACGATCGGACAGCAGCAGCACCTCGATACCTTTTTTGCGGAACAGTTCCAGATGCGGGCTGCTCTTCGCGGCGGCATAGCTGTCAGCAGTGATGTAGTAAATCTTATCCTGCCCTTCCACCATACGGCTCAGGTAATCTTCCAGCGAAATGGTCTGCTCAGCGCCTTCACTCTGGGTGGTGGCAAAGCGCAACAGCTTAGCAATCGCCTGCTGATTGGCGTTGTCTTCAGCCGGGCCTTCTTTCAGGACCAGACCAAACTCTTTCCAGAACTGCTGATATTTCTCCGCGTCGTCCTTCGCCAGCTTTTCCAGCATCTGCAGACTACGCTTGGTCAGCGCGGCGCGCAGGCTCTGGGTCACACGGCTATCCTGCAGGATTTCACGCGAGACGTTCAGCGGCAGATCGTTGGAGTCTATCAGGCCACGTACGAAGCGCAGGTAGTTCGGCATGAACTGCTCGGCGTCGTCCATGATGAACACGCGCTGCACATACAGTTTCAGGCCGTGTTTGCTGTCGCGGTTGAACATGTCGAAGGGCGCACGCTGCGGGATATACAGCAAGCTGGTGTACTCCTGCTTACCTTCTACACGGTTGTGGCTCCAGATCGCCGGATCGCTGTAATCATGGGCGATGTGTTTATAGAACTCGTTGTACTCGTCGTCGCTGATTTCAGACTTGTTGCGCGTCCAGAGTGCCTGGGCTTTGTTGATCTTCTCCCAGCTGGTGGTATCGCTCTCTTCGTCTTTGGTTTCAATCTCAACCGGCAGCGCAATGTGATCGGAGTATTTGCTGATGACATTGCGTACACGCCACGCGTCGAGGAAATCATCTTCGCCTTCGCGGAAGTGCAGCGTGATCTCGGTACCACGATCGGCTTTCTCGATTTCTGCCAGGGTGTATTCACCCTCGCCTGCGGACTCCCAGAACACCGCTTCGTCGGCCTTAGCGCCAGCCGCGCGAGTGCGCACGGTGACTTTATCGGCAACGATGAACGCTGAGTAGAAGCCCACACCGAACTGACCGATCAGTTGGCTGTCTTTTGCCTGGTCAGAACCCATGGACTCAAGGAAGGATTTGGTGCCGGATTTCGCGATAGTGCCGAGGTTCTCAATCACCTCGTCGCGACGCATACCGATACCGTTGTCGCTCAAGGTCAGCGTACGATTGTCCTTATCGACCGAGATACGCACGCGCAGGTCGCCATCGCCCTCATACAGATCCGGCGCGGACAGTGCGCGGAAACGCAGTTTGTCAGCGGCATCAGAGGCGTTGGAGATCAGCTCACGCAGGAAAATCTCTTTGTTTGAATAGAGGGAGTGAATCATCAGGTGCAGAAGTTGTTTTACCTCTGACTGGAAGCCACGCGTCTCTTGTCCTTTCATGGTCATTGCTACCTCAACTAAATGGGGGTTGATCATAGGTTGAGAGAGAAATGGGGATGATGGCGGGAATTTCAAGCCGATGTCGGTGAAGACATCGGCAAGTGATTAGAATTTAATCTTATGGCGTCCGGCAAGTGAGTGCGACAGCGTGGTGCCATCGACCATTTCCAGCTCACCACCGACCGGTACACCATGCGCGATGCGGCTGGCATCGACGCCATATTGCCCGCACAGTTCAGCGATGTAGTTGGCCGTGGCTTCACCTTCCACCGTCGGGTTGGTGGCGAGGATCACTTCGGTCAGCGTTTCACGCTCCAGGCGCTGCTCTAACCGATCCAGACCGATATCCTGCGGGCCGATGCCATCCAGCGGTGACAAATGGCCCATCAGCACAAAGTAGCGGCCGCCAAACTGGCCGGTTTGCTCAATGGCGTGGATATCGGCAGGACTTTCCACCACGCAAATCTGGCCGTTTTGTTGACGACGCGGATTGGCGCAGATGGTGCAAATTTCCTGCTCGGTGAAGGTGCGGCAATCGGCACAGTGGCCGATTTCCGACATCGCGCGGGTCAAAGCCTGCGCCAGACGCATACCACCGCTACGATCGCGCTGTAACAGCTGAAAAGCCATGCGCTGCGCCGATTTCGGGCCCACGCCCGGCAGGCAGCGCAGCGACTCCATCAAAGATTCAAGCAGTGGACTGGTTTGCATCAGAACGGCATCTTGAAGCCAGGTGGCAGCTGCATACCAGAAGACACAGAAGCCATTTTCTCTTTCTGCGTTTCGTCGATACGACGTGCTGCATCGTTGAAGGCTGCCGCAATCAAATCTTCCAGCATGTCTTTGTCGTCTTCCAGCAAGCTTGGATCGACTTCAACACGGCGGCAGTTATGTGCACCGTTGATGGTGACTTTGACCAGGCCAGCGCCTGATTCACCGGTCACTTCCAGCGCGGCAATCTCTTCCTGAACTTTGGCCATTTTGTCTTGCATCTGCTGGGCCTGTTTCATCAGGTTGCCCAATCCGCCTTTACCAAACATAGTCTTCTCTCTCTGCTGGGGCTGCGCGCCACTCACGCGCGACAGCGGGTGTTCAAACGGGTCGAATACTCTCTTCATCCAGATCGGCATCGAAGAATCGACGCAATGTCTGAATGTGAGTATCGCTTTCAATCGACTGGCGCGCCTGCACCAGTTTCTCTTCATAAATGGCCTGACGCCATTCCAGTGGCGTCAACACCGCAGGATTATCGTCCTCAACGATGGTCAGTTCAACCGTTTGTCCGGCTGCCTGACTGAGCGCTTCCGTCAGCGCCTGTTTTGCCGACGCTGAATTCAGGTGACGCTGACTGCTGCGCAAATGCAGCGTGACGGCGTTCTCGCCCACCTCTTTCCACGCGTTTAACGCCACCTGCTGCACCAGTTTTGGCAACGTCAGTGCGGCTATTTCGGCGGCCCACGCATCGCGCTGCTGGGCCTCTTCGGCCAGACGAAGCGCCAGCTCAGGCGTTTTCTCATGCTCCAGAGCGGAACGCAAGGCTTTTGGCGTTGCGATGGGCTCCGCTTTTACCTCGACCGTTTGCTGGGCTTTCCAGCGATAGGCTTCTGGCTTCGCGGGCGCTTTTACCGCGGGTTCCGATGCGCGCTGTTGCACGCGCTCGGTGACACTGGCAAGACGTTCCAGCGCCGGGTTCGCCGGCCGCGCGGGACGCGCTGCCGGCTCACTCTTTTTTGCTTTGCCGGCTCCCTGACGCAGTAACTGCGTTCGCGCCTGTAACAGCTGGCTGGTGGAGTCAGACAAATGTTCGGGAGCCGGTTGCATATCCGCGTAATCATCGGCCATCGGCGGTGCGTCCTGCATCGGCGGCGCCATTTGCGGCTGGGCTGCAGAAGTGGGGCGAGATGCCGAAGAGGAGGCGGCGTGAGCTGAACCCGCTTGCGTTGCTACCGCGGCAGCGTTGGCTGAAGTCACTGGCGTTGCTGCCGCGGCAGCGTTGGCTGAAGTCACTGGCGTTGCTGACGCAGTAACCTGAGCGGAAGAGGCCGGCGCAGCAGCGCCTGCAGATGCAGCAGACGCTTGCGGTGCCGCCTGCGGAATCAGACTGGGCCGCGCAACCGGCTCAGCGATGGTCGCCTGTGGATGGAACGCCAGCGCGCGCAGCAGCGTCATCTCGACGCCGAGGCGACGATCCGGTGCCAGCGGCAGATCTTTACGTCCCATCAACAAAGTTTGGTAATAGAGCTGTACATCGGCGGGCGGTAACACGCGTGCCAAATCGCGCAGGCGCTGCGCCTGATTCACATCGTCCTCACCCAGCGAAGCCGGCAACAGTTGCACCATCGCCACGCGATGCAGTAAACGCAGCATTTCGACCAACAGCGCTTCCCACTCGACACCGCGTGATGCCGCCTGATTCAGCAGCGCCATCACCTGTTCACCCTGCCCCTCCACCAGCGCTTCAATCAGCGCCAGCGGCTGTTCGTCATCCAGTGTACCCAGCATTTGCGCCACGGTTTCACGCGTCACGCTGCCCTGCCCCATGGCAATCGCCTGGTCAGTGAGGCTTAGCGCATCACGCATACTGCCGTCAGCGGCGCGCGCCAGCAGATGCAGCGCTCGCGGCTCGGCGGCAATCTGCTCCTGCTGCAATATATGCACCAGCTGCTGCTGGATTTGTTCGACGTCGAGCGCTTTAAGATGGAACTGCAGGCAACGCGACAGAATGGTCACCGGCAGTTTTTGCGGATCGGTGGTTGCCAGCAGAAATTTGACGTGCGAAGGCGGCTCTTCCAGCGTTTTCAACAGCGCATTGAAGCTGTGACGCGAGAGCATGTGCACTTCATCGATCAGGTAAACCTTGAAGCGACCGCGCGCCGGAGCGTATTGCACGTTATCCAGCAAATCGCGCGTGTCTTCGACTTTAGTCCGTGACGCGGCATCAATCTCGATCAGATCGACAAAGCGTCCCTGCTCAATTTCACGGCAGTTATCACACTGACCACAAGGCGTAGAGGTGATGCCGGTTTCGCAGTTGAGGCCTTTCGCCAGCAAACGGGCGATCGAGGTTTTCCCTACGCCGCGCGTACCGGAAAAGAGATAAGCATGATGGATTCGTCCCAGTGACAACCCGTTGGCCAGCGCGGTCAGCACATGTTCCTGACCGACTACGTCAGCGAAAGCCTGGGGACGCCATTTTCGCGCAAGTACCTGATAGCTCATGTGGATTCAATCACTGGATTTTATTGAGTTGGCACAGCGGTGCGGCTAAGTGAACCGGGTTCCGCCACAAGAAAAAGGGGAAAAATGCAGCTTCGCAAACCCTGTGTATATGGGCAGTAGTCTAACAGCCACAACAGGATATGCCTATACCCGACATACTTCACGTTGCAGGTGCTGAATTTTTATCGCGCACTTGCAATGGCGGAACGATTTATCGAGCACTGATACAAGGGCACGGCGGCAGGGATGCGTAATGAAATGCGCCGCGATGGCTATTGCCTGCGGCGCACAGGCCTTAGTGGCCGGGGAAATTCACGAGGCTGTAGCAGTCAATGCCGATCGCCTTAAGGCGCGCTTCACCACTCAGATCAAACAGGTTGATCACAAACGCAGCATCTTTCACTTCACCACCGGCACGGCGGATCAGTTTCACTGTGGCTTCCAGCGTTCCGCCGGTGGCCAGCAGATCGTCCACCACCAGCACCACATCGCCTGGCTTGATGGCATCTTTGTGCAGCTCCAGCGCATCAGAACCGTACTCCAGCTCATAGCTCTCGCTGTAGGTTTCACGCGGCAGCTTGCCGGGTTTGCGCACCGGGACAAAGCCTACGCCCAGACCCAGCGCCACAGGTGCACCAAACAGGAAGCCACGTGCTTCCGTACCTACCACTTTGGTGATGCCTTTGTCACGATAGCGCTCAACCAGAATGGCAATCGACGCGGCATACGCCTGCGGATCTTCCATTAAGCTGGTGACGTCACGGAACAGGATGCCCGGCTTAGGGTAGTCAGGGATGCTTTTGATGCTGTTTTTGATGAGTTCAAGCTGCTGAGCAGTTGCGGTCATAAGTGTTACGCCTGGAAAAATATCTAATACGCGCAGCATCCGACAGCGCCAATACCCGGAAACCGGGTTAAGCGAAGACGTTTAGAAGGGAAGCCACGCACGAAGATGCCCAAATCTATGCAAATACCCGGCTAAATGCAACCCTGCCGCGCTTAATCGCCGCTGTCATCCTTTTCTGCCACCACCGGAATGCGCCACATAAATAGCAGCAGCGCGCACAACATGATGCCCAGCATGATGCGCACCCATAGCATGTTAACCAGATAGAGAGAGACGGCAAAGGTGATGACAATCAGCAACATGGCACGGCCTTTGGCGCCGGGCGGCATGGCGCGATGTTGCTGCCAGTGGCGAATGTAGCGGCCAAACGGCGAGCGCCACAGCAGCCAGTGGTGAAAACGCGGTGACGAACGGGCAAAACACCAGGCGGCCAGCAACACAAATGGCGTGGTCGGTAATAAAGGTAATACAATGCCCAGCGTGCCCAGCACAATCGCCAGCCAGCCAAGACACAGAAGAAAAATTCGTTGCATGCCTGATGCCTGATAAAATCGGAACTGCGCTACGTTAACACAGTCGGAATCAGAGTGATGCCCCAACCGCCCGCACATCAACGCCTGCTCGCCCTTGTCGATCAGCTACGACAACAAATCTCGCAGCAACGCGATGGTGCCTGCCGACAGCCCCGTTTTGACGCCCAACTGTTCCGTTGCAAAGGCACGCGGCTCGCTGATTATCTCGCTGAGCTGGAACAGAATTTAACCCAGCTCAGCGCCGCTGACACCGACGTCATGCGCCGTCAGTGGCTGGCGGAGAAAGTGCTGGATCAGATTGCCGCCCTGCAACGCGAATGTCAGAGCCAGCAACTGCGCACCCAGCGTGAGCGTCCTCGCGTTGATCCGCGCCAGTCGAAGCGCGAAGAGTATCAGGGCTATGAAACGCGCTTGCTGGCGATGATCGAACAACGTGAGCAACATCTGGCGCGCGCCGAAACCCTCAGCGTGCAGCAGCAGTTGATCCGTGATATCGAAGTGCTGCATGAGCGGCTGGCACGCTGTCGCCATGCGATGCACAAACTGGAAATGTCAGGCCCGGCACGGTAATCACCGCCCACTTCCCTCATACTTCACATGGCCGGTGCGTTAGCTGCGCTCATTCCCCCATCTCTTACCTGAGTAAGCGCCTGCGGGTTCATTCCCTTGCCACTTGCCTGCACCTGAAATTATTTAGGGTATATACTCCCCCCTACGAATGAAGGAGGAAAATCATGACTCTAATTATGTGGATAGCGATTGGCGTGGTGGCTGGCTGCATCAAGCGCATGGTTTTTCCCGGTCGGCCGGGTGGGTTTGTTCCGACGCTGGTGCTGGCGGTGATTGGTGCGTTAATTGGGGGTTACATCGCCACCTATTTTACGACGGGTGATTTAGCGACGTTGCATCCCGCTGGCTTTGGAGTGGCACTGCTGGGCTCAATTTTGATGCTGCTGGTGGCAGCAAAATTACGTATTTAACAAGGAGAGAGCATGTCACTGGAAACTGCATCCGATGAGATCAAACTGGCAGTGGATTTGATTCAACTGCTGGAAGAGAACCAGGTGCCGACCGCAACCGTGTTAGCCGCGCTGGCGATTGTCCAACGCGATTATCAGCAGAAACAGGCAGCAGAAGGCACCGATTAGCGCGCCCCAGACAAAGTCGGACTCAGCCGCAGCATATCCAAAAATGCATCGACCAGTTGCGGCGCCTCCGCTGCCAGATCAAACGCCTGCGGATTAAACAACCAGTTTTCCATCATGCCGTTGATATAACCGCACATCAGACGCGCCGATTGCAACGTGTTCAATCTCGCAGGTAACTGCCCGACTTCGATACACTCACGTAGCACCAATTCAATTCGGTCGTAACACTCAAGCAGTAAACTTTGACGCATATCCTGTAATGTCGACATTTCACCCACGAATTCACATTTATGAAAGATAATCTCCATTAGTGCGCGTCTTTGAGGATCCTTTGCAGTGGCGTCAAGGATATAGATCAACATTGAACGAATAACAGAAAGTGGATCACCCGGGTATTTTGTCTGATACTCAAGTTCCACATCGTCAAGCCCAGCGTCACACCGAAGCCAGATTTCATGCAGAACATCGGCTTTATTTTTGAAATGCCAGTAGATAGCACCGCGCGTTACGCCGGCCGCTGTTGCGATATCTGCCAGGGATGTGGCAGCCACACCGTGTTCAGAGAAGTGTGCTAAAGCGGCATCCAGAATTTGGTTCCGCGTTTCAAGTGCTTGCGCTTTGGTTTTTCGTGCCATAGAGGACTTTTTTTACAAACTGGCAAGTTTACATACATTTGTGAATGTATGTACCATAGCACGACCCGTGTTTTAACGCAGCAATGGGTTTATCGGTTTGTGATCCATTGATCATTTGATATCGGACACTAGAGGTTTATTTATGAATAAAAACAGAGGATTAGCGCCTCTGGCGGCCGTCCTGATGCTTTCAGGCAGCTTTGTGTTAACAGGATGTGATGATAATAAATCCCAGCAAGCCGCCCAGCAGCAGCCCCCAGAAGTGGGTGTTGTGACGTTAAAAAACGAGCCTTTGAAAATTACCACCGAATTGCCAGGTCGTACTTCGGCATTTCGCGTGGCAGAAGTGCGCCCTCAGGTGTCAGGTATTATTCTGAAGCGTAATTTTGAGGAAGGTACGGATATCAAAGCAGGCGTTTCCCTGTATCAGATCGATCCGGCTACTTACCAGGCGGCTTATGACAGCGCCAAAGGCGATTTAGCACAGGCGCAAGCCAATGCACACGTCGCGCAGTTAACCATCAAGCGTTATAAGCCGCTGCTGGGTACCAAGTACATCAGTCAGCAGGACTATGACACCGCTGCGGCAACCGCTGCGCAGACGGCTGCTGCGGTTCAGGCGGCGCAAGCCAACGTGGAAACCGCACGCATTAATCTGGCTTATACCAAAGTCACTTCGCCGATCAGCGGTCGCATTGGTAAATCGTCAGTCACTGAAGGCGCTCTGGTCTCCAGCGGTCAAACCACTGCACTGGCAACCGTGCAACAGCTCGATCCGATGTATGTCGATGTCACCCAGTCCAGTGATGATTTCCTGCGTTTGCGCGCAGAACTGGAATCCGGTCAGCTGAAACAGAATGACGGCAAAGCCAATGTCACGCTGTTGATGCAAAACGGTAACGCATATACGCAGCCAGGCACATTGGAATTCTCTGATGTGACCGTGGACGAAACCACCGGATCGATCACGCTGCGCGCCATCTTCCCGAACCCGGACCACCGCCTGCTGCCAGGCATGTTTGTGCGTGCGCGTCTGGATGAGGGGACCAATCCAACCGCATTGCTGGTACCGCAACAGGGCGTAACCCGTACCCCAACCGGTCAGGCAACCGCGATGGTGGTTGGCGCAGATAATAAAGTGGAAGTCCGTAACATCACCGCTAATCAGGCATTTGGCGACAAATGGCTGGTAACGGATGGCCTAAAAGAGGGCGATCGCGTGATCACCGTCGGTCTTCAGCGTGCCAAGCCAGGTGCGCAGGTGACACCACAAGAAGTCAAAGATGATGCCAAAGCAGCGCCGGAATCACAGTCTGCTAAATCATCGTCCTAAACAGGAGCCACTGATACATGGCTAAGTTCTTTATCGATCGCCCCATTTTTGCCTGGGTGCTTGCCATCATCATTATGCTGGCGGGTACCCTTGCGATTATCAGTTTGCCGATTGAGCAATATCCCAATGTTGCGCCGCCGGCCGTTGAAATCCAGGCAACTTACCCGGGTGCTGATGCGAAAACGCTGCAGGATTCGGTAACCCAGGTTATCGAACAAAACATGAACGGCATCGATGGCCTGATGTACATGGCCTCGAGCAGTGACTCGTCCGGTACCCTGACCCTGACGCTGACCTTCCAGTCCGGTACTAACGCTGATATCGCGCAGGTACAGGTACAGAACAAGTTGCAGCTGGCGATGCCACTGCTGCCGCAGGAAGTTCAGCAACAAGGTATTCAGGTTAAAAAATCCTCCAGCAGCTTCCTGATGGTAGCGGGCTTTGTCAGTGATGACGGCAGCATGACGCAGAATGATATCTCTGACTATGTTGCTTCCAACATCAAAGACCCGATCAGCCGTACGCCTGGCGTCGGTGATACTCAGGTGTTTGGTGCGCAGTACGCGATGCGCATCTGGCTGGACCCACACAAACTGAACAACTACCAGCTGACGCCGGTGGATGTGATCAGTGCGTTGGGCACCCAGAACACCCAGGTCGCCGCCGGTCAGTTGGGTGGCACACCGCCCGTCCCTGGCCAGCAGTTGAACGCCTCGATTATTGCGCAGACCCGTCTGACCAATACCGAAGAGTTCGGCAATATCATGCTGAAAGTGAACCAGGACGGCTCACAGGTGCGCTTGCGTGACGTGGCGAAGATTGAACTCGGTGGTGAAAACTACGAGATCATCGCCCGCTACAACGGCAAACCGGCTTCGGGTATCGGTGTGAAACTGGCAACCGGTGCGAATGCGCTGGATACCGCCAAAGCGGTGAAAGATGAGCTGGCCAAACTGCAGCCGTTCTTCCCGTCAGGCATGAAAACCGTTTACCCGTACGACACCACGCCGTTCGTTAAGATCTCGATCTTCGAAGTGGTGAAAACGCTGTTTGAAGCGATCGTGCTGGTGTTCCTGGTGATGTATCTGTTCCTGCAGAACTTCCGCGCGACCTTGATTCCAACCATCGCTGTTCCGGTCGTGCTGTTGGGTACCTTTGCCATCATCAGTGCATTCGGTTACTCGATAAACACGTTAACGATGTTCGGTATGGTGCTCGCCATCGGCCTGCTGGTGGATGACGCCATCGTGGTGGTGGAGAACGTTGAGCGTGTTATGGCGGAAGAAGGTTTACCGCCAAAAGAAGCGACGAAACGTTCGATGGAACAGATTCAGGGCGCGCTGGTCGGTATTGCTCTGGTGCTGTCTGCGGTATTTATTCCGATGGCCTTCTTCGGCGGCTCTACCGGGGTTATCTATCGTCAGTTCTCGATCACCATCGTTTCCGCGATGGCGCTGTCAGTGTTGGTTGCGTTGATTCTGACCCCAGCACTCTGTGCCACCATGCTGAAACCGATCAAGAAAGGCGAGCACGGTAAAACCACCGGCTTCTTTGGCTGGTTTAACCGTCTGTTCGACAAGAGCACCAACCACTACGTCGATAGCGTTGGTCACATCGTGCGTAGCACCGGTCGTTATCTGGTGATCTACCTGGTGATCGTAGTCGGTATGGCGTATCTGTTCCTGAAACTGCCCACCTCCTTCCTGCCGGAAGAGGATCAGGGTCTGTTACTGGCGCAGGCGCAGTTGCCAGCCGGTGCAACCCAGGAACGTACGCAGAAAGTGCTGGACCAGGTGACGGATTACTTCCTGAACAAAGAAAAAGACAGCGTTAACTCCGTATTTACTGTTAACGGCTTTGGCTTTGCGGGACGTGGTCAGAACACCGGTATAGCCTTCGTCAGCCTGAAACCGTGGGATGAGCGTGGCGATGCCAGCCTGAAAGTGCCCGCGATTGCCGGACGCGCCATGCAGGCGTTGGGTCAGATCAAAGATGCAATGGTCTTCCCGTTCAACCTGCCAGCGATTATTGAACTGGGTAACGCCACCGGCTTCGACTTCATGCTGACTGACCAGGGTAACCTCGGTCACGAGAAGTTGACCGCCGCGCGTAACCAGCTGTTTGGCATGATTGCCCAACATCCGGATACGCTGGTGGGCGTGCGTCCAAACGGTATGGAAGATACACCGCAATACAAACTGATCATCGATCAGGAGAAAGCGCAGGCACTGGGTGTGTCGCTGTCTGACATCAACACCACGCTGGGCGCTGGCTGGGGTGGCTCTTACGTCAATGACTTCATCGACCGTGGTCGTGTGAAGAAGGTATACGTGATGGGCCAGGCTGACTCACGTATGTTGCCAGATGACATCAGTAAATGGTTCGTGCGTAACAGCTCAGGCACCATGGTTCCGTTCTCGGCCTTCTCTTCGGCGAAATGGCAGTATGGTTCACCGCGTCTGGAACGTTACAACGGCTTGCCTTCAATGGAAATTCTGGGTCAGGCTGCTCCAGGTAAGAGCTCCGGTGATGCCATGAACCTGATGGAAGAGCTGGCGGGCAAACTGCCTGCGGGTATCGGCTACGACTGGACGGGTATGTCCTATCAGGAACGTCTGTCCGGTAACCAGGCCCCTGCCCTGTACGCCATCTCGCTGATTGTGGTGTTCCTGTGTCTGGCCGCGTTGTACGAGAGCTGGTCGATTCCGTTCTCCGTTATGCTGGTCGTTCCGTTGGGTGTGGTGGGTGCATTGATCTTTACCACCCTGCGCGGGCTCAGTAATGACGTCTACTTCGTGGTGGGGCTGCTGACAACCATTGGCTTGTCGGCGAAGAACGCCATCCTGATCGTTGAATTCGCCAAGGATTTGATGGAGAAGGAAGGGAAAGGTTTGGTGGAATCAACACTGGAAGCGGCACGTATGCGTCTGCGTCCAATTCTGATGACCTCACTGGCCTTTATCCTGGGTGTTCTACCGCTGGCCATCAGTACCGGTGCCGGTTCCGGCGCACAGAACGCCGTAGGTACCGGCGTAATGGGCGGCATGGTCACTGCAACCGCGTTGGCGATCTTCTTCGTGCCTGTGTTCTTTGTGGTGGTACGTCGCCGCTTTGGTAAAAACAAAGCGGAGATTGAGCAAGGCCATCCGGTCGAGCACAAACACTAAGTTGTCACCTGTTGAAAAGGCCGCGCAAGCGGCCTTTTTTATTGCCTGAACGCCGCCCTTCACCCGACCATTCAATACCCTTACTGCGATCGCGGTTGCAATCAATTCGCTGCAGGTTCATACTATTGTTATATTATAACATTACATGGGAGTGCAGTTATGAAAGCCAATATCCATCCTCAATACCGTCCCGTGGTGTTCCATGACACTTCTGTCGATGAGTATTTCAAAATCGGTTCCACCATTAAAACCGAACGCACCATTGAGTTTGAAGGTGAAGTGCTGCCTTACGTGACGCTGGATGTCTCGTCTAAATCCCACGTCCACTACACCGGCAAGCAAAAAGATCTCACCAAAGAAGGCAGCGCCGCACGCTTCAACAAGCGTTTTGGCAGCTTCCTGACGCGCGGTAATTAATCAGGAGTTCACGCATGCAGGTTTTAAGTTCATTACGGTCTGCCAAGACCCGTCACAAGGATTGCAAAGTCGTGCGTCGTAAAGGTCGCATTTACGTGATCTGCAAAACGAATCCGCGCTTTAAGGCGGTTCAGGGAAGAAAAAAGAAAAGGTAGGAAAGTGTCGTGATAATTGGCCGGGATGCTCCCCGGCCTTTTTTTTACTTCATGCTCTGCAACATAACATCGACGTTGTGCTTGAAGGCAGCAACATAAGTCGCAGCAGGACCGTTCGCCTCGGACAACGCTTCTGGATAGAGTTCACCACCTGGCTGTGCGCCGGTTTCGCTGGCAATCTGTTTCACCAGACGCGGATCGGTCTGATTCTCCATGAAGTAAGTCTTGATGTGCTCGGCTTTCAACTGCTTGATAATCGATGCCACATCGCTGGCACTGGCTTCGGCTTCAGTGGAGAAACCGACTGGCGCCAGGAAACTCACACCATAACGCTGGCCAAAGTAACCAAAGGCATCATGGCTGGTCAGCACTTTACGCTTGCTCTTTGGCACTGCAGCAAACTCCGTTTTCGCCCAGCTATCCAGTTTCTCCAGCTGCTGAATATAGCTTTCACCGCTCTTGCGGATATCCGCCGCATCTTCTGGATCGGCTTTAATCAGCGCATTCATCACGTTGGTGGCATAAATCACGCCGTTGTGCATGCTGTTCCACGCGTGTGGGTCCGTCACGGTTTTGCCGTCTTCTTCCATTTTGCGCGTGTTGACGCCGTTGGAGGCGACCACAATCGTGCCTTTATAACCGGAGGCGCTGATCAGGCGATCCATCCACCCTTCCATCCCCAAACCACTCACAAATACCACATTGGCTTTAGCCAACGCCTGGCTATCCTGTGGCGTGGGTTCGAAGGTATGGGGATCACCGTTAGGCTGCACCAGCGATTTCACGTTAACGTGATCGCCTCCGACTTGCTTAACGATATCGGCCAGCACGGTGAAACTCGCCACGACATCCACCGTTTTTGCCATGGTCAGTGGGCTAATAAACATGGCGCCAATCGCCAGGCTCAGCGGTAACTTCTTCATTCGTATCCCCTAATTGTATAGTTATCGACGGCGCAGCAGGCCGCCACACGGTCCTGTTAAAACAGAAAGCAAAAACAGTACGGCAGCACTCAGCACCACCGCCGGACCAGCGGGCAGTGAGAAGTGCCAGGAAAGAATTAACCCCACCAGCGCGGCGATCATCGCCAGCAGCATGGCGATGCCGAGCATGCAGGCAAGATGGCGACTCCAGAAACGCGCGCTGGTCGCCGGTAACATCATCAATCCCACCGACATCAACGTGCCGAGCACCTGAAAACCCGCCACCAGATTCAGCACGACCAACATCAGGAAGATGCCGTGGACGATCGGCGCGCTCCACTTGCCTTGAGCACGCAGGAAATCCGGATCGAACGCATCGATCACCAGCGGGCGGAAAATCACTGCCAGCATCAGCAAAGTGAAAGCCGCGATGCCGCCCACTAGCAGGATGGCCGCGTTATCGACGGCCAGCAGTGAACCGAACAGAACGTGCAGCAGATCGACGCTCGATCCGCGCAATGACACCAGCGTCACGCCCAGCGCCAGCGAGCCGAGATAAAAGCCTGAGAAACTGGCGTCCTCTTTTAAGGGGGTGTAGCGACTGACGGCACCAGAAAGCAGCGCAACGGCTAATCCCGCAATCAGCCCGCCGATGCCCATCGCCACCAGCGATAAACCGGAAACCAGATAGCCAATCGCCGCGCCAGGCAGCACCGCGTGGGAGAGCGCATCACCCACCAGACTCATACGACGCAGTGAAAGGAAAACACCCAGCGGCGTGGCGCTCAGCGCTAATGCCACACAAGCCACTAACGCGCGGCGCATAAAACCAAATTCGATAAACGGTTGAATCAATGTCACGAGGCCACCCTGCGCAGCAGTGGGGTTTGAGCGGAGTCAGCATCGTCGAGCGACAACACATCTTTGAAGTAACGCGCAACCAGTGGGCGATCGTGCAACACCACTAATAAGGTGGTGCCCGCCTGCTGCTGCTGCTCGAGGATTGACATCAACAGCGTGACGGTTTGCGTATCGATGCCATTAAAGGGTTCATCCAGCAGCCAGACTTTACTTTGCTGCAGCATCAGGCGCGCAAACAGCACACGTTGCAACTGGCCGCCGGAAAGCATAGAAGGCTGCGCATCGGCGAAATCACGCATCTGCACGGCATCCAGTGCGGCATCGATCTCCTGTCGCATCGCACGATTGATGCCACCAAACCAGCCGCAGCGCGGCCAGCATCCCATAGCAACCAGTTCATAAACGGTAAGCGGGAAACGAGTTTCTAACTCACTACGCTGCGGTAACCAGCCAAGCGCCTTAGGCGAAATCTTTAATTCGCAAGTCCCTGCAATAGGTGGCAACAGACCGGCGATGGTTTTCAGTAGCGTGGATTTTCCGGTGCCGTTCGCGCCGATTAATGCCGTCATGCTGCCTGCCGCCAGCTCTCCGGTCACTATCGGCGTCACCGCTTGTCCCTGATAGCCGCCCTGCAAGCGATTGAAATGCATCATTTCTGCATTCCCCAATAGATAGCCAGCGCCAGGAACGCGATAAGCAACAGCGCGACCATTAAGCGACCGCTGAGTGAGAGGAGTAAACCACTGTGATTCATGGCGGGAGACCAAATACGTTATAACATAACAATTATACTACCCGATCTCCCTGACGCGACGCCCGGGAGAAAGTGTTTCAAAAGTTAACCATTCGGCGCTTCCTCTGTGGCTATCACTGGATCTGAATCGATTGAGTGATAAATCCCATCGCAACGATTACGTATTCTGCACAGAGTTAACTTGCAATATTTGGCGAGAACCCTAATGATAGATTCATCCTCCTTTTTTACCGGAAGCGAAATGCAGTCTATTATTCATTGTGATATTGCTGTGGATGAGGACGATTGCGAGAAGTTGCAGGCTATTATCCAGGGGAATATTCTCAAAATAGCCGAAGCCCTGGCAGGTGATTTACAGTGGTATTCTCAAAACGCGCAATTAGTTCCCGACAGTTTTAAGATTATTTCCATTCAACCGCACGACAACAATCGATTTAAAATGCTTTACGATTTTAAGTGGGATTTATTTAATCCTTGCCTGGATTTAAATGAAACATCTACCCAGCATGAAGAAGTTTTGTTCCAGATAGTACCGGGCGCACTGGTGTTTTCAGTGATAGACAATACCCGCCCCTCGCCAGCCGACGAATTGTAATATTTGGTAATCGAGGTGAGCAAAGCTAATGAATGTGGATTATATTTAAGGAGTCGCTGAATTCTTAATATTCGTGATCGCTTCCTGATAGCTTTTCCAAATCTCGCCGCGCTGCGGTCACTGTGCAAGCTCTGGAGGGGAAAAAGATGGACGAATACTCACCAAAACGGCATGATATTGCCCAGCTTAAATTCCTGTGTGAGAACCTGTTTGACGAAAGTATGGCGACACTGACTGACAGCCATCACGGCTGGGTGAATGACCCTACTGCGGAAAGCAATTTACAGCTCAACGATTTGATTGAGCATATCGCGTCTTTCACGATGAATTACAAAATTAAGCACGTTGAAGATGAAGCGCTGATTACGCAAATCGATGAATATCTTGACGATACCTTTATGCTGTTTAGCAGTTATGGAATCAATACTCAGGATCTTCAACGGTGGCAACGTTCAGCAAGACGCTTATTTAATCTGTTTGCCGAAGAGTGCGCTTTTCTCCAACAACCCAGCCATTCCTTTTAGCATCAGAGTGAGACCGGTTTATTTATGAGCAACCAAGCCTTAACCAAAACAGACTATTTGATGCGACTGCGTCGTTGTCGCTCAATTGACACCCTTGAACGGGTGATTGAAAAGAACAAGTACGAATTATCTGACAACGAGCTCGCGGTATTTTATTCTGCTGCCGATCATCGCCTTGCAGAACTGACGATGAATAAGCTTTACGATAAAGTACCGGTTTCTGTCTGGAAGTTCGTCCGCTAACTATTTTTATCCGCTGATCGTTACGCCCTCTTTTCACTTCAGGGAATGATTCACAGGCAAAGGAGTGCCAGCGTTTCGCTGTGTACTGATTTCTTGAGGATTTTTTCGGGAGTAGAAATGGTGGAGGCCCTGCCAGCTACATCCCGGCACACGCGTCGCCTGCTGCGGCTGCTTCCTTCCGGACCTGACCGAGTTCACAAGTTAGCGTTGCGGGAGAACCAACAGGGCCCCCATTGACGAGCTCTCTTTCGAGAGCGCAGGCATTATCAAGTAACCCCCTGGCAATTGCAAGCGCAGGCCGGGTGACCGTTGTTTTCTTGAACAGCTCTCCAGTAAAACCCTGATTCTCGCCCTCCCGGCATGCTAAAGTCGGCATTTACTCGCTGAATCAGGTGCGTGCATGAACGACACAAGCAACTTTTCCGAGCGCGTCTGGCAAATCATTGCCGCGATCCCCAGAGGCAAAGTCACCACCTACGGCGATATCGCCCTGCTTGCCGGCTCACCGCGTGCCGCAAGACAAGTCGGCGGCGTATTACGTCGCTTACCCGAGGGCAGCAAACTGCCATGGTTTCGCGTCATCAATCGCCATGGCCGTATTTCTCTGCAAGGCGATGATCTCTTCCGCCAGCGTGATGCGCTGGAAGCCGAAGGCATCGAAGTCAGTGATGCCGGTGAAATTGAATTAGAGAAGTATCGCTGGAAGTACTAAGCGCACCCATGCTGAGGTGCGGGCAAGCAAACTGTGAAGTCAGGCATCAAGCCAAAGATAAAAGTGACGAGCACTCTGGGACAATCCGCCGATGTCACTCACAAACTCGCACCCATGCTGAGGTGCGGGCAGGCAACGCTGTGGAGTAAAGCGTCACACGCCATGGATGGCGTGTGCCGAGCGATCAGGGACGAGACAGCGGCTTTACGCAACAGTGTTGCCTGCCCACACACTCCCCCGCCCTGTTTTTAGGCGTAAAATCCACGCCCCTGCTTATACTACATACTCGTCGGCGCAGGCACCGAAGCGGAAGGCACCACCTGCGTTGGCGACGTTGACGGCACCGTGGTCGCTGCGCCAGGCTTGGTTTGCATCGCCATATTTGTCACTGGCACCAGCAACAGCTCCGCTTTCGTACCGCCCTGATTGATTACCGGCTTCACGGTATCGGTAATAAACGCCAGTTTGCCATCAATAGCGATAGCGGCACTTAACAGAATCCGCGCATTCGGCTGAATATCGGCCGGGTTAAACGGCAGCACAAACTGGAACGGCGCCTGTTTCCCTTCAGTACGCACCACATGCTGCGCCAGCACTTTCGATGGTGCATCGGCCAGTGAAGCGTCGGACAGCGTCACGGTTAACACTGCATCCGGCGGCAACGCAATGCGCTGACGAAAGTACACCGAACCACTAACATTAGGCTGCGTAATCGCGGCCTGCTGCCCCGCAACGGCCGAGCCCAGCGTTGGGGTGGCCACCGGCTTACTGTGATCGGCACAGCCAGCCAATGCTGCCGCCAGCGTCACACCGCTAATAACATGCCAGAGTTTCATCGATGTCGTCTCCTTATGAACACTATGATTGTCGGCGGACAATTTGTTGGGTAGCTTTTCAACCGCCGAATGTCCTTAATTCTGGCACAAAAACCGGATTGCGCCCAAAAGCACTGCCAGCTCGCTGAAATCACGGCAAAATCATTGACGGAAACTGGTCGGATCTTTCACACTGACGCAATTGCCCCCCTGAGGAATCTGCTATGAGCCAGGCACTGCAAAACCTGCTTAATTTACTCGATCTCGAAAAACTCGAAGAAGGCTTGTTTCGCGGCCAAAGTGAAGATCTCGGCCTGCGCCAGGTATTTGGCGGCCAGGTCGTCGGTCAGGCGTTATACGCAGCAAAACAAACCGTGCCGGAAGAGCGCATCATCCACTCTTTTCACAGCTACTTCCTGCGCCCTGGTGATAGCGAAAAAGCCATCATCTATGATGTCGAAACTCTGCGCGACGGCAAAAGTTTTAGCGCGCGTCGCGTCAGCGCGGTGCAAAACGGACAGCCGATCTTCTATATGACCGCCTCGTTCCAGGCGCCGGAAAGCGGATTTGAGCACCAGAACAGCATGCCGCCGGTGCCAGGCCCGGACAATCTCCCCTCAGAGCAGGATCTGGCGCAAAAACTGGCGGCCCATTTACCGCTCAAACTCAAAGAAAAGTTTCTCGCTGAGCGTCCGCTGGATATCCGGCCGGTGCAAATCCATAACCCGCTTAAGGGCCGTGTCGATGAGCCGATGCGCCAGGTGTGGATTCGTGCCAACGGCAAGCTGCCGGACGATCGCCGTATTCATCAATACCTGCTGGGTTACGCCTCGGATCTCAACTTCCTGCCTGTGGCGCTACAGCCGCACGGGAAAGGCTTTTTGGAGCCTGACATGCAGGTGGCGACGATTGACCACTCCATGTGGTTCCACCGCCCGTTCGATCTCTCAGAGTGGTTGTTGTACAGCGTGGTGAGCACCTCAGCTTCAGGCGCACGTGGGTTTGTACGTGGGGAGTTCTACACGCAGGATGGAACACTGGTCGCGACCACGGTTCAGGAAGGCGTCATGCGCCAGCGCGACGCATAAAAAAAGGGGCGATATTATCGCCCCCTCGTCTTTTTATAGTTTTAGCGCACTGCTCTTCTACCGCTCATTTCTTACTGGTTGTAAGCGTTCTCGCCGTGGCTGTTCACATCCAGACCTTCACGTTCCTGATCTTCTGGAACACGCAGGCCAACGATCATATCCGCCAGTTTGAAGCCGATGAAGGCGACAACACCTGACCAGACGATGGTCACGCCGCAGCTGAACAGCTGAACCCAAACCTGATGGCCCATGGTCACGCCTTCTGCGTAGCCCACGCCGCCCAGTGAAGAGGAGGCGAACACACCGGTCAGAATACAACCCAGGATACCGCACACGCCGTGGACACCGAACACATCACATGGGTCATCCACGCGCAGCCATTTCTTCAGGGTGGTCACACCCCAGATGCCTGCCAGGCCACCGGCCAGACCGATAATCAGCGCGCCGCCGACACCGACATAACCACAAGCCGGGGTGATAGCAACCAGACCGGCGATAAAGCCAGAACACGCACCCAGCAGAGAAGGTTTGCCACGCATCGCCCACTCACCGAACACCCATGACAGCACCGCACCTGCAGTCGCCACAACAGTGTTCAGGAAGGCCAGGGCTGCGATTTCATTTGCAGAAGAAGCAGAACCGGCGTTGAAGCCAAACCAGCCCACATACAGAATCGCAGTACCGGTGAAGACCATTGGCAGGTTGTGCGGTTTGAACGCTTCTTTACCGAAGCCAGCACGTTTGCCCACCAGATAAGCACCCACCAGACCCGCAACTGCGGCGTTGATGTGAACAACGGTACCACCCGCGAAGTCCAGCGCGCCGTCTTGCGCCAGCAGACCGCCAGCCCACACCATGTGTGCGATTGGCAGATAAGAGAGCGTCAGCCAGACCACCACAAAAATCAGTACTGCTGAGAAGCGAATACGTTCAGCAATCGCGCCCACAATCAGGCCCACGGTGATACAGGCGAAGGAAGCCTGGAACGCGACGTGGATATACTGATAGAAGCTGCCCATCACCGCTTTCAGCTCGATATTTTTCAGCATCGCCCACTGGAAGTTACCGAAGAAGGCGTTGCCCTCGCTGAAGGCCAGCGAATAACCGTAAATCACCCACAGCACGCAGACTAATGCGAAGGTCACGGCAACCTGGGTCAGCATCGACAGGACGTTTTTACCGCGAATCAAACCGCCGTAAAACAGGGCGATGCCCGGAATCGTCATAAACAGTACCAGAGCGGTACAGATCATCATAAAGGCGTTATCCGCTTTGTCCGCAACGGCAGGAGCTGCCGCCATGGCCAGAGACGGTAACAGTGCCAGGCTGGTGAGGCCCAACTTAGTCATCATTTTATTCATTTCTTTCCATCCCATCACAATTCAGAGCCCCAGTTACAGTGCTGCTTCGTCGGTCTCGCCGGTACGAATACGAATAACGCGCTGCAGTTCTGCGACGAAGATTTTGCCGTCGCCAATTTTGCCGGTGTAAGCGGCTTTGCTGATGACATCCACCACTTCATCGAGTTGATCGTCCGCAATCGCGATATCAATTTTAACTTTTGGCAGGAAGTTCACGCTGTACTCGGCACCGCGGTAAAGCTCTGCGTGACCTTTCTGGCGACCAAACCCCTTCACTTCGGTAACAGTCAGTCCCTGAATGCCAATGGAGGATAAAGCTTCACGCACGTCCTCCAGCTTAAATGGTTTGATTACCACGGTAACCAGCTTCATACGTTCCCCTCCAGATAATAAATTGAGTGAGTCTCGCGGACACGAGGAGATATAAGCAAACGCTGTGCCATAAATGAAAAAAGGGAAGCAGTCAGTGGCCTGGACGCGCTATATCGCGCTTCGTTATGTGATGGGTGGCTCAGTTTGGGAACAGGACAAAAGAAAGGTGTTGCAATATTGCACTCCTTTGGTGCTTTCAGCCTCAAAGGAGTGCATCAATACAGAACAATCCGATAAATCTGCGCAAAAAAGGTGCAATTCACCCTTCTGCTTGAGCGGGTATGCTCGCCGCGAGTTCATCACCCGCCTGCTGTAGCTGATACATCTGCCAGTAACGACCCTGTTGAGCCAGCAACTGTGCATGCGTGCCCCGCTCGGCAACCTGACCACGGTGCAATACCAAAATCTGATCCGCTTCAGTGATAGTAGAAAGACGGTGCGCAATCACCACCAGCGTGCTGTGCTGGCGTAGTGCACGCAGCGCATGCTGAATCGCCTGTTCGGTACCGGAATCGATATTTGCAGTCGCTTCATCAAGGATCAAAATTTGTGGCAGCGAAACCAGCACTCGCGCCAGCGCCAGCAACTGTTTTTGCCCGACCGACAAATTGTTGCCTTCTTCACCCAGCCGCGTGTGAATGCCCTCTGACATCGATCGTGCCAGCGGGGCGAGCTGCACTTTTTCCAGTGCCTGCCACACCTGCTCTTCCGGGATATCGCGTCCCAGCCGCACGTTGGCTAACAAGGTATCAGCCAGCACCACCGGATCCTGCTGCACCATAGCGACGCTTTGGCGTAGCGCTTCATGCGTCAGCTGCGGTAAGGGGCGACCATCCAGCTCGATGCTGCCGCGTGTCACCGGATAATATCCCATCAGTAAATTCGCCAGCGTACTTTTGCCACTGCCTGTATGCCCCACCAGCGCCACAAAACCGCGCGCCGGCACCTCGAGGCTGATATGGCTCAGTACATCCCGATTGTCGCGGTAGGCAAAACTGACATCGTGCAAGGCAATTCGCCCTGAGGCCAACGGCAGGTTATCCGTGCCGTATCCCTGTTGAGTGGCATCCATCAGTTCGAAGATACGCTCGCCGGAAACCACCGCCTGTTGCAGCATCGATTGTTGCGTGGTGAGCTCAATCAAGGGTTCGTTCAGTCGTCCCAGATAGGTAATAAAGGCGTAAAGCACGCCGACCTCAAACACCCCGGGCGTGGCAAAGCTGAACAGCATCAGCAGCCCACAGAGGATCACTGCCGAAAACAGACTCAGCAGCGGACGCAACAAGAAACCGTCCAGTCGCAGGGTTTCCATGCGCGCCAGATAGTGTGAGCGGCTGGCCTCGCCCATGCGTTCACCAAAGCGCGCCTGCTGGCGAAACTGCTGGATCACGCTCATACCGTTGATCACTTCATTGAAACCATTATTGATATCCGCCAGATAGCTACGCACACGACGCGCAATCGGCGTGCTGTAACGCTGATAAATCAGCATCACCGTGAGTACCAGCGGGAAGATGACAATCGCCACCAGCGCCATTCGCCAGTCGAGCGAGAACATCGCCACCAGCATTGCGCCAATCAGTGCCGCACTGCGCAGCACGGTAGCCACCACCGTGACGTAGAGATCTTTAATCACTTCGGTATCGTTGGTAACGCGCGAGATAATCTGCCCCACCGGCTGGGTATCAAAGGCGCTAAGCGGCTGACGCAGTGCCGCGTTCATCACGTCCATGCGTAACTGCTGCACCACACCAATCGCCGCGCGATTAAACAGCAGCGCCTGGAAATAGTGCAAACCAGCAGCCAGCAGTTGCAGCAAAATAAAGCACACCAGCAGCCCAATGGCGATGCCCCAGGGCATCTGGTGTTTTGCCACCAGATTATCAATGAAGTAGCTCACCAGCACCGGGCCGGTGACTTCTGCCGCCGCCGCAATCCACAGCATGCCGACCGCCAGCCACAGCGATTTTCGCCAGGGTTTGCCGTATGACAGCAGGCGTTTCAGGGTTGGCCACAAACGTTGCGATTTAGCCATGATTCGCCTCCTCTGCGGTTTCATCTTCATCCAGCGCCGCTTCGAGTTGCTGATAGCGGTACATATCGCGATACCATCCCTCTTTCGCTAGCAGGCTGTCGTGATCGCCGCGCTGAGTCACCGCACCTTGTTGCAGCACCAGAATTTCACTGGCCTCGGTCAACGCCGATAAACGATGCGCGCTGATGATCAACGTGCGGCCTTTGCCCCACTGCCGCAGGTTGTGCAGGATTTCATGCTCTGTGCGACCGTCCACCGCGGATAGTGCATCGTCGAGGATCAGGATTTCCGCATTCAGCAACAGCGCGCGGGCAATGGCAATACGCTGTTTTTGACCACCGGAAAGCATCACGCCGCGCTCCCCCACTTCGGTGTCATAGCCCTGCGGCAGACGCAGAATGTCATCGTGTACACAGGCCATGCGCGCCACGCGCTCAATTTCTTCCTGAGACGCATTCGGACGGCCCAGCGCCAGGTTATTAGCCACGGTATCGGAGAACAAAAACGGCGTCTGACTCACCACCGCCAGCCGACTGCGCCAGCTATCGAGTCGCAGTTGCGTTAGCGGCAGGTTATGGTAGCGAATGTCACCCTGGTCGATGTCGAAATGACGTTGAATCAGACTTAGCAGCGTGCTTTTACCACAGCCGGTTGGACCGCACAGCCCCAACATCTGCCCCGGTTTCAGTTGAAAATTAACATGGCTCAGCGCCGCGCCTGCGTTAGCGGGATAATGGAATTCACGAATGGCGACCTGTAAATCGCCAGCGTCGTCGGGGAGGACTTTCTGCCCATCCTCCACCGCCGGCGCTTCCGCCAATAGCGCGCGAATGCGGCTCCATGCCGCGCTCCCACGTTCAACGATGTTGATCATCCACGCCAGCGCCAGCATCGGCCAAATCATCAGTCCCAGATACATCACGAAGCTGGTGAGCTGACCCAACGTCAAACTACCGTGCCACACCATCCAGCCACCGCCCGCAATCGCCAGCAGGTTAGAGAAACCCACGGCGATGTAAATGATGGGATCAAAACGTGCATCAACACGCGCCACATGCAGGTTTTTCTTGCCGGTGTCGCGCGCAATGTCAGCAAACTGTTGCGATTGATGATCTTCCAGACCAAAAGCTTTGATCATCCGAATGCTGGTAAGGCTCTCCTGTGTTTGATCGTTCAGGCTGGAGAAGGCCGCCTGGGCCACTTTAAAGCGCTGATGCAGACGCGAACCATCTTTCTGAATGGCAATCGCCATCAGCGGCATCGGGATCAGCGCCAGCAGCGTCAGTTCCCAGCTGATTTGCACGCTCATCACCACCAGCACCACTAAGCCCATGACCAGCGAATCCACCAGCGTCAGGACGCCCTCACCGGCGGCAAATACCACGCGATCCACGTCATTGGTGGCGCGCGCAATCAAATCGCCCGTGCGATGGCGTAAATAGAACGCAGGATGCTGGCGACTCAACTGGCGATAGAAATCTTCCCGTAATTCAACTGCGAGCTGGTAAGACGCGCCAAACAACAGCACACGCCAGACATAACGCAGCAGATAGACGATCACCGCTGTCACCAGCATCACGCCAATCCACATAAAAAGTTTGCCGCTGCTTAAGGTGTGTTGCGTTACGCCATCAACAATCACGCCGACCACATGCGGCGGCAGCAGTTGTAATAACGCAATCACAATCAGCAAGCTGACGGCACCCAGATATCGCCGCCACTCGCGCAGGAAATACCAACTTAATTGGCTGAATAATCGCACAAGACGCTCTCTTTCTGTGCCCGTTCAGGGCGCTACCGGCAACGCGGTGGTGTATTTAATCTCTTCCATGGCGAAACTGGAGGTCACATCAATCAGGCCTGGCACGCCATTCACCAGACGTTTATAAAATGCGTCGTAACTTTTCATATCGGCCACCTGGATGCGCAGCAGATAATCGTACTCCCCGGCCATGCGATAGAATGCCATCACTTCAGGCATCTGCTGCACCACGGCAACAAATTGCTGAAACCAGTCGCTGCTGTGCTGTTGTGTTTTGACAAACATGAAAGCGGTGAGAGAAAGACCCATCTTCTCCCCATCCAGCAGCGCCACGCGCGCACGAATAATGCCATCATCTTCCAGCTTTTTCAGGCGTTTCCAGCACGGCGTGGTGGTGAGATTCACCGCATCCGCCAGGGCTTGCAGCGATAACGTGCAATCCTGTTGCAGTATCGCCAGCAAAGTGCGGTCAGTTTTATCTAGCATTCGGCGCTCCGGGAGAAAAATTTTCTCTTATTCGGGCATTATACCCGGATTAAAGCAACCTTATTTTCCTGCCAGTGCCTTACACTGTGCACAATAATGATTACGGATTCGTCACATGCAAACGCCCTGGGTTCGCCACGCCATCAATGAAATTAACGCCGATTTTCAACGCTCTGCGGATACGCATCTTATTCGCTTTGCGCTGGAGGATTTTCCTGGCATTCGCTTCTATCTCAAAGATGAAAGCACCCATCCGAGTGGCAGCCTGAAGCATCGCCTGGCGCGGTCGCTGTTCCTGTATGGTTTGGCCAATGGCTGGATCCGCGAGAATACGCCGATTATTGAAGCGTCATCCGGTAGCACGGCAGTGTCAGAAGCCTATTTCGCACGTTTGCTGGGTCTGCCTTTCATTGCGGTGATGCCCGCCAGCACCGCGAAACGCAAGATCGAAATGATCCGTTTTTATGGCGGCGAGTGCCATTTTGTCGCTGACCCTTGCCAGCTTTACAGCGAATCAGAGCGGCTGGCGCGGGAGCTCAACGGTCATTTTATGGATCAGTTCACCTATGCCGAGCGCGCCACCGACTGGCGCGGCAACAACAATATCGCTGAAAGTATTTTCCGTCAGATGGCGCATGAGCCTTTCCCTGTGCCGCACACCTTAATTATGAGTGCCGGCACCGGCGGAACCTCCGCCACACTGGGTCGCTATATCCGTTATCAGGGACACGATACGCGTCTGTTGGTGGTGGATCCGCAACACTCCGTGTTCTTTGATTTTTGGCATAGCCGCGACAGTGCGCTGCGCAACGATCGTGGCAGCATGATTGAGGGTATTGGACGCCCGCGCGTAGAGCCGTCATTTTTACCCGATGTGATCGACGAAATGATCAAAGTGCCGGATGGCGCAACGGTGGCTGCGATGCTGTATCTGGAGAAAATACTGGGCCGTCGCCCCGGCGCTTCAACCGGAACCAATTTCTGGGGCATGTTGCAGGTAGCGAAACGCATGCGGGAAAATGGCGAACAAGGTTCGCTGGTGACGCTGTTGTGCGACAGCGGTGAGCGTTATCCGGATACCTATTACAACCCTGAGTGGGTCGCGCAAAACATCGGGGATATCAAGCCGTGGCTGCGTGAGCTGCAATAAAAAACCGGACATCCTGTCCGGTTCACTGTAAGCCTCAGCATTCGGGGGAATAATCGAGGTGTGGTGTGGTCATCCAGTGATTTAAGTAATGAGACACCGCCTGTGTCTCGCAATGTCCAATAATCGGTAAATGCGGCAGCGACGATTTCAATTGATGCATGGCGTTGCCCATGATGAACCCGCTGCCAACGCGCTCCAGCATTTCGCGGTCATTCATTGCATCACCAAACGCCATACAATCCGCCATTGATAGCGACAGATGCTGGCACAGATGCGCCAGCGCCGCGCCTTTGTGGCAATCCAGCGGCAGTACTTCCAGACAATCCCACGCTGAAAAACAGATATTGGCGCGCTCGCCCAGGGCTTGTTGCAACTCTACTTTTAACGCCTGCAGCATCTCATGCGGCGCAATAAAACAAATTTTGGTCACCTCATGCGCTGACATCTGACGCAAATCGCGCAGCTGATAATGGAAGCCACTCATCACGTGCGCTTCTAATGCACCCAACAACGGTTTATCGGTGAACCAGCCCTCATCGTTGAAGATATGAATCGATGCCGGCGTTTGCCAATGCGTGTGGATCACCTCTTCGGCTACAGAAGAGGACAGATCACAGCCAAACAGCTGCTGACCTTCCAGATCGTGAATGCGTGTGCCATTGCCGGTGATCAACCAGGCCGGCAGAGTGAGCTGTTCACGTACCACCTGCACATCCATCAGATGGCGACCCGTGGCAAAGGCAAGGGTGATATCGCGCTGATGCAAGGCATGCAGGGTGTCGATGGTTTCATTCCCTAACCGGTGCGTCGGCAGTAACAACGTGCCATCCATATCAAATGCCGCGAGGCGAGCCATGCAATGTCTCCTGTCTGAGTGAGGAATCTACTATCGCCTGGTAATTACGGAACTAATAGTGAATACTTTCAGGAAACTGTTCCGGGTTTAGCCATGCGCCAACTTCATCGGGTTAATCAATTTCAGCGACTGTGGCAGCTCAGCCAGGGCGAGCCTCTGCGTTTGAGCGTTGCCGCCATGGCACAGCACTGTTTTTGCAGTGAGCGCCATGTACGTACCTTATTACGCCAGTGGCAGGATGCTGGCTGGCTGCACTGGCGCGGCGAATCCGGCCGGGGAAAGCAAGGCGAACTGACGTTTCTGATTTCCCCTGAACAACTCCGCCAACAGCTATTAACCCAACAGCTGGAAGCGGGCGAGGCGATACAGGCGTTGCAGGTACTGGATCTTCATCCTGAGCGGCTGGTGAAAATGCTGCGGCCGCTGATGGGGGGCCAATGGCAGAACCAGGCGCCGGTGCTGCGTATTCCCTATTATCGCGCGATGGAGCCGCTGCGGCCGCTGCGTCTTACCGGAAGGGCTGAGCAGCACCTGGTACGGCAGATTTTCTCTGGCCTGACGCGCTTTAATGGCGACGATGTAGAAGGCGATCTTGCGCATCACTGGCAACATGATGGCAGCGGCTGTGACTGGTATTTCTGGTTACGACCGCAGCTCAGCTGGCACAACGATGAGCCAATTCATGCGGCGCAGCTGGTTGCTCAGTTACAGCAGATTATGCAAACCGTGCGCGGCAGTCGCCTGCTGGCCTCAATCGAACATATCGAGGCGCCACATCCGCTGGCACTGCGTATTCAATTGCGTCAGAGCGACTATTGGCTGCCGCAGCGTCTGGCACACCAATACTGCCTGCTGCCACATCCTGATGCGATGGATATAGGCAGCGGTCCCTGGAAACTGACCCATTTCACTGATGAGTTGGTTCGCCTGGAAAGTCATGCTCGCTGGCATCTGCAACGACCGCTGATTCAGGTAGTGGAATACTGGATTACACCGCAGCTGTTTGCACATGGTCTCGGTACCAGCTGTCGTCATCCGGTGCAAATCGCCATTGGCGATCCTGACGAGCTGGACGCATTGCGCCCGGTCGATCACAGTATCAGCCTCGGCTTCTGTTATCTGGCACCGCGCATTTCCGCCGACTTTACTGCCGCACAGGTCACAACACTGATTGCATTAATACAACACAGTGGAGTGATTCAGCAGTTACCGTTGGATGAAGGCTTGATTACCGTAAGCAAGGAGTTGCTGCCCGGTTGGCCCGTGCCCTCTGCCGGGATGACCACCGCCAGGCTGCCTGCGAGACTGACACTGCACTACCATCTCCCTATCGAACTGCATGTGATGGCGCAGGCGCTGGTGCCTTTGCTGGCCCAACAGGGCTGCGAATTAACCTGTGTTTTTCATGATGTGAAAAACTGGCGTGACGATATCGACCTGAGCGATGCCGATGTGGTGATGGGTGACCGTCTCATTGGCGATGCGCCGCTGTTTACCCTGGCGAACTGGCTGGAGAACGATCCGGTATGGGCTCCCATACGCGCCCCGGTGCTAACCGCGCCGCTTAACGCTATCGCCCATCAGCCCAGCCCAGAGCAACGCGCGGCATTGACGCACCAGCTGTTCCAGCAGTTGATGCGTGATGGACATTTGTTGCCGCTGTTTAACTATCGCTATCAGGTGTTTGCCCCGCCCGGCGTTGAAGGCATCCAGCTCAATACACTGGGCTGGTTCGATTTCACCCGCGCCTGGATTCCACCGCCCGCGACCGCAGGGACTGTTCAGCCCGCGCCTGAGCCAGTACCATAGATGCACTGATTTTTGGGGAAATTGAGATGAAACGAGCCGTTGTCGTATTCAGTGGCGGACAAGATTCCACCACCTGTCTGATTCAGGCACTGCAACAGTATGATGAAGTGCACTGTGTCACCTTCGATTATGGTCAACGCCATCGCGAAGAGATTGAAGTCGCGGCTGAACTCGCGCACAAACTGGGTGCCCGTGCGCACAAAGTGCTGGATGTGACGCTGCTGAATGAACTGGCGGTCAGCAGCCTGACGCGCGATAACATTCCAGTGCCCACTTACGATCCTGACGCCAGCGGTTTGCCGAGTACTTTTGTACCAGGCCGCAATATTCTGTTCCTGACCTTAGCCTCCATTTACGCTTATCAGGTAGAAGCCGAGGCGGTGATTACCGGTGTCTGCGAAACAGACTTCTCTGGCTATCCTGATTGCCGCGATGAGTTTGTTAAAGCGCTCAACAATGCCGTTAGCCTCGGCATGGCGCGCAACGTTCGCTTCGAAACGCCACTGATGTGGCTGAATAAAGCCGAAACCTGGGCGCTGGCAGATTACTGGCAGCAACTGCCACTGGTGCGGGCGGAAACCCTGACGTGCTATAACGGTGTCAAAGGCGACGGTTGCGGTGAGTGCGCCGCCTGCCATCTGCGTGCGCGGGGGTTGGCGGATTACCAGGCCAATGCTGCAGCCGTCATGGCAGCAATGAAACAAAAGAGCGGTTTTAACTGATTGCGTTGAATCGAGGTTGGGACGCATTGAGCGGCTTAGGCTGGCGTTTCTGACGCCAGCTCGCTCTGCTGTTAATCGCTTTCCACCATCAACGCTGACAGACGATCACGCAACTCCCCTTCCATCGGCACCGCTTTTTGCGTGCGCAAATCGATGCAGACGAAGGTTAACGCTGCGTCCGCCACCACCGTGTTATCGCTTGCCAGCAGCACGCGCTGCGAAATAATGCCGCTTTTGCCATTCAACTGTGACACTTCGCTCTCAATATGTAATACGTCGCCCAGCACCGCCGGACGACGATAGTTAATGTTGATATTGACCACCACAAACGCCAGCTTCTGATCCATCAGCCAGTGAAAAGCATCGACATCCTCCAGCCACTGCCAGCGCGCCTCTTCCAGAAACTCGAGATAACGTGCGTTGTTCACATGCTGATAAACGTCCAGATGATAGCCGCGTACTTTGATTGTGGTTTGCATTATTGCTCCTGTTCAGACTGTGAATGGCAACTGGTATGACCTGTTGAGCATAGCACAGCCTGATTGGGTGCTTTATCAATCCTTCAAAGTCGCGACCCGCCTCACAGTTTCAGCCGACCACTGTTACGTTCCACCAGAGCATTGCCGATGCCTGGAATCTCCTTAAGCTGATCAATGGCGGTAAACGGACCATACTGCTCGCGATAACTGACAATCGCCTGAGCTTTCTTCAGGCCGATGCCGTTCATTGCGGCTGCGAGCTGTTCAGCGCTGGCTTGATTGATGCTGACCTGTCCCTCTTGCGGCGAGGATACTTGCGTCGCCTGCGTTTCGCTGGGGCTTTCGGCCGCGGACAGTCCGGTGGTATAGAGTGCGCCACCCAGCGCCAGCGTGATACATAGAGCGCGAAAAGTTGATTTCACCATGCTGTGTTTCTCCTTGTGTTTGACAGCCACAGCAGAGTGTCACAGCGTGTTTTCAGGCTCAAAAGGGCAATTACAGAAATGGAAAAGGCCGCAGAAGCGGCCTTTGAGTTGTTGCAGCGGATTCACATTTTTTGTGAGGCTTACTGGTTTTGTGCAGCCGCGCCGTATTTGATTTTCGCGTCTTTACGCAGGTTTTCCAGCAGCGCTTCAAACGCAATCTGTGCGTTATTCTGCGTCACGCCTTTCACCATCTCATCAATCTGCGCCTGTGGCATATTACCCGGGCTGACTTTATCCAGCGCGACCAGTACCACGTTACCCTGCATATCTTCGCTCACACCCCAGGACGGTTTGTTGTCCGCGGGTTGTGGCAAGTTAAAGGCAGACTGCGCAACCGGATCCTGTGCATTACGATCAAAGGATTTGCTGGCGCTCAGGGTCAAGCCTGCCGCTTTCAGCGCATCTTCTTTACCGGCTTTCAGATCAACCAGCAGCTTATCGGCCTGAGCTTTAGCCTGCTGTGTGGCTTTGTCATGCTTCAGCGTGTCGGCAATCTGCGCTTTCACCTGATCCAGCGGTTTTACGGCTTCAGGCTTGTGCTCGCTGATGCGCAGCACAAACGCACGATCGCCATCGACGCTGATGATGTCAGAGTTATTACCCGGCGCACCGTTTTGGCCCACCAGTCCACCGTTGAAGATCGCCTGCTTGACCTGATCGAAATCGAGTTCAGCCGGAACATTATCACGCGTGATCCAGCCGGTTTCCGTGACTTTCAGACCGGAAGCCTGTGCAGCACCCGCCAACGACTCGTTGTCATTGCTGGCCGCTTCACTGACTTTCTGCTGCAGCTTGTAGAAGGCGTCGACTGCCTTTTCCTGCTTCACCTTGTCAGCAACAGCGTCATGGATCTCAGCCAGCGGCTTAATCTGCTCGGCCTGGATATCATCCAGACGTACCACCAGGAAACCGACTGAAGATTTGATCACGCCTGACAACTGGCCTTTCTGCGTCAGGTTGGCATTTTTAAGCTCATCCGGCGTGGTGCCCGGCTCCAGCCACCCCATATCGCCGCCTTTGCGTGCTGAGATCGGGTCAATGGATTTGCTTTTTGCCAGCGTGGCGAAGTCTTCACCCTTCTTCAGCGCTTCCAGAACGGCATTGGCATCCGCTTCAGTTTTGGTCTGAATCACGCTGTAGCGATTGCGCTGCGGCTGTGAATAGTCAGCTTTGTGTTGATCGAACCAACTCTGAATGTCCGCTTCGCTCACGGTTTCCTGCATGCTGGCTGCATCCATTTTGATGTAGCTGACGCGGAACTGCTCAGGTGCCATGAAGCTGTTCTGATGCTGCTGGTAATACTGATTGATCTCATCATCACTGGCCGTTTGTTTCGCTGCCAGCGCGTTAACATCAATCACCGCCTGACGAATTTCACGCTGCTGCGAGACCAGGTCCACCAGCTTGCTGGTTTCACCTTTCAGCATGAAATCGGTATTAGCGACCGCGTTGATCAACTGCTGTGTGGCTAACTGCTTACGCAGCGCCGCCGCGTATTGATCCGGCGTAAAGCCCATCTGATTGATTAAGCCGTTGTACTTTGCGTTATCAAACTTGCCGTTAGTCTGGAAAGCTTTTTGATTGAAGATCGCCTGCTTGATCTGATCATCGCTGATGCCAATCTTCAGATCTTTGATGTATTGATCGAGCAACGCCTGATCAATCAGCTGAGATAGCGCCTGCTGACGCATCTGCTGCATGTAACCTTCGTTGCTGGCCAGCTGCGAGAATTGATCGCCCAGCATCTGCTGCTGACGATTACGCTCGTTGTTAAAGCCCTGCTCAAGCTCTGCACGGCTAATTTCATGGCCATTAACTTTGGCGGCATAATCGCTGCCACCGCCGATCAGGTAGTTGCCCACCCCGGTCAGTACGAAAGACAGGATGATCAATCCCAGAATGATCTTGAGCACGACATGATTCGACGCCGCGCGTAAATTGTCCATCATGGTATGACAACACTCCGCTGTAGTGTGAATGTAAAGCTCTGACACGATGTCATCATCGTGCAACTGCTGTTCAGGCTGGCAGTTGGCAACCATGCGGAGACAATAGCCTGTGGCCATCGCCGCGCATCAAGAATAAAAAAGGCACATCAAAAATGATGTGCCCGTATGTTACATGAGAACGGCTTTTTCGTCCTCAATCCATAGAAGAAAATGCTTCAATGGATGTGTCAGCGGTCATTAATTGACTGAGTCTTTCAGTGCTTTACCTGCACGGAAGCCCGGAACTTTACCAGCCGGGATGGTGATCTCTTTACCGGTTTGCGGGTTACGGCCTGTACGAGCAGCACGCTCACGTACAGAGAAAGTACCGAAACCAACCAGTGCCACTTCATCACCGCCTTTCAGCGCGTCAGAAACGGAGCCCATGAATGCATCTAACACACGTCCCGCTGCTGCTTTAGAAATGTCAGCGTCTGCAGCAATTTTGTCGATCAACTGTGACTTATTCACTCTATTCATCCCCTCTTTTATTATTCACATCGCACCCGCGCTTCCCGCCCGGTGCGAACGCGCAGCCAGTTATATCAAGCCTGTGGAGCTGAAACAACGGTATTCATCTTAATCGTTGATTCAACAGCCCCCTAAATTAGCGGCACAAAAAAAAGCTGGCAAGCACCATTTGGCCTGCCAGCTTCGCTTTTTAACGGTTTTTGCCGTTAATCACTATTTTGCCGTCGCAACCTGCATGCCGTAAGGCGCATTTTCCAGTGCCAGGTTCAGCACTTCTTCAATACGCTTCACAGGATGGATGGTCAGATCGGCAATCACGTTCTGTGGAATCTCTTCCAGATCGCGCTTGTTTTCATCCGGGATCAGCACGGTTTTGATGCCACCACGATGCGCTGCCAGCAGCTTCTCTTTCAGACCACCAATCGGCAGCACCTGACCGCGCAGAGTGATCTCACCTGTCATCGCCACATCAGAGCGCACCGGGTTACCGGTCAGACAAGAAACCAGCGCCGTACACATGGCTATACCGGCACTTGGACCATCTTTCGGCGTTGCCCCTTCCGGAACGTGCACGTGGATATCACGTTTCTCGTGGAAATCCCCGTTGATGCCGAGTTTCTCCGCACGCGCGCGAACCACTGTCAGCGCCGCCTGGATAGACTCCTGCATCACTTCACCCAGTGAGCCGGTGTAAGTCAGCTTGCCTTTACCCGGTACGCAGGCGGTTTCAATGGTCAGCAGATCGCCTCCCACTTCCGTCCATGCCAGACCGGTGACCTGGCCTACGCGGTTTTCAGTGTCCGCTCGACCATAATCAAAGCGCTGCACGCCCAGGAAATCGTGAAGGTTTTCACCATTAATCTTGATGCTCTTCTTACTTTTGTCCATCAGCAGCGTTTTCACTGCTTTACGGCACAGCTTGGAGAGTTCACGTTCCAGACTACGCACGCCCGCTTCACGGGTGTAGTAACGGATAATGCCGATGATGGCGCTATCGTCAACACTGATCTCTTTTTCTTTCAGTGCATTACGCTCAATCTGCTTCGGCAGTAAGTGCTGTTTGGCGATATTCAGTTTTTCATCTTCGGTATAACCCGAGAGACGAATCACTTCCATACGATCCAGCAGCGGTGCCGGGATGTTCATGGAGTTAGAGGTCGCCACGAACATCACGTCAGAGAGATCGTAATCCACTTCCAGATAGTGATCGTTGAACGCAATGTTCTGCTCTGGATCCAGCACTTCCAGTAATGCCGAAGCGGGATCGCCGCGCATATCGGACGACATCTTATCGATCTCATCCAACAGGAACAGCGGGTTCTTCACGCCGACTTTCGCCATTTTCTGGATCAGTTTGCCCGGCATAGAACCGATGTAAGTGCGACGATGTCCGCGGATTTCCGCTTCATCGCGCACGCCGCCCAGTGCCATACGTACATATTTACGGCCGGTGGCTTTGGCAATTGACTGGCCCAGCGAGGTTTTACCCACGCCTGGCGGTCCGACGAGGCACAGAATGGGGCCTTTAATTTTGCTGACGCGACTTTGCACCGCAAGATACTCAAGAATGCGGTCTTTCACGCGTTCCAGACCGTAATGATCGGTATCCAGCGTTTCCTGCGCCTTCAGCAGGTCTTTTTTCACCTTGCTGCGCGCAACCCATGGCACCTGAACCATCCAGTCGATGTAACCGCGCACCACGGTGGCTTCTGCAGACATCGGCGACATCATTTTCAGCTTCTGCAGTTCTGCTTCGGCTTTTTCGCGCGCTTCAGTCGGCATTTTTGCCGCTTCAATTTTACGTTTCAGCGCTTCGTATTCGTCCGGCGCATCATCCATCTCGCCCAGCTCTTTCTGAATGGCTTTCATTTGCTCATTCAGATAGTACTCACGCTGGCTTTTCTCCATCTGCTTTTTCACGCGATTGCGAATGCGCTTCTCAACCTGCAGCAGATCGATTTCGGATTCCATCATCGCCATCAGATATTCAAGACGTTCGTTGATGTCGGACATTTCCAGCACTGACTGCTTATCAGCCAGCTTCAGCGGCATATGCGCTGCTACGGTGTCGGCGAGACGCGCCGCATCGTCGATGCTGTTCAGTGAGGTCAAAACCTCAGGAGGAATTTTTTTATTCAGTTTGATGTAGCCTTCAAACTGATTAATCGCCGTACGCACCAGCACTTCCTGCTCACGCTCTTCAATTTCTGGCGAGATCAGGTATTCGGCCTGAGCAACAAAATGGTCGCCATTATCAGCCAGTGTGGTGATGTGCGCACGCTGCAAGCCTTCAACCAGCACTTTCACCGTGCCATCGGGCAGCTTGAGCATCTGCAATACGGAAGCGACGGTCCCTACAGAGAAGAGATCGTTAATACCAGGTTCATCCGTTGAAGCCTCTTTCTGGGCAACCAGCATGATCTTCTTGTCATGATCCATTGCCGCTTCGAGGCAACGAATCGATTTTTCCCGACCAACAAATAACGGAATTACCATGTGCGGATAAACCACCACGTCGCGCAAAGGCAACACGGGGATTTCAATGCGTTCAGAACGCTCAGGATTCATAGAGCTCTCTCTTAGTTTAATGTCCGCCAGGTGATGGGTACCGCGTAAAAGAAGTTTGCAGTTCAACCCACAGGATATTGAGTATATGGGGATGCTTGGTCGACATTCAATGTCAGGGGAGAGAGAAAAACAAAAGGGGAAACATTTTCCCCTTTTTTAAGATAACAACATGGTTCGATTGTTTATTTATTCGCCAGAAGCCTGAGCTTCGTGCTTACCATAAATCAACATCGGCTCGGATTGACCGTCAATCACTGACTCATCAATCACCACTTTTTCCACGTCATCCATCGATGGCAGATCGTACATGGTTTCCAGCAACGCACCTTCTACGATAGAACGCAGACCACGCGCACCGGTTTTGCGTGACATCGCTTTCTTAGCGATCGCCGTCAGCGCTTCATCACGGAACTCCAGCTCCACACCTTCAAGGTTAAACAGAGCCTGGTACTGTTTGGTCAACGCATTCTTCGGTTCGCGCAGGATCTGAATCAGGGCTTCTTCACTCAATTCACTCAGCGTCGCCACCACCGGCAGACGACCAATGAATTCTGGAATCAGACCAAATTTGATCAGATCTTCTGGCTCAACCTGGGACAGTAACTCGCCTTCGCTGGCTTTCTGCGATTTACCTTTCACCGTCGCGCCGAAGCCGATACCGGATCCGGTTTCCACGCGCTGGGAAATCACTTTGTCGAGGCCAGCAAAAGCACCACCACAAATGAACAGGATCTTAGACGTATCAACCTGCAGGAACTCCTGCTGTGGATGCTTACGCCCACCCTGCGGCGGAACCGCGGCAACGGTACCTTCGATCAGCTTCAGCAACGCCTGCTGTACGCCTTCACCAGAAACGTCACGCGTGATTGACGGGTTGTCTGACTTACGAGAAATCTTGTCGATTTCATCGATATAGACGATACCGCGCTGTGCTTTCTGCACATCGTAATCACACTTCTGCAGCAGTTTCTGGATGATGTTTTCCACATCCTCACCCACATAACCGGCTTCGGTCAGGGTGGTGGCATCCGCCATGGTGAACGGAACATCCAGCAAACGCGCCAGGGTTTCAGCCAGCAAGGTTTTACCGCTACCGGTTGGACCGATCAGCAGAATGTTACTTTTGCCCAGTTCGATGCCATTACTGGTATCGCCGTTGCGCAAACGTTTGTAGTGGTTATAGACCGCTACCGCCAGCACTTTTTTCGCCCTTTCCTGACCGATGACGTAATCATCTAAATGATGACGGATTTCATGCGGCGTCGGCAGTGCACTGCGCTCACGGTGCGGAGCCACTTCTTTAATCTCTTCGCGAATGATGTCGTTGCATAAATCAACACATTCGTCGCAAATATACACTGACGGCCCGGCAATCAGCTTACGGACTTCATGCTGGCTTTTGCCGCAGAAAGAGCAGTACAGCAACTTACCTGAACCGTCTTTGCGCTTATCTGTCATCAGCTAACCTCTTTTCGTTCTCAGACCCAATTTGGTGTACGGCACTGGCCGCACATCAACGGCCGATATTCATGCAACTCATCGTGCTGCCCCGTTAACTATAGCGTAAGGGGCAGCCAGATGTGTCTTATTGGCGATGCGTCAGAATGGAATCGACCAAGCCATACTCTACCGCTTCGCTGGCAGAGAGGAAACGATCGCGCTCGGTGTCACGTTCGATCTCTTCCAGTGATTTGCCAGTGTGTTCAGCCATCAACTCATTCATACGCTGCTTCACTTTCAGAATTTCACGCGCATGGATTTCAATATCCGTCGCCTGGCCCTGGTAACCGCCCAGCGGCTGGTGAATCATGACGCGGGAATTCGGCAGGCAGAAGCGCTTACCTTTGGTACCTGCAGTCAGCAGGAACGCCCCCATTGAACAAGCCTGACCCATACAAATGGTGCTGACGTCCGGCTTGATGAATTTCATGGTGTCGTAAATTGACATCCCGGCAGTAATCACGCCGCCTGGCGAGTTAATGTAGAGATAAATGTCTTTTTCAGGATTCTCAGCTTCCAGAAACAGCATCTGCGCCACGATCAGGTTGGCCATATGATCTTCAACCTGGCCGGTCAGGAAGATCACACGCTCTTTGAGCAGGCGGGAGTAAATGTCGTATGAACGCTCGCCGCGCGAGGTTTGTTCGACCACCATTGGCACCAGCGCCATGTGCGGTGCAGTAAATTCACGATCGCCACTGTATGACATTACCGTCTCCTGATAAATTTCATTGGCAACATTCTGTACCGATATTACGTGAGGCGCGTCGGGAAAACTATGCGCTGCCCTCTCACTCCGACATAACAGGACGGTTAATCAGCCAGTCTCACTGTTTTCATGCATTCTCCCTGTATCTGGGGATGCTGCCCAGTTGTTTCAAGCATAACAACCTTTTGCCCATTCGCTAACACGGAAAAAGAGCTTAGCGAACAATTTGCCGATTAATTAAGCAAATAGAGGACAATTCTATGCGGTTAATGCCCTAAAACGAAAAAGCCCGCGACTTTTCAGTCGCGGGCTTCGCACTTTCGGTTAACTAACGAATCAGGCCGCTGAGGTCTGGTTCATCAGTTCCTGGAAGTTGGTTGCTTTATCGGTCACTTTGGCTTTCGCCAGTACCGCTTCAACAGCCTGCTCTTCCAGAGCAACGTTGCGCATATTGTTCATTAGCTCGTTGTTCTTGCTGTAGAACTCGATCACTTCCTGCGGATCTTCGTACGCAGAAGCCATCTCTTCGATTAGCGCTTTAACGCGGTCTTCGTCAGCTTTCAGCTCGTTGATGCGAATCACTTCGCCCAGCAGCAGACCAACAACAACGCGACGTTTAGCCTGCTCTTCGAACAGCTCACGTGGCAGCTCGAAAGCTTGCTTCTCGTTGCCACCAAAACGCTGCGCAGCCTGGCGACGCAGAACGTCGATTTCGCTGTCGATCAGTGCCACTGGCACGTCGATGTCGTTGGCTTCAACCAGACCATCAATCGCCTGAGATTTCACGCGGTTACGGATAGCGCCTTTCAGCTCACGATCCATGTTCTTACGCACTTCTGCACGCAGACCGGCAACTGAACCATCTTCAACGCCGAAGCGCTTGATGAACTCTTCAGTCAGCTCTGGCAGCTCGCGCGTTTCCACTTTCTTCAGCACGATTTCGAACTTCGCATCTTTCCCTTTCAGGGTTTCAGCGTGGTAATCGTCTGGGAATTTCACGTCGATAGTGAAGGTTTCGCCCGCTTTGTGGCCAACAACACCTTCTTCGAAGCCTGGGATCATACGACCCTGGCCCATCGCCAGTACGAAGTCAGACGCTTTGCCGCCTTCGAACTCTTCGCCGTCTACTGAACCGGAAAAGTCGATGGTTGCGCGATCTTCAGCAGTCGCTGCAGCATCGCTCTCTTTCCAGGTCGCCTGCTGCTTCTGCAGGGTTTCCAGCATGGTATCAACGTCAGCATCGGTGACTTCAACCACTGGCTTCTCGACTTCGATAGCATCCAGGCCTTTCAGCTCAACTTCTGGATACACTTCGAACTCAACCGCGTAGGTGAAATCTTCACCTTCTTTGTACTCACCTGGCACGTAGTTTGGTGCGCCAGCTGGGTTGATTTTCTCTTTGATGATGGCGTCAACGAAGTTGCGCGTCATCAGCTCGCCCAGCACGTCCTGGCGAACAGAAGCACCGTAGCGCTGAGAAATGATGTTTGCCGGCACTTTGCCTTTACGGAAACCGTCGATACGGACTTTCTTAGCCACTTCCACCAGTTCTTTCTTCACTGCGCTTTCGATGCTGTCTGCTGCAACAGTAATCGAAATGCGACGGCCCAGACCCTGAGTGGTTTCTACTGAAACTGTCATCTTGTTACCTCAAAAAATCACGTGCTCGGTCAACTTCAGACACCACACATTAAATGCGCCGTATCCAACAATCGGGACGGCCTCTGCAGGCAGAACCTAATCCCTGTCACCAGAAGCGTCCCGAAGACATTCCGGAAAAATAGACGCCGCATTATAGCGGCATCGCTGGAATGAGTCGAGGCTGCAAACTCACCACTTTTTAGCGGTTTTGCTGCTTTTTTGCGCCATGGATCGCGTTCAAGGGTAATAGATGAAAAGAAAACGGCCCGCAGGCCGTTTTGAGAGAGGATGAAGTGTGAACTCAGGCGAGGGTGCCCGCTCCCCGACAGTTAGGTGACGCCAGCACGGTATCTTGCAAGCCATCCCACTCTTTTTGCGTGTAAGTGTGTAGTGCCAGTGCGTGCACGCTCCCTGCTAACTCTTCGGTCAGTTCGCCATAAATGGCGCGATGACGCTGCAGGAATCGCTGGCCGGTAAACACATCGCTGACAATCACCACTTTGAAGTGACTTTCAGAACCAGCGGGCACGTTATGACGATAGCTTTCATCATGCACTTCGAGATGTGCAGGTTCGAACGCCTTACGCAGCTTTTCTTCTATTTGTTCGCGAATCATTGTTAACACTCCTCAACGGCGAGCGCTGTGCCCATCTGTTTAAATATTAGTAGGTTTTTTGGCCAACCCGCAGGCGCGCCGGAAATAATTCCTGATCTGCTGCGCATCTTAGCGGGCTCATTCGTCAGGTCAATGCTGTTGCATGACCGCCTGTCCGAAAAAAGCCTTTACAATCAATTTCCACTGGCACGGGGCTTTTTTCGCCGTCGCGCAATGCTATGATGGCCGCAGTTTTGCAAACCAACCCATATGCTAACGAGAATGAGTATGTTGAAAAAACTGTTATTCCCTCTGCTGGCTGCATTTATTTTGGCCGGCTGTGCCAGCAATAACACCACCCTGAACATTCAGCCTAAGATCCAGCTGCCACAGCAAGATCCTGGTCTGATGGGTGCCACCATCAGCGTTAACGGTGCCGATCAGCGTTCCGATCAGGCTCTGGCAAAAGTGAATCGTGACGGTCAGTTAGTCACCTTAACGCCATCGCGCGATCTGCGTTTCCTGTTACAGGAAGTGCTGGAGAAGCAGATGACAGCACGCGGTTACATGATCGGACCAAACGGTGCGGTTGACCTGCAGATTGTCGTCAATGGTCTTTACGCTGATGTGACACAAGGTAACGTGCGTTACAGCATTACCACCAAGGCTGACATTTCCATCATTGCGACCGCAAAAAACGGTAACAAACAGGTTAAAAATTATCGTCAGACTTACAGCGTAGAAGGCGCTTTCACCGCCACTAACGCGAAGATCACCAACGCGGTCAACTCTACCCTGAGCGACGTGATTGCTGATATGGCGCAGGACACCAGCGTTCACGAATTTATTAAACAAAACGCCCGCTAATTCCTCAGCTATTCTGCCCGGTCACCTTTGGCCGGGCATCATTTCAGGTTGGTTATGACTTCTCACTATCTGCGCATTTTCACCCAACGTAATGCAGCCGTATTGCTGCTGCTCGGTTTTGCTTCCGGACTGCCTTTAGCTCTGACAGCCGGGACCTTACAGGCGTGGATGACCGTAGAGAATGTCGATCTGAAAACCATCGGTTTCTTCTCCCTTGTCGGCCAGGCTTACGTGTTTAAGTTCCTGTGGTCGCCGATGATGGATCGCTATACCCCGCCGTTTCTTGGCCGTCGCCGTGGCTGGTTACTGGTTACTCAACTCGCACTGATCGCCGGCATTATCGCCATGGGCTTTATGCAGCCTTCGCGCGATCTGACGCTGCTGGCTGCCCTGGCCGTGCTGGTTGCCTTCTGTTCTGCATCGCAGGATATCGTGTTTGATGCCTGGAAAACCGATGTGCTACCGCCAGAAGAACGGGGCAGCGGTGCCGCGATTACGGTGTTGGGTTATCGCCTGGCGATGCTGATTTCAGGCGGACTGGCGCTGTGGCTTGCCGACCGATATCTGGGATGGCAGGCAACCTACTGGTTAATGGCGCTGCTGATGTTGCCAGGTTTGATTGCGACATTGCTGGCCAAAGAGCCCACAGCACCCGCGCGTGAGCCGCACACCCTGCGTCAGGCCGTTTCGTTCCCTTTAAAAGACTTCTTCCTGCGTAACAATGCCTGGCTGCTGATCACCTTAATCATCCTTTATAAGCTGGGTGATGCTTTTGCTGCGTCGCTCACCACCACTTTCCTGATTCGCGGCGTAGGTTTCAGCGCCGGCGATGTCGGACTGGTGAATAAAACGCTGGGATTACTGGCAACCATCATTGGTGCGCTGTACGGCGGTGTGCTGATGCAACGCCTGAGCCTGTTCCGTGCCCTGATGATTTTCGGCATTCTTCAGGCGGTTTCCAACTTCGCTTATTGGCTATTGGCCGTGACGCCGCCTCATTTATGGAGCATGGCCAGCGCGGTGTTCATTGAGAATCTTTGCGGAGGGATGGGCACCGCCGCGTTTGTGGCGCTGCTGATGACGCTATGCAATAAGTCGTTTTCCGCAACGCAGTTCGCGCTGCTCTCTGCCCTTTCCGCTGTCGGGCGTGTTTACGTCGGACCCGCAGCGGGATGGCTGGTCGAGCTGTGGGGCTGGCCGACCTTCTATGCTTTCACCGTGTTTGCAGGCGTGCCTGGCTTAATGCTGCTGTGGATTAGCCGCAGCACCCTGCAAGCCATTCAGCAGAGCGGGGAGTTTGTGATGCGAACCCGCTGGTCGCAGGGCTATCGCTGGACAGTGCGTCTGTTTAGCTTCGGTAGTGGCCTGCTGGCACTCTGGTTGGTGATGCTAGCCCTGAATGCCGCTGGCATCTGGCATGTCAATGCGCTGCTGACACCGCTTTTTGAGATGGGTATGGCACTGGCGCTGGTGGCCGTGGCGCTGGGTGTGATTCTGGATTGTCTGGCGTTAAGAAAAAGGCCGGAGAAAAATCTGAGTTAAGTAATGATAATTTGCCAGTCGCTAAATATTTGGCTAAAAAAATAACAATGAACTCATTTTAACGAATAGCATTTTTTTCATCGCGAAAAAGAAACATTAAATTAACAAACCAGGATTATATTTAAATCCGGTGCGCAATTACTTTGTAGAAAACTCATCACCCAAATGCTACACAATTGTTAAATAAATGGGCATTAATAGTACGGTTTATGCTTTCCCTGATTTTTCTGCGGTTTCTATCATTGTTTTTTGTTATATTGACGCCAACTGCTTGTCGCAATTAATAATTTGTCACCCTGCGCAACATCTGTGACACCCTTAGCAAAAGGTGTCAACAGCCTTCTGACACATCCTTAAGCTGGTTTACACTGCATAAACCTTCCCGTAAAATGCGCGCACACTTAAACGACAATAGAGCCCTTTGTCATTGAGGTCGTTAAATGAGACTCAGGAAATACAATAAAAGTTTGGGGATTTTGTCATTAATTGCAGGCGCTGTATTACTCAGTGGCTGCGATAGTGCGTTGTTAAATCCCAAAGGACAGATTGCACTGGAGCAACGTTCGCTGATTCTGACAGCTTTTGGCTTGATGATGATCGTGGTTATCCCGGCAGTCTTCATGGCAGTATTCTTTGCCTGGAAATATCGGGCAACCAATACTAATGCGACTTATAGCCCTAACTGGTCACACTCTAACAAAGTGGAAGCCGTGGTCTGGACGATTCCAATCCTGATCATTATCTTCCTCGGGGTGCTGACCTGGAAATCGACCCACGCACTGGAACCGAGTAAACCGCTGGTTTCTGACGTGAAGCCGGTTGAAATCGATGTGGTTGCGCTGGACTGGAAATGGCTGTTTATCTACCCTGAACAGGGTATTGCAACCGTGAACCAGATTGCCTTCCCGGCAAATACTCCGGTGAACTTCAAGATCACCTCCAACTCCGTAATGAACTCCTTCTTTATTCCTACGCTCGGTAGCCAGATCTACGCCATGGCGGGCATGCAGACTAAACTGCACCTGATCGCCAATGAGCCAGGAACATTCGACGGTATCTCTGCGAACTTCAGTGGTCGCGGTTTCTCTGGCATGAAGTTCAAAGCCATTGCAACCAAAGACGATGCGGAATTCCAGCAGTGGGTGGCTAAAGTTAAAGCAGCACCTAACGCGCTGACCACCATGGATGATTTCGAGAAACTGGCTGCGCCAAGCGAAAATCACCCGGTGGAATATTTCTCAACTGCGAATCCAGAACTGTTCAAGCAGGTTATTGATAAGTTCATGATGAGCCACGGGAAGATGGACATGCCAGAGCACAAAGGCATGGACATGAATCACGCCGCTGCTGCGGGAGCCGAGGAATAATACGATGTTCGGAAAATTAACACTGGATGCAGTGCCATACCACGAACCCATTATCGTGGTTACGGTAGCCGCAATCATCTTAGGTGGTCTGGCACTGGTTGCCGCGATTACTTATTTTGGTAAGTGGCAATATCTGTGGTCAGAATGGTTCACCTCCATTGACCACAAAAAACTGGGTATCATGTACATCATCATGGCTTTCGTCATGCTGCTGCGCGGCTTTGCCGATGCGGTAATGATGCGTACCCAACAAGTGATGGCTTCCGCAGGCGAAGCCGGCATATTACCACCGCACCACTACGACCAGATCTTCACCGCGCACGGCGTGATCATGATCTTCTTCGTGGCGATGCCTTTCGTGGTAGGTCTGATGAACATCGCGGTACCGCTGCAAATCGGTGCACGTGACGTTGCCTTCCCGTTCCTGAACAACCTGAGCTTCTGGTTTACTGCGATCGGTGTGATCCTGGTGAACATCTCTCTGGGTGTGGGCGAGTTCGCACAGACTGGCTGGTTGGCTTATCCACCGCTTTCGGGCGCGGAATACAGTCCTGGCGTCGGGGTCGATTATTGGATCTGGAGTCTCCAGTTATCCGGTATCGGTACGACTCTGACCGGTATCAACTTCTTCGTGACCATTCTGAAGATGCGTGCACCGGGCATGGACCTGTTCAAAATGCCTGTCTTCACCTGGGCATCACTGTGTACTAACGTCCTGATCATCGCTGCGTTCCCGGTTCTGACCGTGACGCTGGCACTGTTGACGCTTGACCGTTACCTCGGCTTCCATTTCTTCACCAATGAAATGGGCGGTAACATGATGATGTACGTCAACCTGATTTGGGTCTGGGGTCACCCGGAAGTATACATCCTCGTTCTGCCGGTATTCGGTGTGTTCGCGGAAGTCACTGCGACCTTCTCCAAAAAGCGTCTGTTCGGTTACACCTCTCTGGTGTGGGCGACCATCGCGATTACCGTTCTGTCGTTCATCGTTTGGCTGCACCACTTCTTCACCATGGGTGCCGGTGCCAACGTTAACGCCTTCTTCGGTATTATGACGATGATCATCGCGATTCCGACCGGCGTGAAAATCTTCAACTGGCTGTTCACCATGTATCAGGGTCGCGTTGAGTTCCACTCAGCGATGCTGTGGACGATTGGCTTCCTGGTCACCTTCTCTATTGGTGGTATGACCGGTGTTCTGCTGGCCGTTCCAGGTGCGGACTTCATTCTGCACAACAGCTTGTTCCTGATTGCTCACTTCCATAACGTAATTATCGGTGGTGTGGTGTTCGGTTGTATGGCTGGCGTGACCTACTGGTTCCCGAAAGCATTCGGCTTCACCCTGAACGAAAAATGGGGTATCCGTGCATTCTGGTTCTGGATCATTGGTTTCTTCGTCGCCTTTATGCCGCTGTACGCACTGGGCTTCATGGGTATGACCCGTCGTATCAGCCAGGACATCGATCCTCAGTTCCACTCACTGCTGGTTGTTGCAGCAGGCGGTGCGGCACTGATTGCATGCGGTATCTTGTGCCAGCTGACTCAGTTCTACGTTTCTGTGCGTGACCGCGACCAGAACCGCGATCTGACCGGTGACCCGTGGGGTGGTCGTACGCTGGAGTGGGCAACCTCTTCACCGCCTCCGTTCTATAACTTTGCTGTTATCCCTGAAATCCACGAGCGCGATGCGTTCTGGGAAATGAAAGAGAAAGGCGAAGCTTATAAGCAACCAGAAAAATATGAAGAAATTCATATGCCGAAAAACAGCGGCGCAGCCCTGATTATCGCAGCCTTCATGACCGTGTTTGGTTTCGCGATGATCTGGCACATCTGGTGGCTGGCTGGCCTTACCTTCCTGGCCACAATTGTGACCTGGATTGTGAAGAGCTTCGACGAAGACGTGGATTACTACGTTCCGGTTGCTGAAGTAGAGCAGATCGAGAAGAAGCACTTTGACGAAATCAGCAAAGCAGGTCTGAAATAATGTCAACTGAAACTGCAAAACACCACCACGACGCCCATGCGGAGCATGGGCATCACGATGCAGGAGCCAATAAAGTCTTTGGCTTCTGGATCTACCTGATGAGTGACTGCATTATCTTCGCAACCCTGTTTGCGACCTATGCAGTTATGGTCAATAACACTGCCGGTGGTCCGGCAGGTAAAGACATCTTTGAACTGCCGTTTGTGCTGGTTGAAACCGCGCTGCTGCTGCTCAGCTCCATTACTTATGGAATGGCAGTGATTGCGATGAACAACCAGAACAAGGGTTCAGTCATCAGCTGGTTGGCTCTGACCTTCCTGTTTGGTGCTGGATTCATCGGCATGGAAATCTATGAATTCCATCACCTGATCCTGGAAGGCTTCGGTCCTGACCGCAGTGGTTTCCTGTCCGCGTTCTTTACGCTGGTCGGTACCCACGGTCTGCACGTGACCTCAGGCCTAATCTGGATGGCAGTGATGATGTTCCAGATTTCTAAACGTGGTCTGACTGCAACTAACCGCACCCGTATCATGTGCCTGAGCTTGTTCTGGCACTTCCTGGATGTGGTTTGGATCTGCGTATTCACCGTTGTCTATCTGATGGGAGCCATGTAATGAGTCATTCAGTTAACGAACATGGCGCTTCTCACGGTAGCGTGAAGTCTTACATGATCGGCTTCATCCTTTCTATCATCCTGACCGGTATTCCGTTCTGGATGGTAATGGATGGCGGCGCATCACACGGCACGATTCTGGGTGTGGTTCTGGTGTGTGCGGTGGTTCAGGTGTTAGTACACCTGGTCTACTTCCTGCACCTGGACAGCAAGTCAGAGGGCGGCTGGAACATGGTGGCGATTGTCTTCTCAGCACTCATTATTTTGATTGTTGTCGTCGGATCACTGTGGATCATGTGGAACCTCAACTACAACATGATGGCCGACTAAAGAGTCACACGTAATGATTAAGCAATACCTGCAAGTAACAAAACCAGGAATTATTTTCGGCAACTTAATTTCTGTGATCGGTGGATTCTTGCTGGCTTCGAAAGGCAGCATTGATTACCCCCTGTTTCTCTATTCACTGGTGGGCGTTTCGCTGGTTGTCGCATCAGGTTGTGTATTCAACAACGTGATTGACCGCGATATCGACATCAAAATGGAGAGAACGCGGAACCGTGTTCTGGTCAAAGGCCTGATCTCGGCGAAAGTAAGCCTGGTTTATGCAACCGCATTGGGTATTGCTGGCTTTGCGTTGCTGTATTTCGGCGCTAACCCGCTGGCCATGTGGCTGGCGGTGATGGGCTTCGTTGTCTATGTGGGCATTTACAGCCTGTATATGAAACGCAACTCCGTGTATGGCACGCTGATCGGTAGCCTCTCTGGTGCAGCACCGCCAGTGATTGGCTACTGCGCAGTGACCAACCAGTTTGATGCTGGCGCTTTGATCTTGTTGGCTATTTTTAGCCTGTGGCAGATGCCGCACTCGTACGCGATTGCGATTTTCCGCTTCAAAGATTATCAGGCGGCTAACATCCCGGTTCTGCCTGTCGTGAAAGGTATCTCGGTAGCCAAAAATCATATTACGCTGTACATCCTGGCGTTCATGATTGCTACGCTGATGCTGACACTTGGCGGTTACGCGGGCTACAAGTATCTGGTGGTCGCCGCGGCGGTGAGTGTGTGGTGGTTGGGCATGGCGCTTTCAGGTTACAAAACCTCAAACGATAAAGTTTGGGCGCGTAAACTGTTTGTGTTCTCGATTGTCGCTATCACAGCATTGAGCGTGATGATGTCGGTTGATTTTATGACGCCGGCCTCTAAAGACCTGCTGACTTACGTCTGGTAATACAGCTCCGCAACACCAGAAAGGGCGCGAATTTCGCGCCCTTTCTTTTTGTTACCACTGCTTAACAACAATTGTTTTACCCGCCCTGCCCTGCTCCTTAAAATGAGTGCAGCAAAATTACAGAGGTTGGAATGAACGATAATAAAATGACGCCAGTAGAGCTTCGGGCTACATGGGGTTTAGGCACAGTTTTTTCCCTGCGCATGCTGGGAATGTTTATGGTCCTGCCGGTACTCACCACGTACGGTATGGCGTTGCAGGGAGCCAGTGAAACCTTAATTGGTCTGGCAATTGGCATCTATGGTCTGGCGCAAGCCGTATTCCAGATTCCGTTTGGTCTGTTGTCCGATCGCGTCGGTCGCAAACCGCTCATTGTTGGCGGGCTGTTAGTGTTCGTGCTGGGCAGTATTATCGCGGCGATGACCACCTCAATCTGGGGCGTGATTCTGGGTCGTGCTTTGCAAGGCTCTGGCGCAATTGCCGCTGCAGTCATGGCGTTACTCTCAGATCTCACTCGCGAACAAAACCGTACTAAAGCGATGGCGTTTATTGGCATCAGTTTCGGTGTGACCTTTGCAATTGCGATGGTGGTAGGCCCAATTGTCACCCATGCTCTGGGGTTGCATGCACTTTTCTGGATGATCGCTATTCTGGCCTCGCTGGGCATTGTTATCACGCTATTGGTGGTGCCGAGCGCACCCAATCACGTGCTTAACCGTGAGTCCGGCATGGTAAAAGCCAGCATTCGTGAAGTGTTAGCCAATCCTAAACTCCTCAAATTAAACATCGGTATTCTTTGCCTGCATATCCTGCTGATGTCGAGTTTTGTGGCTTTGCCGGGCCAGTTTGAACAAGCAGGCTTCCCGGCATCTGAACACTGGAAAGTCTATTTGGTCACCATGCTGGTCGCTTTCGTTCTGGTGGTGCCTTTCATCATCTATGCCGAAGTGAAACGCCGCATGAAGCGCGTTTTTGTTACCTGCGTGGCACTGATCATTATCGCGGAAATCGTACTGTGGGGTGCGGCTGGTCATTTCTGGACACTGGTGATTGGCGTGCAGCTGTTCTTCCTCGCCTTCAACCTGATGGAAGCCATTCTGCCTTCGCTGATCAGTAAAGAATCACCGCCGGGCTACAAAGGCACAGCGATGGGCATTTACTCCACCAGCCAGTTCATTGGCGTGGCGATTGGCGGCAGCATGGGCGGTTGGATCTTCGGTCACTTTGATGCGCAGACGGTGTTTCTGGTGGGTGCGATTGTGGCGGCAACCTGGTTGTTTGTGGCGATGTCGATGCAGGAGCCGCCGTACGTCAGCAGCCTGCGCATGGTGCTCAGTGATGCCGTATTAGCGGTGCCTAACCTTGAGAAGCGTTTAAAAGCGCAGCCGGGTGTCTCTTCAGTCTTTATCGTGCCGGAAGAGAAAAGTGCTTACATCAAGATCGACAGTAAAGTGACGAGCCGCGTCGAAATTGAAGCGCTGCTCGCCAGCTGTTAGTTAGTCGTCACAAACTTTGTGGCGGCGCGATTAACCGCACCGCCACAAACCGTCACGCTAATTAAAGCGACATATCAACCACGATGCGCCCTTCAATTTTTCCCGCATGCATACGCGCAAAGATGTCGTTAATTTTGGTCAGCGGTTCAACCGCCACGTTGGCTTTCACTTTATGACGCCCAGCGAAATCCAACGCTTCCTGCAGATCTTTACGCGTACCGACAATTGAACCGCGCACCGTAATCCCGTCCAGCACCATATCGAAAATCGACAAATCAAATTTGCCCGGTGGCAGACCGTTCAGCACCATAGTACCGCCACGACGCATAGTTCCAATCGCTTGCTCAAACGCCTTCGGTGAAACAGCCGTGACCAGCACGCCGTGCGCACCACCGAAGCTTTCCTGGAACACTTTAGCCGGATCGACGTTCTTCGCATTGGCCACTACGCTGGCACCGAGACGCTTGGCAAAGGCCAGCTTCTCATCATCGATATCCACCGCAGCGACATTCAGTCCCATCGCCACCGCATATTGCACTGCCATATGGCCCAGCCCACCAATACCGGACACCACCACCCAATCACCCGGCTTGGTGTCGGTCATCTTCAGGCCTTTGTACACCGTCACACCCGCACACAGAATCGGTGCGATTTCGTTGTAATCGATGTTTTCCGGAATGATGCCGACATAATTAGCGTCCGCGAGGCAATATTCTGCGAAACTGCCGTTCACCGAATAACCGGCATTCTGCTGTGACAGGCACAAGGTTTCCCAGCTATCCAGACAGTGCTCGCAGTGACCGCATGCGGAATAGAGCCACGGCACGCCTACTCGATCGCCCAGTTTTAAATGCTTCACACCTTCACCCAGCGCCACTACCTGTCCTACGCCTTCGTGGCCGGGAATAAACGGGGGATTAGGCTTAATCGGCCAGTCGCCTTCGGCGGCATGTAAGTCGGTATGGCACACGCCAGTCGCCGCGATTTTCACCAGAATCTGGCCCGGTCCCACTTGCGGTACTGGCACCTGCTCAATCACTAACGGTTCGCCAAAGGCTTTGACAATAGCGGCTTTCATGGTGGTTTTGATTTGCATATTCATCTTTCACTCTCCATTTGATCGGATGCGGACTCAGAACAGGCCCAAAGGCGCAGTGCCATAGCTGACCAGCAGATTTTTGGTTTGTTGGTAGGCGCTGAGCGCCATTTTGTGCGTCTCGCGCCCCACTCCCGACTGCTTATAGCCACCGAAAGCGGCGTGCGCAGGATAGATGTGATAGCAGTTAGTCCAGACGCGACCGGCTTTGATACCACGCCCCATGCGGTACGCCAGATTGGTATCACGCGTCCATACACCCGCGCCGAGGCCAAATTGCGTTTCATTGGCAATCGACAAAGCTTCCGCTTCATCTTTAAAAGTGGTGATGCCAATAACAGGCCCAAAAATCTCTTCCTGGAAACACCGCATCTGGTTGGTGCCTTTGATCAGGGTTGGCTGGATATAGAATCCGTTATCCAGTTCAGCAGCGACGCTGGCGCGATCGCCTCCGGTCAGAATTTGCCCCCCTTCGTCGCGCGCGATGTTGATGTAAGACAGGATTTTGTCGAATTGCTGACGGGAAGCCTGAGCACCGATCATGGTGTCGGTATCCAGCGGATCGCCTCGGCGGATATTCGCCACTTTATCCATCACCCGCGCCATAAACGGCTCATAGATGGATTCATGGATCAACGCACGCGACGGACAAGTACAGACTTCGCCTTGGTTGAAGAAACCGAGTACCAGCCCCTCCACTGCTTTTTCGATAAAGTCTGATTCACCGTCCATCACATCGGCAAAGTAGATGTTAGGCGATTTGCCGCCCAGCTCGACGGTACAGGGAATGATGTTTTCAGCCGCACACGCCATGATATGACGCCCAACCGGTGTTGAGCCGGTGAACGCGATTTTGGCGATACGTTTGCTGGTGGCCAGCGCTTCACCGGCTTCCCGGCCAAAGCCCTGCACCACGTTAAGCACACCCGCCGGGAACAGATCGCCGATCAGCTCCATCAACAGCGTGATGGCCAGTGGCGTTTGTTCGGCCGGTTTCAGTACCACGCAGTTACCCGCAGCCAGCGCCGGAGCCAGTTTCCATGCCGCCATTAACAGCGGGAAGTTCCACGGGATGATCTGCCCGACCACACCCAGCGGCTCATGGAAATGATAAGCCACCGTGGTTTCATCAATTTCGGCGGTACTGCCTTCCTGTGCACGCAGACAACCGGCGAAGTAGCGGAAATGATCCACCGCCAGCGGCAGGTCGGCATTGAGCGTTTCACGGATCGGTTTGCCGTTGTCCCAACTCTCTGCCACAGACAACATTTCAATATTTTGTTCAATGCAGTCGGCCACTTGCAGCAGCAGATTGGCACGGTGTTGCACGCTGGTTTTTCCCCAGGCGTCAGCGGCCTGATGAGCAGCGTCCAGTGCTAAATCGATATCCCGCGCATCAGAACGCGGAAACTGCGCAATATCGCTGCCATCAACAGGCGAGGTGTTCGTAAAATACTGGCCGCTGAGCGGCTCTGTGAATTTGCCCGCAATAAAATTGCCGTAGGTCACTTTAAAAGTGACCAAAGCGCCGGCCGTGCCGGGATGTGCATAACGCATCGCAAACTCCTTCGTGTAGGGTCGTTTATTGTTAGCTGGCAGCGGCAACCTGTGGGTCAACAGATTGAACAGCCCGCTGCCTGATAAGCTATTGCAGCGGGCGTGCCAGTTTTTTTCAGCTTGCGAATTTTCGAAAAATCGTTATATCTATCATTGATTTATAAAACTAATAGCCCTTTTAAACGCGCGGGTTCTGCCACCAAAATCCTCATCTGTGTTGCGTATCGCAACACCGCAGAAACCAAGCCGCTACAATGCTGCAACACTTTCGCTTAGGCATGAGGTTACCAATGCAGGGAAATTCAGCCGCGTCTGCCGTTAATACCAACCCGCTGTTAAGCGACTCCTGGTTTCGTAGCCAGCTGTATGGTCTCGACCGCACCGCCGATGATTTTCCTCGCGTCCGCCAGGGTGAGCTGGCTGATGTGCTGGCCAGTAATGCCGGGCTACAACAATTCGCCCAGCCGGTGATCAAACAGCTGGCGCAGAAACTGGCGGAAAAACAATCTGTGGTGATCCTTTCGGATGCCACCGGTTTGGTGCTGAACACCTTTGGCGACATGCAATCGATGGAGAAAGCGCAGCGATTTGCACTCGCTCCCGGCAATTTGTGGAGCGAATGCGGGCGCGGCACCAATGCAATTGGCACTGCACTGGCGATTGACGATGGCTGTGAAATTGAAGGCCAGCAACATTTTCTCACCTTGAATCAGGGGCTGTACTGCGCCGCCATGCCGTTGCAGATGCCCAACGGTCAGATTGCGGGCGTGCTGGATATCTCTGGCCCAGCGCACTTCCCGCATCCGCAAACGTTTCAGTGGGTCAAAGCCGCCGCTAAACAGATCGAGTATTTGTGGGTTAAGCAAAGCCTGCATCCCCAACAATGGTTGATGAGCCTGCACGTTGAGCCGCACGGCATTGATACCAGTGATGAGCTGCTGCTGGTGTTCTCCGATAATGTGCTCACCGCCGCAAACCGCCTGGCGATGCGTGAACTCAATCTCACCACCGAGCAGTTGGGCACCCTGACATTCCAGCAGCTGTTTGATCAACTGGAACAGCAGGCCAACACCATTCCTCTCCCGATTCATTTTGCCCAGCAGCGTTACTACTTCCGCCTGCGGGCACCGCACCGCACGCATTTCGCCACACCGAGCGAACCCGCCGCCGATCTTCCCTTCTCGCTGGGTCGTGATGGCGAGAAAATGGTGCGACTGATGAATGCCGGTGTGTCGTTGTGCATTCACGGTGAAACGGGCAGCGGTAAAGAGTATGTCAGCCGTGCGCTGCATCAGCAGAGCCGCTGGCGCGAGGGCAAATTCGTCGCCATCAATTGCGCTGCCATTCCGGAAGCGTTGATTGAATCAGAGCTATTTGGTTATCAGCCTGGCGCCTTTACCGGAGCCAGCAAAAATGGCTACATCGGTAAAATCCGCGAGGCGGATGGTGGCGTGCTGTTTCTTGATGAAATTGGAGATATGCCGCTGGCGCTACAAACCCGTTTGCTGCGTGTGCTGCAAGAAAAAGAGGTCGCGCCGCTCGGTTCCAGTCGCAGCTGGCCGGTGAATTTTGCCGTGATCTGCGCAACGCACCGTGATTTGGCGCAGCGTGTGGCCGAGGGCGAGTTCCGCGAGGATCTTCTCTATCGCTTGCAGGAATTTTCCATGACCATCCCGCCGTTGCGTGCCTGGCCAGATATCGAAGACTTTATTGGTCGGTTATGGATTGAGTTGGGCGGCGCAGATCGCGATATCCAGCTTTCTCCCGCCTTGCTGGCATCGCTGGCACAATTGCCATGGCCCGGCAACGTGCGGCAGTTACGCAGTTTATTGCGTGTACTGTTAGCGCTCGCCGATGAAGGCGAAGAAGTCACTGATGTGCATTTGCCAGCCGAGTATCGCCGAGTAGCGGCGGTGCCAGTGGAAGATAAGCAGAGCCATGATGAGCGGCTGATTAGCGAAACGCTTCAACGCTTCAATGGCAATATCAGTAAAGCGGCGGAGGCATTAGGTGTCGCGCGCAGCACGCTCTATCGCCGTGCCGCACGCGACAAACGCGATTAGTCGCGGAAGTTCTTGAACTGGAAGGGCTGACCCAGGTTGCCACCGCGCACCAGCGCCATCGCACCCTGCAAATCGTCACGTGATTTACCGGTCACGCGCAGCTCTTCACCCTGAATCTGCGTTTGCACTTTCAGCTTGCTGTCTTTAATCAGCTTCACCAGCTTTTTAGCGATATCGCTTTCGATACCCTTTTTCAGCTTGGCTTCTACGCTCCAGCTTTTACCGCTGTGAATGATCTCTTCTGGCACTTCAATCGCTGCGCCTTCAATGCCGCGTTTCAGCAGCTTTTCACGCAAAATATCCACCAGCTGTTTAACCTGGAAATCAGATTCGCTGGTGATTTTGATGGTCTCATTCTTTTCGTTGAGCTCAATGCTGGCGCTCACGTTGCGGAAATCGAAACGGGTTGAGATCTCACGGCTGGCATTCTCCACCGCATTACGCACTTCCGGCAGTTCGACTTCGGAAACGATATCGAAAGATGGCATCTTTTCTTCTCCTGATACTAAAGTGACATGCATAATACGCGTCTTATGGCGCTAATTAAACACGATACGCGGAAAGCTATACTTAACCATGTCGTGAAATTGAGAACCCGTCAGCGGGAGGCAAAATGAAAATTACCGTGTTGGGTTGTGGCGCCCTGGGTCAAATTTGGCTCGCCGCGCTCGCACGTCAGGGACATGAGGTTCAGGGCTGGTTGCGCGTGCCGCAGCCCTATTGCTCGGTGAACGTGATTGATCCGCAAGGACAGGTCAGCAATCACACGTTTATCGCCAACGATCCGCTGTTTCTTGCCGAAAGCCAGCTGTTGCTGGTGACACTGAAAGCGCCACAAGTTTCCCCGGCAGTCAAAAACCTGCAAAGCATCCTGCCTGCTCATGCTGCCATTTTGTTATTGCACAATGGCATGGGCACGCTGGAAGAGCTGAAGGAGTTGCAGCAACCGCTGCTGCGCGGCATTACCACCCACGCGGCGATGCGCGATGGCACGGTGATCAAACACGTCGCGCAGGGCATCACACATATCGGTCCCACCGGACGTGAAAGTGCCGCGATGAGCGATATCGCCGATATCCTGCACCAGGCTTTGCCGGACGTGGCCTGGCATGACAACATTGCTTCTGCCAGTTGGCGCAAACTGGCGGTGAACTGCGTGATTAATCCGCTTACCGTTGAACACGATTGCCAGAACGGTGCCCTGCGCGCCTGGCCGCAGCAGATTGCCACGCTGTGTGAAGAGATTGCCTGGGTCATGGAGCGTGAAGGCCAGCACATTGCGGTCGATAACCTGCGCGACATCATCTATGACGTCATCGACAGCACCGCAGCGAATACTTCCTCAATGTTGCAGGATGTGCGCGCACAGCGCCTGACAGAAATTGATTACATCACCGGCTACCTGCTGCGCCGCGCTCGCGCGCAGGGCATTGCGCTGCCGGAGAACACCCGTTTGTACGATCTGATTAAACGCAAGGAGTCCCAATATGAGCGCGACCGCATCGGTTCTGGTTTGCCTGGCACATGGCAGTGAAGAGATTGAAGCTGTCACCACTATCGACCTGCTGGTCCGCGCGGGCTTAAGCGTCACCACCGCCAGTGTCGAAAGCGATGGCACGCGCGAAATTATCTGCTCGCGCGGCGTGCGCCTGCTGGCCGATGCGCCACTGGTTGAAGTGGCGGATAACGACTACGACGCCGTGGTACTGCCTGGTGGCCTGAAAGGTGCGGAGACGTTCCGTGACAGCCCATTGCTGGTGGAAACCGTGCGCCAGTTTCACCTGGCAGGAAAAATCGTTGCCGCGATTTGTGCTGCCCCCGGCACGGTGCTGATCCCGCACGATCTGTTCCCTGTGGGCAATATGACGGGCTTTCCTGGCTTGCGTGACACCATTCCCGATAAGCACTGGATGGATCGCCGCGTAGTGTGGGATCCGCGCGTCAATCTGTTATCCAGCCAGGGGCCTGGCACTTCGATTGATTTTGCGCTGAAGCTGATTGATCTGCTGGTGGATAAGGAGAAAGCGCGTGAAGTTGCGTCACAGCTGGTATTAGCGGCAGGGATTTATAACTATCAGGAATTTGAAGAGCGCGAATAACCGCGTTGTGATGGGGTAAAACGCCTGTTTAGCAGCGTATTTCAACAGGCATTGCGATTTAACGGACCCCCGCGATTCAACACAGTCCCGATGATTTAGCGGACCTCGTAGCGGCGCGATTCATCGCCTGTATAGACGATGAATCACGTCGTTACCAGGTTTATCATCGTTACGGACGATAGACCTTCACGTTTTTAAAGCCTTGCTCATGCAGATACAGCGCCTGTAACCGGCTCATCACACCGCGATCGCAATACAGCAACCAGGTTTTGTTCTGATCCAGATCGCCAAACTGAGTGCTCAGTTTGTAGAACGGCAGGGATTTGACTTCAACGCCTTCCAGCGCCAGCGGTGATGCTTCTTGCTCATCCACAGAGCGGATATCCAGCACCACATCATCTGCGGTGAACGAGACCACCGTCTCCACTTCCACCACTTCTTCCTGTGCCTTCTCCGCAATCTCGCGGATATCGACGTTGCTGGCTTCCTGCACCATGCGATTGAGGATCTCGAAATCGAAGTTTTGCTCTTCCGCTTCGATCTTCGCTTTCACCGCTTTTACCGTTGGGCTTTTCGAAATCACACCGCAGTATTCCGGCATGGTTTTGGCAAAGTCTTCGGTGCCGATGTGGCGCGCCAAATCGATGATGTGCTCTTTATCATGCGAGATAAGCGGACGCAGGATAAGGGTATCCGAAGCGTTATCAATCAAACGCAGGTTGGTCAGCGTCTGGCTCGAGACCTGCCCCAGCGCTTCACCCGTCACCAGGGCTTGCACGCCGTAGCGCTCAGCGACCATGGACGCCGCACGCACCATCATGCGTTTCAGCACCACACCCATCTGGCCATCATCGACTTTCTCAAGAATTTCACCGACAACCGGCTCGAAGTTGATCGCCACAAAGCGTACGCGATGCGAACGACCAAAACGTTGCCACAGGTAATGCGCGACCTGACGGACGCCGATTTCATGCGCGGCACCGCCGAGGTTGAAGAAGCAGTAATGCACGCGGCAACCACGACGCATCAGCATATAGCTGGAGACGCCGGAGTCGAAGCCACCAGAAATCAGCGACAGCACATCTTCTTGTGTCCCGATAGGGAAACCACCCAGCCCTTCATAACGGCCGGTGATCAGCAGCAGACGATCGTCTTCAATCTCGAGATTGACCGTCACATCAGGATTTTTCAATTGCACACGTGCGGACTCAATGTGCTGATTGAGCCCGCCACCCACGTAACGCTCGACCTCAATCGAGCTGAAGCTGTGTTTGCCACGACGCTTTACACGCACGCAGAAACTTTTCCCTTCCAGGCGCTCACGATTCAGAGCCAGTGTCTGCTCGAAGATATCGTGCATATCGGTATAAGGCTGATCCTCAACCTCCAGTACATGGTGAATACCGGGAATACGCGTGAGCTCATCAATAACGACGGTACGCAGCGCTTCTTTTTTAGCGCGTACTTCAATATGGTCCCAGTGACGCACCACGGCGATTTCGTCGTCGACAGTACGCAGGGTATTGCGGATGTTGCCGGTCAGGATCTTGATAAAGCGCAGACGCACCGACTGACTTTTGATGGTGATTTCAGGGAAGAGCTTAATGATAAACTTCATGGCGACACAGCTTCGTTGGGCAAATAAGTGCTAAAACCATCGGCACTTAACTGTTAAAATCATATAATTACGGGTAACGCAGAGGCGCCCGCATCCGAGGCGCAAAAGTATACCACCTTTGTCAGATGACCGCTTCTGCAACCGCAATCACATTCATTATTTTGCTAATTAATCCTCGTCGGCTACCATGACCGATTGCAAGATGATTCCTAACCTGTGAGTCGACACTGATTATGCCGAAAAAAGCCGAAGCGCCAGCCAGTTTTGAAAGCGCATTGCAGCAGCTGGAACAAATCGTTAGCCGTCTGGAAAGTGGCGAACTGCCACTGGAAGAAGCATTGAACGAATTTGAACGCGGCGTACAGCTGGCACGCACCGGTCAGCAAACCCTGCAGCAGGCTGAACAGCGCGTGCAGATCCTGCTCAGCGACGATAAAGATGCCGCGCTCGCCCCGTTCACGCCGGAAAATGACTGATGGATTTCGCCAAATTACTCAACGCGTATCACGAACGCGTCAATCTGGCGTTGACACGCTTAATAGATCCACTTCCTTTTCAGAGTTCTCCTCTGGTGCAATCCATGCAATATGGGGCACTATTAGGCGGTAAGCGTCTGCGTCCGTTTTTGGTTTACGCCACGGGCGAGATGTTAAAGGCCGAGACGGCCAGCCTGGATGCGCCGGCCGCTGCCGTAGAGTGCATTCATGCTTACTCTCTGATTCATGATGATCTGCCCGCGATGGATGACGATGCATTACGCCGCGGACAGCCAACCTGCCATATAAAATATGGTGAAGACACAGCGATTCTCGCTGGTGATGCGTTGCAAACCCTGGCGTTTTCGATTCTGGCCGATGAGCCTATGCCCGGCGTCAGCCCGCAAGCGCGCATTGCGATGATTTCAGAACTGGCCCAGGCCAGCGGTGTGGCAGGCATGTGCGGAGGCCAGGCACTGGATTTGGCCGCCGAAGGCAAGCAAATCGACCTCGCTCAGCTGGAGCAGATTCATCGTCATAAAACCGGCGCATTGATTCGTGCTGCGGTGCGTCTTGGCGCACTGACCGCAGGTGAACGTGGCCGTGCGGCACTTCCGGTTCTGGATACCTACGCCAACGCCATCGGACTGGCGTTCCAGGTGCAGGATGACATTCTTGATGTGGTGGGCGATACCGCGGTGCTGGGCAAAACCCAGGGCGCGGATCAGGCATTGGGTAAGAGCACTTACCCGGCCTTGATGGGGCTGGAAAATGCCCGTCGTAAAGCATGGGATCTTTATCAGGAAGCACTGGGTGCGTTAGAGATTCTGGCGGCGCAGTCTTATAACACCACCGCATTACAAGCACTGGCAAGCTTCATAATTGAACGCGATAAATAACTTTCATAATGAGTCTCTGATGAGTTTTGATATTGCAAAATACCCGACACTGGCGTTAGCAAGCACGGTTCAGGAATTACGTTTATTACCGAAAGAAAAACTTCCGGTACTGTGTGACGAACTGCGTCAGTATCTGCTGGATAGCGTGAGCCGGTCTTCCGGCCACTTTGCTTCGGGTCTGGGCGTCGTCGAACTAACAGTCGCGCTGCATTATGTTTATAACACCCCGTTTGACCATCTGGTGTGGGACGTTGGCCATCAGGCCTATCCGCATAAGATTCTGACCGGGCGCCGCGATCGAATCGGCACCATCCGCCAGAAAAATGGCCTGCATCCGTTCCCGTGGCGCGGCGAAAGTGAATACGACGTATTGAGCGTCGGCCACTCATCGACCTCGATCAGCGCCGGATTGGGCATGGCTGTGGCCGCTGAGCGTGAAGGTAAAGGCCGTCGTACTGCCTGCATCATCGGCGACGGCGCCATCACCGCCGGTATGGCGTTTGAAGCCATGAACCACGCTGGCGACATTAAGCCTGACATGTTGGTGATCCTCAACGACAACGAGATGTCGATCTCAGAGAACGTCGGCGCACTCAACAATCGTCTGGCCCAGATTCTCTCCGGTAAAACCTACTCACGTCTGCGCGAAGGCGGCAAGCGTGTGTTGGGCGGCCTGCCTCCGATCAAAGAGCTGGTGAAGCGCACCGAAGAGCACCTGAAAGGCATGGTGGTACCCGGCACGCTGTTTGAAGAGCTGGGCTTCAACTACATTGGTCCGGTTGATGGACACGATGTCCTGACGCTGGTGAGCACGCTGAAGAACATGCGCGACCTGAAAGGCCCGCAGTTCCTGCACATCATGACCAAAAAGGGCAAAGGCTACGCGCCTGCCGAGCAGGATCCCATCGCCTGGCATGCGGTACCGAAGTTCGATCCGGCCAGCGGTTCTCTGCCGAAAAGCGCGCCAGGCCTGCCGAGCTACTCGAAAATTTTCGGTAGCTGGCTGAGCGAAATGGCTGCTGACGATCCGCGTTTAATGGCGGTGACGCCGGCGATGCGCGAAGGTTCTGGCATGGTCAGCTACTCTCGTGACTATCCGCAACAGTACTTTGACGTGGCGATTGCTGAACAGCATGCGGTGACCTTTGCTGCAGGTATGGCGATTGGCGGTTACAAGCCGGTGGTGGCGATTTACTCCACCTTCTTGCAGCGCGCTTACGATCAGCTGATCCACGATGTGGCGATCCAGAAACTGCCGGTGCTGTTCGCTATCGATCGCGGCGGCATTGTGGGCGCCGATGGGCAAACACATCAGGGCGCATTTGATATCGCCTTCCTGCGCTGTGTGCCCGAAATGGTGATCATGACGCCAAGCGACGAAAACGAATGCCGCCAGATGCTCTACACCGGCTATCACTATCAGGCTGGTCCGAGTGCGGTGCGCTATCCGCGCGGCACGGGCACCGGCGCCACGCTGGAGCCGCTCGCCAGCCTGCCGCTGGGCAAAGGTATTGTGAAGCGCCGTGGTGAAAAGCTGGCGATCCTTAACTTCGGTACGCTGTTGCCTGAAGCCCAGGCCGCAGCTGAAGCGCTTAACGCCACGCTGGTGGATATGCGTTTCGTGAAGCCACTGGATGAAGCCTTGATTGCCGAACTGGCCACCAGCCATGATTCACTGGTGACGCTGGAAGAAGGTGCCATCAAAGGCGGAGCCGGTAGCGGCGTCAATGAATACGTAATGGCGAAACGCCTGCGTGTTCATGTGCTGAACCTGGGTCTGCCAGACGAGTTTATTCCGCAAGGCACGCAGGAAGAGGTTCGTCAGGATTATCAGCTGGATGCCGCCGGTATTCAGCAACAAATCACTGACTGGCTGGCGCAGTAATCCCCTCCCCGCTCCTGCTGCTATGCTTAGGGCATTCCTAACGCATAAGAGCAGGAGCTCCCATGAAAACCATTCGTTTAGGCCAGACCGACTTACAGGTTTCGCGTCTCTGTTTAGGCTGCATGACTTACGGCGATCCGATGCGCGGCAATCACGCATGGACCCTGCCCGAAGAGAGCAGTCGACCGCTGATCAAGCAGGCGCTGGACGCGGGCATCAACTTTTTCGACACCGCCAACAGCTACTCCGATGGCAGCAGTGAAGAGATCGTCGGGCGCGCGCTGAAAGATTTCGCCCAACGCGATCAGGTCGTGGTGGCCACCAAAGTCTATTTTCCGCTCAGCAACCTTTCTCAGGGGCTGTCACGCAAGAACATCCTGCAGTCCATCGACGACAGCCTGACGCGTCTCGGCATGGAGTATGTCGACCTGCTGCAGATTCACCGCTGGGATTACGACACGCCGATTGAAGAGACGCTTGAGGCGCTGAATGAGGTGGTGAAATCGGGTAAAGCCCGCTACATCGGCGCTTCTTCGATGCATGCTGCACAGTTTGCTCAGGCGCTGGATCTGCAAAAGCAGAATGGCTGGGCACGTTTTGTCAGTATGCAGGATCAGTACAACCTGATTCAGCGTGAAGAAGAGAACGAGATGCACCCGCTGTGTGAACGTGAAGGTATCGCGGTGCTGCCGTGGAGCCCGCTGGCGCGCGGTAAACTGACGCGTCCATGGGGTGAAACCACCGCACGCTCGGTATCGGATAACGTCATGGAAAAACTCTATACCGGTACCGAAGAGAATGATGCGGCGATTGCAGAGCGTCTGGCGACCATTGCCGCCGATAAAGGCGTGACGCGTGCACAAGTGGCGCTGGCGTGGCTGCTGCATAAACCCGTGGTCACAGCACCGATTATCGGTGCATCACGCGAGCAGCAGTTTGCAGAGTTGGTGAAAGCGGTGGATGTGGCGTTGAGTTCAACGGATATCGCTGAACTGGAAACGGTGTATCAACCGCATCCAGTGGTGGGATTCGAGTAATTATTGAACCGGGTCGCCATAAACGGCGACCCTACCATGTTGAGTGCGCACAGTGGGTAATCCGTAGAGTGCACATTCTCAGCCACATTGGGCAAACCGTAAGATGCACATTCACAGTGACATTGGGTAATCCGTTGGGAGCGCATTGATGCGCACCTGCCGAATTAAAGCACCAGCCCCAATCCATACAAAATCACGGCGGAAATCACGCCCGCGATAATGTCATCGACCATAATGCCCATGCCGCCATGCACGTTCTGATCGAACCAGCGAATCGGCCAGGGTTTCCACATATCAAAGATGCGGAAGATGACAAACCCGGCCAGCACCCATTGCCAGCTCATCGCCGGAATCGCCATCAGCGTAATCCACATGCCGATAAACTCATCCCAGACAATGCTGCCGTGATCGTGCACGCCCATGTCTTTGGCGGTGCGATGGCAGAGATAAACGCCCACGCTAATGCCAATCAGCACCAGCAGAGAGTAAATCTGCAACGGCAAAAAGGTCATCAACCACCAAAAGGGAATCGCGGCAATCGAACCGGCGGTGCCTGGCATGATCGGGCTCAGGCCACTGCCAAAACCGGTTGCCAACAGATGCCAGGGATTGCTCAGGCGCAGGCGGCTTTTCGCTACATCTTTACTTCGCATTAAAGTGATCAAATCCCTTGTGATTAAAACGACGTGGCTTGCCATTTTCCAGCAGCGTCAACCCGTCGGCTTCAGGCGCAATCTGCCCGATGCAGGTATAAGGCACACCAAGATGACCCAGCGCCACGTCCAGCGCACCACGATTGACTTCCGGCACGGTAAAGCACAGCTCATAATCTTCGCCGCCACTTAACGCCCAGGTCAGCACCTGCTCCGTTTCAAAATGATCGCGCAAGGCCGCGGAAAGTGGCAACGCTTCCAGATTGAGGCGCGCACCGACGCGGCTCGCCGTGAGAATATGGCCGAGATCAGCAATCAAACCATCGGAGATATCGATCGCCGATGTCGCCAGATTGCGCAGCGCCTGGCCCTGCAATACACGTGGCATCGGGCGCAGATGGCGCTTGATCAACACTTCATGGACAGCCGGATCGTTCAGGCGATGACGATGTTGTAGCAGCGACAGGCCAGCCGCGCTGTCACCCAGTGTACCGGTGACAAAGATCCAGTCACCAGGTTTGGCCCCCGAACGCTTCAATGCGCGCCCAGTCGGCACCAGACCGTGAATACCCAACGTCAGGCTCAGTGGTCCGCGCGTGGTATCACCACCAATCAGCTGCATATCGTAATAATCCAGCAGCTCAAATAAGCTATCGCTGAATGCGGCCAGCCAGCTTTCATTCACTTCAGGCAAGGTAATCGCCAGCGTCAACCACGCCGGATCGGCACCCATTGCCGCCAAATCACTGAGATTCACGGCCAGCGCTTTGTAACCCAGATCGGCAGGATGGATATCACGCAGGAAGTGCACGCCCGCCACCAACGTATCGGTGCTAATGGCCAGCGTCTGTTTTTCGGGCACGTTCAGTAACGCACAGTCGTCACCAATTCCCTTCTCCACATCGCGGCGGGAGCTGGTAACGCGGTTAAAATAACGTGCGATCAGTTCGAATTCACCACAGGACATAAGTCAGGTCTCAATGAGAAAAAGGCCGGTAAACCGGCCTTTCGCATTTATTTTTTGTTGGGTCGAATTTGTGGGGCTGCTTTATCCAGCACGCCGTTGACAAACTTGTGACTGTCTTCGGCGCCAAACACTTTGGCCAGTTCGATGCCTTCGTTGATGGCTACTTTATAAGGCACATCAGAACGTTTGCTCAGCTCATACAGCGAAATACGCAGAATGGCTTTCTCAACCTGGCCCAGCTCTTCCAGCTGACGTGACAGGTAAGGCTTCATCAGACCGTCCAGGTACGCGCTGTTAGTCGCCACACCGGCCAGCAATTCGCGGAAATAGCTAATATCGACGTCTTTGACGTCTTGTTCCGCCAGAAACTGGTATTCCACATCGGCAATGTCGTTGTTCGACAGCTGCCAGGAGTAAAGCGCCTGGACAGCGCACTCACGGGCGCGACGACGAGCAGCAGGTTTCACAAAATTCCCCTTCCAAAAATCAGGCTTTGATGGCTTTCAATACGTTAATCATTTCGAGTGCAGTCAGGGCCGCTTCGGCGCCTTTATTACCTGCTTTGGTGCCGGCGCGTTCAATCGCCTGCTCGATGTTTTCGGTGGTTAACACGCCGAAAGTCACCGGAATTTCGCTGGTCATCGCCACGTTGGCAATGCCAGAGCTGGCTTCACCTGCCACATATTCGAAGTGGGCGGTGCCGCCACGGATCACGGTTCCCAGTGCCACGATTGCGTCGTGCTTACCGGCTTTTGCCAGTGCGCGCGCTGCCAGAGGCAGTTCGTAAGCGCCTGGAACCCAGACCACAGTGATGTTTTCTGCTTTAACCTGGCCAATACGCTTCAGCGCATCGACCGCGCCATCCAGCAGGCTGTCATTAATGAAGTTGTTAAAACGCGCAATGACGATGGCAATGTTAGCATCAGGCGCGGCAACAGGAGCTTCGATAACTTTCATACATATCCTTTGGGTGTTTGATTTATGGCCCCGCAGAAGGGGGCGGATTCTATCATACTCTTCGACAACGCGCTCAGGCTTTTCAGTCGGTGCTTAAGCGGGCGTCAGGGTCAGTCGCAGGTCTGCGCCAACCTTGCGTACGTCACTAAACTTCAGCGCTGGCGCATCGGACAATTGTTCCAGCCCAGGCAGTTCACACAGGCCGCGCGCCGCATTGCCCAGCAGCTTTGGCGCCACGTAGACAATCAGCTCATCGACCAGTCCAGCCTGTAACAGCGCCCCCGCCAGACTGGCACCAGCTTCGACCCACACCGTGTTAATCTGACGCTGGCCGAGCAACATCATCATCGCCACCAGATCCAGTTGTTCTCCGCGCAGCGGCACCGCAATTTGGCTGACGCTGTCTGGCCATGTTTGCTGATCGGCTTCAGTACGCATCAGCCAGGTTTCACCAGGTTGTTCGATCAGACGGTGTTGTGGCGTGACGCGCTGCTGGCTGTCGATCACTACCCGCACCGGTTGGCGCAGCGTGGCTTCATCGAGTTGCTGACGCACATCCGCGTTAAGCTCATTCCAGCGTACGGTCAGTGAGGGATCATCCGCCAGCACAGTGGCACTGGAGGTAAGAATAGCCGAACTCTGGGCACGTAATTGTTGCACATCGCGCCTTGCCGCCGCCGAGGTTATCCACTGACTTTCGCCACTGGCCATCGCGGTGCGCCCATCAAGGGATGCGCCGAGTTTGAGCTGAATCCACGGGAAGCCGGTACGCATACGTTTCAGAAAACCACGATTCAATGCTTCCGCTTCGCTCATCATTAAACCGTGGCTGACTTCAATGCCGGCCTGCTGCAAGCGATACAATCCACGCCCCGCCACTTGCGGGTTTGGGTCTTGCATTGCCGCTACCACGCGGCTGACACCCGCGGCAATCAACGCGTCGCAGCACGGCGGGGTTCGACCATGATGGCTGCAGGGTTCCAGCGTGACGAAGGCCGTCGCGCCTTTGGCTTTTGCTCCGGCCATGCGCAGCGCGTGTACTTCAGCATGCGGCTCACCGGCGCGGTGATGCCAGCCTTCGCCGACAATCTCGCCGTCGCGCACAATAACACAGCCCACATTAGGGTTCGGTGTGGTGGTGAAACGTCCGCGTCGCGCCAGTTCCAGCGCGCGCGCCATGTAGCGTTCGTCAGTCATGGCTTAGTCCTGTAAGCGGGCGATCTCTTCGCCAAAATCACGGATATCTTCGAAGCTGCGATACACCGAAGCAAAGCGGATGTAGGCAACTTTATCGAGCTTCTTCAGCTCTTCCATCACCAGATTGCCCACCAGTTTGCTGGGAATTTCGCGCTCGCCGGTCGCGCGAAGTTGCGTTTTGATATGATTCACTGCGTTATCGACGGCGTCCGCGCTCACCGGGCGTTTCTCCAGCGCCTTCATCATGCCGCTGGCAAGCTTATCTTCGTTAAAGGGTTCACGCACATCGTTGCTTTTCACCACGCGCGGCATGACTAATTCAGCCACTTCAAAGGTGGTAAAACGCTCATGACACACCAGACACTGGCGGCGGCGACGCACCGAAGAACCTTCACTGACCAGACGTGAGTCGATGACTTTGGTGTCCACAGCGGAGCAGAAGGGGCAATGCATGACGTTTCCTGTCGCGAGATAAATAGGCCACACAGTGTAGCGCGATCTCGGGAGCAACTGAATACACGAGACCGAATCACCGCCCGGCTCACAGTCGCAGTACGCGCTCCGCTGTAAACCTTAAAAGCCACTAAGCTTAAACAGCCAATCCGGCATATTTGCAGGAGGTCACATGGGTCTGTTCAATTTCGTGAAAGAAGCAGGTGAAAAGTTATGGGATGCCGTCACCGGCGCTGACGATCCCAGCAAAAAATTACAGGATCACATTAACCAACTCGGCTTACCTGATAGCGACAAAGTTAAAGTCGATGTGCAAGGCGATACCGTTACTGTGAGCGGTGATGGCATCTCGCAGGAGTTGAAAGAGAAAATCCTGGTTGCCGCCGGTAACGTGGCAGGGATTACGAAGGTCGATGACAAGGTCACCGTCACCGACAGTGCGCCAGAAGCGGATTTCTATACGGTGAAAAAAGGCGACACCCTGAGCGCGATTTCCAAACAGGTTTACGGGAATCCTAATGAATACAACAAGATTTTCGCAGCAAACAAGCCAATGCTGACGCATCCTGATAAGATCTACCCAGGCCAGGTATTACGTATTCCGAAATAACAGAAAGGACAATGCATGACGATCAGGACGTTTTGGGCGCCCGCCGCACTTTCGCTGCTGGTGCTCAGTGGTTGTAGTTCAACGCCGACTTCACCGCAGGTCAAAGAGTTACATCAGGAAGTCAGCCAGCTTAACCAGCAGATGCGCAAACTCACCAATCAGGCAACGGCGCTGGAGATTCAGGGGCAACTGAATGGGCAGTCAACCCAGGGGGCATGGTTGCTACCGCAAGCCAACACTCCCGTCGAGTTACAGACGCAAGTGGGCAAATTGCGCCTGTCACTGTCTCGCGTCGAGGGGGAAGCCAGTGGTAGTCGCGCCAACCTGAATATCCGTTCCACCGATGACCAGCCGGTCCCCGCGCTGAGCGCCACCGTGGTGTGGGGTGAGCTGGATCCAGCCAGTGGCAAACCGCTGAATGCGGAGAGTTTGAGCCAGACCATTCAGGTTGAGGCGAGTCTGATGCCACGCAGTTCAGTGACGGTGCCGCTGCGCCTGAGCGGACTGACGCCGGAGCAACTCGGCTATGTGCGCGTGCATGATGTGCAGAGTGCAACAGCCACCAAAACGGCGCCCTGATCAGCAGGCATAAAAAAACGGGCTGCCCTCGGGCAGCCCGTTTCATTTCATCAGCAGAATTAAGGCAGGATCGAAGGCTGATCTGCGCCCTCTTTCTCCACTTTCTGCACCAGCATGTGTTCACGCTTCATACCCAGTTTCAACGCCAGAGCAGAAGAAACATAGATAGATGAAACGGTACCGATGGTGACACCGATCAGCATGGTCAGCGAGAAGCCTTTCAGCAGCGCGCCACCAAAGATGAACAGAATCAAAATCATCGCCAACGTGGTCAGCGAGGTGATCAAGGTACGGCTCAACGTCTGGGTCAGCGACACGTTAGTAATATCGTAGGAAGAGCCGCGACGAATTTTGCGGAAGTTCTCACGAATACGGTCGGAAACCACGATTTTATCGTTAAGCGAGTAACCAATCACCGACATCAGCGACGCGACAATTGTCAGGTCGATCTCGATGTGCGACAACGCCAGAATGCCACAGGTGATGATCACGTCGTGCGCCAGTGCCAGCACGGTGCCCAGCGCCAGGCGCCACTCAAAGCGGAAGCCGATATAGATCAGAATCGCAATCAGTGCCGACAGCAGCGCCATCGCACCGGCTTGCGCCAGATCGCTACCCACGCTTGGGCCGACGAACTCAATGCGCTTCACGGTCGCGTTTTGCTGCGTCGTCTCATTGATGGAGGTCACGACTTTGTTGCCCAGTTCCTGACCTGCTGCACCGGTGGCTGGTGGCATACGCACCATCACGTCACGGCTGCTGCCAAAGTTCTGCACCAACGGCTCCTGGAAGCCTGCTTTCACCAAACCTTCACGCAGTGCGTCCAGATCGGCCGGTTTTTCCAGGTTAATCTCAATCACCGTCCCGCCGGTAAAGTCGAGGCCCCAGTTGAAGCCACGAACGCCGATAATGGCGATAGACGCCACAATCAGTAAACCAGAGATGATGAAAGCCAGCGTATCCCAGCGCATAAAGTCAACGACCTTACGCCCGTGGTTTAGCTGCTCAATACTATATTCCTGTGCCACAACGCACTCCTCAGATGGACAGCTTGTTGATGCGTTTGCCGCCGTAAACCAGGTTAACGATGGCACGGGTGCCGACGATAGCGGTGAACATTGAGGTCGCGATACCGATAGCAGTGGTAATCGCAAAACCTTTAATGGAGCCGGTACCGACCGCATAAAGAATGATAACTTTGATCAGCGTGGTGACGTTGGCGTCGACGATACTGGAGAAGGCGCCTTTGTAGCCCTCATGAATCGCCTGCTGTACCGAGCGTCCGTTACGCAGTTCTTCTTTGATACGTTCGTTAATCAACACGTTGGCATCGACAGCAACCGCCAGCGTCAACACGATACCGGCAATGCCCGGCATGGTGAGGGTCGCCCCCGGCAGCAGTGACATGATGCCGACAATCAGCACCAGGTTGCACAGCAGCGCGCTGGTCGCAATCAAACCAAACTTCTTGTAGAACACCACCATAAAGATGATGGAGGCGATCAGACCCCACAAGCAGGCTTCGAGACCCTGAGTGATGTTCTGCTGGCCCATGGTTGGACCGATAGTACGCTCTTCCACAATCTGAATTGGCGCGATCAACGCACCGGCACGCAGCAGCAGCGACAGCTGACGGGCTTCGTTCGGGTTGTTGATACCGGTGATACGGAAGCTGTTACCGAGGCGCGACTGAATGTTCGCCACGTTAATCACTTGCTCCTGTTTCACCAGGATAGCACGACCGTTCGCGTCTTTCTTACCGCTGTCCTTGTACTCCACAAACAGGGTCGCCATCGCTTTACCGATGTTGTCCTTAGTGAAGTTCGACATCATGTTACCGCCCGCGCCATCCAGTGAAATATTCACCTGCGGCTGGTTGTACTCGTCCATGCTGGACGTCGAATCGGTAATATGGTCACCGGTCAGAATCACACGCTTGTACAGCACCACTGGCTGGCCTTCACGCGTCTCTTTCACTTCCGAATCACCCGGCACACGGCCACTTGCCGCGGCAGTTGGATCAACGGTGGTGTTGACCAGACGGAATTCCAGGGTCGCAGTGGCACCCAGAATCTCTTTGGCACGCGCCGTGTCCTGAATACCCGGCAGCTCAACCACGATGCGGTCAGAACCCTGACGCTGCACCAGTGGCTCGGCAACGCCAAGCTGGTTGACACGGTTACGCAGGATATTGATGTTCTGCTGTACCGCATACTCACGGGCTTCGCTTAGACGCGCATCGGTCATCACCGCACGCAGCGTATCGCTGCCGACGCTGGAGATCACCAGATCGCGATGACGCGGTGATAAGTAGCTGATCGCCGCATCACGGCTGGCGCCGTCGCGGAAACGCACTTCTACACCGTAGTTAGCGATTTTATTGACGTTGGTATACGGGATGCTTTTGTCGCGCAGGTCACTGCGCAGGCCATCGGCATTCTGCTCCTGCAGTTTGCCCAGAGCGGTATCCATATCCACTTCCATCAGGAAGTGTACGCCGCCACGCAGATCAAGGCCGAGTTTCATCGGCTGTGCAGCCAACATGGTCAGCCAGCGCGGGGTTGCCGGCGCGAGGTTGAGTGCCACAACATAGTCATCGCCTAACGCAGTGGTAATCGCATCACGCGCGCGCAGCTGCACATCCTGATTGTCAAAACGGGCCAGAATGGCGCCATTTTCCAGAGCGAGGGATTTGCTCTGGATATTATCTTGTTTTAATAAAGTCTGGATCTGATCCAACGTCTGTTCACTGGCGGCGCCACCGCGCGCACCAGTGATCTGAACGGCCGGATCCTCACCATAAAGGTTAGGAAGCGCATAGAGCAGGCCGACGAGAATCACGACGACCAGCATGATGTACTTCCACAAAGGATAACGGTTTAACACGGCAGTTCCCTTCGGGAAGAAAAAATTACAGCGCCTTCATAGTACCTTTCGGCAGAACGGCGGCCACGAAATCACGTTTTACAACTACTTCAGTGGTGTCGTTCAGGGCGATAGAAACGTAGCCGTTGTCAGCCACTTTGGTCACACGACCTACCAGGCCACCGCTGGTCAACACTTCATCACCTTTAGAGATGGAATCCATCAGCTTCTTGTGATCTTTAGAACGTTTCTGCTGCGGGCGCAGAATCATGAAATAGAAGATCAGACCAAACACCACCAGCATGATCACCAGAGAATAAGGACTTCCCTGAGACGGAGCGCCTGCTGCGGCAACGGCGTCAGAAATGAAAAAGCTCATTAAATTTCCCTCATTGATAGAATTATCAGACGTTTAACGGTGGAACCGCTTTACCCGTCCGTTGGTAGAACTCGCTAACAAAGTGCTCTAATTTACCCTCTTCGATGGCCTTACGTAAACCCGCCATCAGACGCTGGTAATAGCGCAGATTGTGAATCGTATTCAGACGTGCGCCCAGTATTTCGTTACAACGATCAAGATGATACAAGTAGGCGCGGCTATAATTGCGACAGGTGTAACAATCACACTCCGCATCCAGCGTTGCCGTGTCATCTTTATACCTGGCGTTACGGATTTTCACCACGCCATCGGTCACAAACAGGTGACCATTACGCGCATTACGCGTTGGCATGACGCAGTCAAACATATCGATACCGCGGCGAACGCCTTCCACCAGATCTTCTGGCTTGCCGACGCCCATCAAATAACGCGGTTTATCTTGCGGAATTTGCGGACAGACGTGTTCCAGGATTCGGTGCATGTCCTCTTTAGGCTCACCCACCGCCAGGCCGCCCACAGCGTACCCATCAAAGCCGATATCTACCAGACCTTTAACCGAGACATCTCGTAAATCTTCGTAAACACCGCCCTGAATAATGCCGAACAGCGCGTTTTTATTCCCGAGTGAATCGAAGCGATCGCGGCTACGCTGTGCCCAACGCAGTGACATCTCCATGGAACGCTTGGCGTAATCCCAGTCGGCTGGATACGGCGTACATTCGTCGAAAATCATCACCACGTCTGAACCGAGATCGTACTGAATTTCCATCGATTTTTCCGGATCGAGGAAAATCGGGTCGCCGTTGATCGGGTTACGGAAATGCACGCCCGCTTCGGTGATCTTACGGATGTCACCGAGGCTGAACACCTGGAAGCCACCGGAGTCAGTGAGGATCGGTCCCTGCCAGTTCATGAAATCGTGCAGGTCACCGTGCAGTTTCATGATCTCCTGGCCCGGACGCAGCCACAGGTGGAAGGTGTTACCGAGCAGGATCTGCGCACCGGTATCTTTCACTTCTTCCGGTGTCATGCCCTTCACGGTGCCGTAGGTGCCCACAGGCATAAATGCTGGAGTTTCCACGACACCGCGATCGAACACCAGACGGCCACGGCGTGCGCGTCCGTCGGTGGTATCTAATTCAAATTTCACATTAACCTCATTAGATAATCAGAGAAACAGTCTGATTATTAAGCTCCAACCACTTCGTCAGGAGCCTGTGGATTACGGGTGATGTACATGGCATCCCCGTAGCTAAAGAAACGGTACTGCTCTGCCACCGCGCTTTGATAAGCCGCCATGGTATTTTTGTAACCGGCAAATGCCGACACCAGCATAATCAGCGTCGATTCCGGCAGATGGAAGTTGGTGATCAGCGCATCAATCACCTGATAGTGATAGCCCGGATAGATGAAGATCTGCGTGTCGTCGAAGAAGGGCGCAATCAGCGCATCCTGAGCCGCCTGCGCCGCGCTCTCCAGAGAACGCACGGAGGTGGTGCCAACCGCGACCACTTTGTTGCCGCGCGCTTTACACGCCAGCACGGCATCCACCACATCCTGCGGCACTTCGGCATACTCAGAGTGCATGATGTGGTCGTTGATGTTCTCGACGCGCACCGGCTGGAAGGTACCTGCGCCAACGTGCAGCGTGACAAACGCCATTTCGATGCCTTTGGCGCGCAGCGCGTCCAGCAGCGGTTCATCAAAATGCAAACCGGCGGTCGGTGCGGCTACCGCACCCGGACGCGCGCTGTAAACGGTTTGATAAAGTTCACGGTCTGCTTCTTCATCCGGACGATCAATATACGGCGGCAGCGGCATATGGCCGACGCTGTTCAGGATATCCAGCACTGCGCGATCGTCGGCAAATTCAATCTCAAACAGCGTATCGTGACGCGCGACCATGGTGGCTTTGACGCTTTCGTCATCGCCCAGCAGCAGTTCTGCACCCGGCTTCGGCGCTTTCGAGGCACGCACATGCGCTAGCACGCGTTTGTCATCCAGCATGCGCTCCACCAGCATCTCGATTTTGCCGCCACTGGCTTTGCGGCCGTAGACACGCGCCGGGATCACGCGGGTATTGTTAAACACCAGCAGGTCGCCCGGATTGAGTTTATCCAGTACGTCGGTAAACACTTCATGGCTTAACACCCCACTTGGGCCATCCAGCGCCAGCAAGCGGCAACCGCTGCGCTGCGCCTGCGGATAGTGGGCGATCAAAGATTCTGGCAACTCAAAAGCAAAATCGGCTACACGCATGCATCACTTCTTTCAGGACTCAAAAAACAGGCGGCATAGTTTAGCGGAAAAGCGGGAAATTCTGAACAACTGGCTGCATCTCTGTGCTGCTGCCTTTACACAACATCATTCGAGGTATAGAAAGGTGGCAAATGGGAGCAGCACGATGTGCTGACTTTAGTCAGTGATGCAGGTGAGCGAGCGCAGCCAACGCACCTGTAACTTGAAGTATGACGTGTATATAATGCGCCATGAACTTTCTTGCTCACCTCCACCTCGCACAGCTGGCAAACAGCTCCCTGCTGGGCAATCTGATGGCCGACTTCGTGCGCGGCAATGTGCAGTCACAATGGCCGGAACCGGTTGTGGCGGGTATCGCCATGCATCGCCGGGTTGATGTTTTGACCGACAGCCTGCCGGAAGTGCGTGAAGCACGGCAATTTTTCCGGGCCGAAACGCGCCGCGTTGCACCGATTACCCTGGACGTCATCTGGGATCACTTCCTGGCCCTGCATTGGGATAGATTGCATCCCACGCAATCCCTGGTGGACTTCACCGCATCAGCTGAGCGTGAAATTATGCCGCAGTTGCCGGGCACGCCAGAGGGGTTTATCGAGCTGAATGCGGTGATGTGGCGCGAGCGCTGGTTTGAGCACTATGCTGAACCCGCGCGTTTGGCTCGCGTGCTTAATGGTATGGCACATCGCCGCCCGCGCCTGGCAGCACTGCGCGACTCCTATCAGGATTTTGTCGAACATTATCAGAAACTTGAACCGCTGTTCTTCCAGTTCTATCCGCGCCTGATGGACGCTGCGCGCCACCAGCAGCTCTAAACCCGCTTTTTTTCACAATCCCTGCATTTCCGCCTCTTGCCAGCCGCAGTCATCTGCGGCTTAATGAAACCTTTCTTAACTTTTGTTAAGTAGGTCACACCGCCAGGTCGCCTTTTTCGGCGTTTTTTGTCACTTCGTTTGCCAGAAAATGATAAGAGGGAAAGATGTCATCAGCTACGCTAACCGAACTTGACGCGCGTTATCACTTTGCCTGTGATGTCGCTAAAACTGCAGCCAGCCGCGCTTTATCCTGGTATCAGCAGCGTCATCAACTGGCGATTGAGCATAAAAAGGATTTACAGGATGTGGTCAGCGAAGCGGACCGCAACGTGGAAGAACTGGTCAAGCATCTGATTCGCGAGCGCTTTCCCGATGATGCCGTATTGGGTGAAGAGAGCGGCGGCGATACCGCAGGCGCGCGCTTTATCTGGGTGAACGATCCCATTGACGGTACCAGTAACTTCCTGAATGGATTACATAACTGGTGCGTGTCACTGGCGATAGTTTGTGAAAATGAGCCGGTAATTGGCGTGGTCTGCGATCCCAACCATCATGAAACCTTCCACGCCTGCCGGGGTAAAGGCGCATGGGTTAACGAAAAACGTATTCAGGCGCACAGCGCACAGCAGCTTAATCAGGGCGTGCTCGGCATTAGCAGTTCCAACAGCCAACCCGTGGAGCCATTGACGGCGTTTATTGGTGGATTGCTGTCACAGGGTGGCATGTTCATCCGTAATGGTTCCGGCGCATTAATGAGTGCCTGGGCCGCCGCCGGTCGTTTAATTGGTTATTACGAAGCTCACATGAATCCGTGGGACGGGTTACCCGGTATTGTGTTGATGCGTGAGGCCGGAGGCATGACCAATGATTATCTTGGTCACAATGGTCTGCAGCAGGGCAATCCTGTGCTGCTCGCCAATACGGTTCTCTACCCCCAGCTCAAAGCGCTGTTACCCGCGCATATTAGCCTGTAGCTGATTTACCACATCATAAAAGATAAGCCTGAAGGATAATCCAGGCTTATCTTTTCGCTGTTTATGCTTCAGCCCGGCAAATATAAATCACACCCTATAGTGCGATTATTCTAATTTTCTTGCGCCCTGATATTTAGCGGCTAAAAGCGCGTATTCTGTCAGCGTCAATCATCCCTTGTAATACACATTTTTCTCCTTTGTAATTTTTTTCGGCGACAGGATGCGCCGATTTATTTTTTCTGGAACGCACAACCATCCTTATCCTAACTTCTGGGTTAAATTATGACTGCGAATGCCTCTCACCGCTATCGGGCGGATATTGACGGCCTGCGCGCCGTTGCCATAATTCTGGTGGTGCTTTTTCATTCCGGCGTTAACTCGCTGCAGGGCGGTTTTATTGGTGTCGACCTTTTCTTTGTTATTTCCGGTTTTCTGATCGGCGGCATTATCAGCAAAGAAATATCCGAGGGTCGCTTCTCATTTTATCAATTCTATTTGCGCCGCATTCGACGTATCGCCCCTGCGTTATTTTTCATGATGACGATATTGCTGCTACTGGGCTTTACCCTGCTCTCACCACTGGAGTTCAGCCAGCTAGCCAAATACAGCCTGTCGGTATTTATCGCCGTACCCAATATGCTGTTACTCAAGAGCGGCGACTATTTTAGTACCGATTCCGATTTAAATCCCCTGCTCATGACCTGGTCATTGGGAATAGAAGAACAGTTCTATATTGTGCTGCCCTTCATTCTGCTTTTGGCCGTACGACTCAAACGTTCGATGCGCTCTGTAGTACTGATACTGAGTGTGATCTCTTTGGTGGCCTGTATCGGGATCACACCGTTTGCCACCACCCACGCCTTTTATCTGTTGCCAACCCGCGCCTGGGAACTCGGTGCCGGTGTGCTGCTGGCGCTGTGGAAACCACAACCGCTCACTGGCCGAGCGGCCAGCCTGCTCAATTTACTGGGCTGGTTGATGATAATCTCCGCCAGCCTGTTGCTCAGTAGCCATAGCCAATTTCCGGGCTGGTTGGCGATCATTCCCGTGCTGGCGGGTTGCCTGATGATCGGTGCGCGCAGCGAGCTTAACCAGTTACTGTTAGAAAATCCGCTGATGCGCTTTATCGGCAAGATCTCTTATTCCTGGTACCTGTGGCACTGGCCGCTGCTGAGTCTGGCGCGCATCTGTAGCGATCATCCCCTTACCGTCTGGCAAGGTCTGATGATCAGCGGCACAGCGCTGGGTCTGGCCTGGTTTTCGTGGCGCTTTGTCGAGCAGCCCTTCCGCCAGACGCGCATGGGCACGCGTTGGGTGATCCCCGGCTACTGTGCCTCATCCCTGATTGCGGCGGGCGCGATGCTGCTGTTGTGGCAAACCGGGGGCATGAAATCGCGGGTTAGTGAACTCGTCGTCAATGCGGACAGCTGGAAAATTTCGGCGCAGCGTAATCCGTGCTTGCTTGATTACGGGGCAAACCTGCCCTCCGGGCATGAGGAGTGTCATCCAAACACCGATCGCCCCGGTATCGCCTTAATTGGCGACAGCCACGCTGCCGCACTGCGTGCTTCGGTGTCGGGCTATGCACAACGTCAGCATAAACCGCTGTATCAACTCACCAAAGCCTCCTGTCCGTTTCTGATTGGTGCCACGCGCGTGGTGAGCCAAATGCCACATCATGCGCAGCAATGCATCACCTTTAATCAGGAAGTGCTGAAGATGGTGCTGAGCGACAAGGTGGACGAAGTGGTGATCAGCGCCTATTGGGCATCGGGTATGAGCCTGTTACCCGGTGCTGGCTTCCGCGAAACCGGCCATCCCGAGAAGAGTAACCTGGAGGCGCTGCATGCGGGTATGGATCGCGTGGTGGCCCAGCTGACTCAGGCGGGAAAAAAGGTCACGGTCATTGAGGATGCCCCCTCAGTGGATGTCGACCCACTCCGCTACAGCAATAACCGTAACATCCCGATTCGTCGCGAACTGAGCGCCTGGCTGAGCAAATGGGAAGCCCCGCCGCTGCTCTCTGAGCGCACCAGATTGTTCCAGTTCCCGGAAGAGGCCGTGGAGAAATTATTACAGCGCTATAAGCAACAAGGCGTACGCGTGCTATCACTGCGAGAGAATCTGTGTAATGAACAGGGCTGTTTGATCACCAGCGGAGGATTGCCGCTCTATTATGACGACAATCACCTGAGTCCGGCGGGCGGCGAGATTGCGTTGGGGAGCAATTGGTAGTTGCGCTACGATCTGAAACGTTGAGCACGTTTACCCTGCTCAAAAGCTCAGGGCGGGAATCTCTCCCGCCCTGAAGGATAACCCTCTCACCACGCTTAACGGGCAAGCACTCAGCCCGTTATGCGCATCGGGATAATCAGGCTTTACGTTTCTTCGCCAGCGGCCAGGCCAGCAACAGCAGCACAATCCACGCGAAGCCGACATACAGCGACACACGCGTGTCAGGGAAATAACCGATCAAGGCAATGATGAACACCAGGAAAGCCACGCCAACCCAGGCCGTTTTGCTGCCGCCTGGCAAGGCGAATTGCAGTTTACCTGCCTGCTCTTTGCCAATTTTGCGGCGAAACGCAATTTGCGACAGCAGAATCATGATCCACACCCACACCGTGGCGAAGGTCGCCAGTGACGCGATCACCAGGAACACTTTTTCCGGCATCAGGTAGTTGAGATACACCGCGATCAGCATCGCCACCATCATCACCAGCACGGTGACCCACGGAATCCCGCGATCCGAGACCTTCTGGAACATCTTCGGCGCGTGGCCCTGCTGCGCCATGCCGTGCAGCATACGCCCGACGCCAAACACGTCGCTGTTGATCGCCGAGAGTGACGCCGTCAATACCACAAAGTTAAGAATCGAGGCCGCAGCCGCAATGCCCAAATGCTGGAAGGTCAGCACAAAAGGACTGCCGGAGGTGCCGACCTGGTTCCACGGATAGATCGACATGATGACAAACAGCGTACCGACATAGAACACCAGAATGCGCAGCGGAACCGAGTTGATGGCGCGTGGGATCGACTTCTCTGGCTCCTCCGCTTCACCGGCGGTAATCCCGATAATCTCAATGCCGCCATAGGCAAACATCACCATCTGCAATGACAGCAGCATGCCCACAATGCCGTGAGCGAAGAAGCCACCGTTGGTCCACAGGTTATGGATACCCGTAGGCTGACCGCCGTTGCCGATGCCCCAGAAAATCATGCCAAAACCAGCGATAATCATGATGATGATGGTGGCAACTTTGAAGAAGGAGAACCAGAACTCCACTTCGCCAAACACCTTCACGCTCATCAGGTTAATAGCACCAATAATCAGCACCACCGACAACACCCAAATCCAGTGCGGCACTTCCGGGAACCACACGCCCATGTAGATACCAAAAGCCGTCACGTCGGCAATCGCCACAATCAGGATTTCAAAACAGTAGGTCCAGCCAGTGATGTAACCCGCTAACGGCCCCAGATAGTCTTGCGCGTAGCGCGAGAACGAGCTGGCCTGCGGGTTATTCACTGACATCTCACCCAATGCACGCATGATGATGTACGCCACCGCACCGCCGATGATGTACGCCAGCAGCACGCTGGGTCCTGCCATTTTGATCGCATCCGCCGAGCCGTAAAACAGCCCGGTACCGATTGCCGATCCCAGCGCCATAAAACGGATGTGGCGCGTGCTCAGTCCGCGTTTGAGCTTGTTGGTTTCTTGCATAACACCAATACCTTGTAAATGAAAAAACCACGGGCAAGCCCGTGGTTGAAATTAACAGCAATGTCGCTTACTGGTGGACAGCGACTTGTTCGCGTCCTTTTGCCCGATCCACCACCGCGGCAATCACCAGCATCACCAATGATGGCGGCAACCAGGAAAGTCCCTGATCGGCCAGCGGCAGATGCTGGCTGAACAGCGGCAGCACATCTTTAAAATTGGTGGTTTTGATGGCATCAACGATGCCAAACAGCAGGCTAACCAGCATGGTTGGCGCGATAATGCGCGAGCTCTTATTCCACCATTTCAGGGTGAAGCTCAGCACCACCAGCACGATGCACGGTGGGTAAATCGCCGTCAGCACCGGAATGGAGATCTGAATCAAGTGGCTCAGGCCGAGATTCGACACCACCATCGAGAACAGACCCAGAATAAAGACCAGCGTCTTATACGACAACGGCAAGTATTGCGCAAAGAATTCTGCACAGGCGCAGGTCAGGCCAACCGCCGTGACCATGCAAGCCACGAAGATCAGTGCCGCCAGGAAGAAGCTACCCATACCGCCAAAGGTCTGCTGCACATACGCATGCAGAATCGCCGCACCATTGGCATTCTGATCGACCAGGCCGGCGCTGCCAGAACCGAGTTTGAACAGGCTCAGATACACCAGCGTCAATCCAACACCGGCAATCACGCCCGCCAGCATGGTGTAACGGGTCAGCAGTTTCGCATCTTCAACGCCGCGAGAACGTGCAGCATTGACAATAACAATACCGAACACCAGCGCACCCAGCGTATCCATCGTCAGGTAGCCGTTGACGAAGCCACTGGAGAACGCCGCACGCTGATAATCAGCCGTGGCAGGTGCAATCCCCCCTGCTGGCCACAGCAGCGCAGCGATACCCAAAATGGTCAACGCCACGATTTTCAGTGGTGCGAGGAAGTGGCCAACAGTGTCCAGCAATTTCCCCGGATACAGAGAGATGCCGATCACCAGCGCAAAGTAAATCAGGCTGTAGATAAACAGCGGCAGTGCACCGTCACCCGTCAGCGGAGCAATCCCCACTTCAAACGAGACGGTCGCCGTGCGCGGCGTCGCAAACAACGGACCGACCGCCAGGTAGCAAACCGTTGCCAGCAGCAGACCTGCGGCTTTGCCAATCGGTGAGCTGAGGGCATCAATGCCGCCGCCCACGCGCGCCAGGGCGATAACGGTCATCACCGGCAAGCCAACAGCCGTAATCAGAAAGCCGAAAGCGGCAATCCAGACGTGTTCGCCAGACTGAATCCCCACCATCGGTGGAAAGATAATGTTTCCTGCGCCAACGAACAGGGCAAACGTCATGAAGCCCAGCGCCAGGATATCCTTGGAGGTTAAACGATGTGTCATAAACTTCTGTACTGCCTGTAGCTGATGTTGCGGTGGAAGTTGAGTGCGTGTTGTCCTCTGCATGCGCGAAAACAAAGGCTTACCTGATGAAGTCAGAGCGTTATGCGGGCCTAATCGTTAAAGCGCAGGTGATTTAATCTACTTTTCTTCTGTTCGCAGAGGGATAAATCGACAACGGCGCAAATTAAAACGTTTATAGCGAAGAAAGGCAATACAGGATCGGAAAACCAGAAGGATATAACAAGAAAGTGATACAAAGCAGTGTATCAGCGGGGAATAGCGCGAAAACACCTCAGATGATTTGCTTAAAGTTTCCGCATTGCGGGAGATCTCCTCGCAAAATTTGGCTTTCAGATGCACAAAAGGCGCGATTTACGCGCCTGTTTGCACAAGTTTACAGCATCACCACACCTGATTGGCGATATCCACCACCAGACGAATCTTCTGCCACTGCTGCTCTTCCGTCAGGCTGTTGCCCTCTTCTGTCGAGGCAAAGCCACACTGTGGGCTGAGGCAAATCTGGTTCAGGCTAACAAACTGCGAAGCTTCCTGCAGGCGCGCTTTCACCTGATCCGGATCTTCCAGTTCACCGTTTTTGGTGGTGATCAGACCCAATACCACTTGCTGATGGCCGGGTTTGATAAAGCGCAGCGGTTCAAAACCACCGGAACGCTCGTTGTCATATTCGAGGAAGTAGGCATCAATATTCACCTGCCCAAACAGAATCTCGGCCACCGGCTCATAGCCGCCTTCGGAAATCCAGGTTGAGCGGAAATTGCCGCGGCACACGTGCAGACCAATGGTCAGGTCAGCCGGTTTATCTTCCAGCGCTTTGTTCAGCACCTCAGCGTAAATACGCGCCAGTTCCTGCGGATCTTCACCACGCTCACGGATCTGCTGCTGCTGATCCGAAGAGCACAGGTAAGCCCAAACGGTGTCATCCAGCTGCAGAAAACGGCAGCCCGCCGCGTAGAAAGCCGCGATCGCATCTTTGTAAGTCTGCGCCAGGTCAGCAAAGTACTCTTTCAGATCGGGATAGACGGTGGCATCGATCACCTTACGCCCACCGCGGAAGTGCAGCACGCTTGGGCTTGGGATGGTCATCTTCGCCACAGCGTCACCCGCAATGCTCTTCAGAAAGCGGAAGTGATCCAGCATCGGGTGATGCGGATTAAAGGCTAATTTGCCCGTGACTTTCACGCCGTGTGCTTTGGTTTGTACGCCGTTGAACTGGATGCCCTGCTCCGCTTCAAATAGCTCAACGCCTTGCAGATCGCCAAAGAAGTCAAAGTGCCACCAGGCGCGACGGAACTCGCCGTCAGTGACCACCTGCAAGCCGTTGGCACGCTGATGTTCGACCACGTGGCGGATTGCTTCATCTTCTACCTGACGCAGTTGCTCAGCCGTGATCTCGCCATTAGCAAACTGCACGCGCGCTTGCTTGATCGCCGCAGGACGCAGAAAACTGCCGACGGTATCGGCACGGAACGGTTGTTGTTGTGGCATGTTCACTCCTGGCTAAACGCATAATTGCGTCAGGGTATAATTTCATCTGGTTATTTACAGCCATCTGGATGGCTAAATGTCCAGAAAGAGTGACATGCTGAAACAAATTGGGCAATGGAAGAAAATTCAGGTGACGTGAATAAAATTCATGATCGGATGCTCGTTCTTCAATTTTACTCAATGGCGGCGCGCGCCTGGGCCATCTGACTTTCGGAAAGTGGCAAATACCCGGCTTCCGTTACCCGGCGCTGCCCTTCTGGTGATAACACCTGATGTAAGAACGCATTCACCAGCGGCGGCAGCGGTTTGCCCGGCGCTTTATTGACGTAAATATAGAGCGGGCGCGACCACGGATAACGGCCACTGCGAATGGTTTCGGCGTCCGGCATCACGCTATCGCCGCTGGCAGTGACGATCGGTACCATCTTCACGCCACTCAGGTGAAAGCCAAAACTGGCATAACCAATGCTGTTGGGGGTCGCCGCGACCGCTTGCACCACCGCCGCCGAGCCGGGAAACTCCGCGACGTCCGAACGGAAATCCCCTTTACACAGCGCCTGCTGTTTGAAGAAGCCCCAGGTACCTGATGCCGAATTACGGCCAAAACGCTGAATACTGCGTCGCGCCCAATCCCCCTGGTTGAGGCCAAGATCACCCCAGTGCTGCGGCACCGAGTGCGCACCACACAGACGAGTGACAGAGAAAAGGGCATCGAGTTGCGGTTGATCGATACGCGTTAGCGGGTTGTCCTGATTGACCACCACCACCAGCGCATCCATCGCCACGGGCACCGCCAGCGGGGGATAGCCATAGCGCGTGGTAAACAGTTGGCGTTCATCAATTTGCATTGGGCGGCTCATCGCCCCAAGCTGGGCAGCACCTGCTGCCAGCGCGGTGGGGGCGGTTGAAGATCCAGCCGCCTGTACCTGAACGTTAACGCCCGGTGACTGGCGGCTGAAATCCTCGCCCCATAAGGTCATCAGATAGCCGAGGGTGTCGGAACCGACGCTGCTCAAATTGCCGGTGAGCATGGTTTGTTGGCTTTGTGCCAGCGTAGAGCACAGCAGCAACGTGAACAGCAACAGCGATCTCATCAGGTTTTCCGCAAATCAGGTCATGAACATTGAACTGCACATTCTGTCGCGCCGCGAATCATCACGCAATCAATTGCGCCACTTGATCGTGCTTAACTGACCTTACTGTGCACGCTCTTCGCCACAATCAAACGTGGCGGCAGCACGAAACTAAAACAGGTTTCCTGATGCGGAATACTGGTGATTTCCAGCCGCGCATTATGGTGGCTCAAGGCATGCTTAACGATCGCCAACCCTAAGCCACTGCCGCCGGTGGCGCGCGAGCGTGCTTTATCCACCCGATAGAAACGCTCGGTCAGGCGCGGCAAATGCTCCTCGCTGATCCCCGGGCCGTTATCACACACTTTGAACTCCGCCCCTTCTTTGCTGCGCAACCAGCTGATATCCAGTCGCGTTCCGTCCGGTGTGTGATTCACCGCGTTGTACACCAGATTGGAAATGGCGCTGCGAAGCTGTTCGTCATTGCCGAAGACTTTGAGGTGCGGATCGGTGCGGAAATGAATGCTGTGCCGGCCCTGGCTGAGCGTTTCCGCTTCGCGCTGCAACAGTTGCAGCATGCCCGGAACATCCACAGTCTCTTTGAGATCGATAGCGGGCGCGGCCTCGATACGCGACAAGGTCAGCAGCTGTTTCACCAGGCTATCCATGCGACGTGTCTGCTCCTGCATGGTGTGCAACGCCTTACTGCGCGTGCGCTCGTTCATCGTCGCATCGTCCATCATTTCCAGATAGCCCTGCAACACCGTTAACGGCGTACGCAGTTCATGACTGACGTTGGCAAAGAAGTTACGTCGTGCCCCTTCCAACTGGTGCATCTGCGTGACATCGCGCGCCACCATCAACCATTGCCCTTCGCTGTAGGGCATCACACGGAACTCCATATGATGTTGATTGTTCAGGACCAGCGTCAGCGGCTTGTCAAAATCACGCTGGCGGATATAGCGGGAAAACTCAGGATAGCGCAGCAAGTTGAGGATGTTCTGGCCATTATCTTCCGGCCAGCGTAGCCCAAGATGCTGTTGTGCCAGTCCGTTGCACCAGAAAATGGTGCCCTCTTCGGTGGTCAGAATCACTGCATCGGGCAGAGATTCCGCGCCGCTGCGGAAGCGCTTAATCAGGTTACCCAGCTCACGACGACGGCGACGGTTACGCAGTTGCATCTGGTACAAACCGTAGAACAACGGTTCCCAGCTACCGCGCCCGGCAGGTGGCGTCATAGAACGATCGACCCACAGCCAGTGCGACAGACGCATCAGGTTTCTAAAGTGCCAAAACATCACACCCGCTACTGCAATCAACAGCAGCCAGGGCAGATAACCGAACAACAGACCAAGCACCAGCGCGGGCAAACAGACCAGCGCCAGCTCAGTCAATAATCTCTTCCAGGAGAGTCGTTCCAGCACGGTAAAAGACTCCGTTTAGTAGCGGGCAGAGAAACGATACCCTGTTCCGCGTACGGTTTGAACCATGCGATCGTGGCCAGATACTTCCAGTGCTTTACGTAAACGACGGATATGCACATCAACAGTACGATCTTCAACGTAAACGTTGGTACCCCATACGTGGTTTAGCAGCTGCTCGCGGCTGTAAACACGCTCCGGGTGCGTCATAAAGAAGTGCAGCAATTTATATTCGGTCGGTCCCATTTCCAGCGGGGTGCTTTCCGACATCACGCGATGCGAGGAAGGATCCAGGCTCAGGCCCTGCATCTCAATCACCTCTTCCACCGCCATTGGTGAAATACGGCGCATCACCGCTTTGATACGTGCCATCAGCTCTTTCGGTGAGAAAGGCTTGGTGATGTAGTCATCGGCGCCGACTTCCAGACCGCGTACGCGATCCTCTTCTTCGCCGCGTGCCGTCAGCATCATCACCGGGATGTCGCGCGTCATGGCTTCACGTTTCAAATGTTTAATAAACTGAATACCGCTGCCTCCCGGCAACATCCAGTCCAGCAGAATGAGATCCGGCCAGGGTTCGATCAGCTTACCAATCGCGCTGTCGTAGTCTTCTGCCTCAATAGGCTGGTAATCATTCTGTTCCAGCACGAAACATAACATTTCACGGATGGGAGCTTCGTCTTCCACAACCAAAATGCGCTTAGCCATTATAACTCCTGCTGTTGTGACGGCTTGTCACTGGGATTTGCGGCGCCATTATGCGTCACTTTTATGACACTTTTATGAAAAACCCGACCTATGATAAATAGTTAAAAAACAGAAATGAGACAACGATTATCGCTTTTTTTTCTTTGCGATCTGAAGAGGTTATAATTCGCGTTCGCTTAACGAAGCAGGGAGTATTCATGCGCATCATTCACACCGCGGATTGGCATCTCGGTCAGTTCTTTTACAGCAAAAGCCGGGCGGCTGAGCATCAGGCCTTTCTCGACTGGTTGCTGGCCCAGATTGCCCTGCATCAGGTGGATGCCTTAATCATCGCCGGCGACCTGTTTGATACCGGTTCGCCGCCAAGCTATGCGCGCGAGATGTTTAACCGCTTTGTGGTAGCGCTGCAACCAACGCAGTGCCAGCTGATTGTGCTGGCAGGCAACCATGATTCCGTTGCCACACTCAATGAATCGCGCGAGTTGCTTGCCTGTCTAAATACCCGAGTGATCACCAGCGCCACGCCGCAGGGCGAACAACAGGTGTTGACGCTGCATCAGCGCGATGGCACGCCGGGCGCGCTGCTGTGCGCCATTCCCTATTTACGCCCGCGCGACATTCTGCGCAGCCAGGCAGGGCAATCCGGGCGCGAGAAGCAGATCTCACTGCTGGAAGCGATTGAGCAGCATTATCAGCAATGTTATGCCGCGGCGCTGACCGAACGGGCCGATCGCGCACTTCCCATCATTGCCACCGGGCATCTCACCACCGTTGGGGTAACGAAAAGCGACTCGGTACGTGATATCTACATCGGCACGCTCGACGCCTTCCCGGCGCAGGCGTTTCCTCCCGCTGATTATATCGCGCTCGGCCACGTTCACCGGGCGCAGCGTATTGCTGATAGCGAGCATATTCGCTACAGCGGCTCACCCATTCCGCTCAGTTTTGACGAACTGGGACGTGAAAAAAGCGTATCCCTGGTGGAGTTCAGCGATCAGCTCAATCGCGTCACCCCCCTCCCGATCCCGCTGTTCCAGCCCATGCAGATGTTAAAGGGCTCAATGGCTGAGATTGAGCAGCAGCTGGCGCAGTTTAGCGATAGCGATGCCGGACAGCCGGTGTGGCTGGATATTGAAATTACCACTCAGGAATATTTGAGTGATTTGCAGCGCCGCGTGTAACAGTTGACCGAAGCCCTGCCGGTGGAAGTCCTGCTGGTGCGCCGCAGCCGCGAACAGCGTCAGCGCAGCCTGGCGCGTATGGATAACGAAACCCTGAGCGAATTGAAAGTTGAAGAGGTGTTTGCTCGCCGTCTGGCGCAGGAAGAACAACTGGATGCCGAACACGCCGAGCAGCTCACGCAACTGTTCCGCACTACTCTCGCCGCGCTGGAGAATCCGTCTGCATGAAAATCCTGACGTTACGCTTCAAGAACCTCAACGCGCTGCGCGGTGAATGGTTTATCGATTTTCGTCGTGAACCCTTCGCCAGCAACGGCCTATTTGCCATTACCGGCGCGACCGGCGCGGGTAAAACCACCTTGCTGGATGCCATTTGCCTGGCGCTCTACCACCAGACGCCGCGCCTTGGCGTGCTGTCGCAGACACAAAACGAACTGATTACGCGTGACACTGCCGAATGCCTGGCGGAGGTGGAATTTGAGATTAAAGGCGAAGCCTGGCGCGCCTTCTGGAGCCAGAACCGCGCGCGTGGCCAGGCCGACGGCAAATTGCAGGCACCGCGCGTCGAGCTGGCGCGAGTGGCGGATAACCAGATTGTGGCCGATAAGGTCGGTGACAAACTTAAGCTCATAGAAACACTTTCCGGCCTCGATTTTGATCGTTTTACCCGTTCAATGATGCTGTCGCAGGGTCAGTTCGCTGCCTTCCTTAACGCCAAACCGGGCGAGCGTGCCGAACTGCTGGAAGAGCTGACCGGCACAGAGATTTACGGCCAGATTTCGATGCAGATTTACGAACGCTGGCGCACAGCACGCAGCGATCTGGAGACATTGCGCGCGCGTGCTGGCGGCATGATGTTGCTGGATGAGGGGCGTCGCACTGAACTGATGCAGCAAGTTGAAGCGTTAACGGCTCAGGAAAAAATGCTGAGCGATCAGCTTGAGCAGGCGCAACAACAGCAACAGTGGCTGACACAATCTCACCAGCTGACGCAGGAGCAACAGCAAGCCGAACAGGCTAACCAGGATGCCGAGCAGGCATGGCAACAGGCGGAGAGCGATCGCCAGCGCCTGGCACGTGCGGAGCCGGCTGAGAAGCTGCGAGAAAAACTTCAGCAGCGTGAGCAATTGCAACAAGATCAACAGCTCGCCACCCAGCAGGCACAGCAGTTGCACACGCAGCAGCAAGATGCGCAAACCACACTGCAGCAGGGTGAAAAAAGCTATCACACGGCACAGCAGGCGCGTGAGCAGGCACTCGCCGGTCAGCAACAGCTGGAAACCTTGCTGACCGAGCAGGTGATTCCGCTCGATCAACAGATCGCCAGTCGTGCACAGCAGTTGACGGAGCAGCAGCGCCTGCATGCGCAGCAGTCACAGACAGTGCAGCAAAGCCAAAACGCGCTCAATCAGCATCAGCTAACCCGTGAGCGCTTACAGCAGCAACTGGCAGAACAACAGACATTTCGCAACCGTGAAGCGGCGGTGGCGCTCTGGGGGCCAGAGCTGACGCGCTGGCAGGCCGATATCGCTCGTTTCGATGAACGCGAACAGGCGCTAACGCAACTTCGTGCACAGCAGCAACAGCAAAACGCACTGCTGACACAGCAGCAGCAGGCGATTGCCGAAGGTGATCGCGCGTTGCAACCTTTGCAACTGGCTGAGGCGCAGGCCAGCCAGCAACGTCAGCAAGCGGAGCAGGCACTCACTTCACTTGAAGCCGCCGTCAACAGCACTGCGCTGCGTGCCGCGCTGGCCCAGCATCAACATCAGCGCGCGCCACGCCACCAGCTCAGCTTATTGGCAGCACGCTGGCAGTCGTTGCAGCCGCAGTTGCAACTGCGGCAACAAAAACGGGCACAGTTACAACAACAGCATCAGCGCGATGAACAGGCTTTGCAGGCGCTGCGCGAGGACTACAAGCGTGAGCATCAGGCAATGCTGGATATTCGCAAAGTCTGCGAGCTGGAGCGCACCATCGCACAGCTGGCTGATGAACGCGCCCGGCTGCAGCCCGAGCAGCCCTGCCCACTGTGCGGCTCATGCCAGCATCCGGCTATTGAGCAGTATCAGCAATTACAACCGGGCGAAAACCAGCAACGACTGGCGGCGCAGGAAGCGCTGGTCAGTAAGCTTAAAGAGTCGGGCACCGCGAAAAGTGAGCAGCAAAAGCTCGCATTGCAACAGCAGCAGGTGCTGCAACAAGAGATCATCGAATTCGAGCAGCAACTCGCCGTCGCACGCGAGCAGTGGCAAGGCCTCAGCGGTGAGCTGGCACTTACCTGCACGCTGGATCAGCAAGATGTCTTTACGACGTGGCAACAGCAGCAGGATGAGCAGGAAGCGGCGCAGCAGCAGCAACTGCAGCAGCGCGAAAAGGCGGCGCAAGCGCTGCAACAGGCCAAAGACGCGCATCTGTTAAAGCAACAGCAGAGGCAACAGCAGCAAAGCGCACAACTGCTGGCACAGCAGCAGCTGAACAACCTACAGCAAACGCTTGATGAGCTGAACCAGCGTGAAACGCAGGCACACAGCGCCTGGCAGCAGTTAGCGCAGCAGCTGGAACAGCAGTTAACGGCACATCAGTTCGCGCTGCCCGATCGCGATGCCCGCGCCAGTTGGCTGGCCACATTGCAGCAGCGCTGGCAAGCCTGGCAGCAGAGTGAGCGCTTGCTGGCCGAGCTACAGCCACAGCTGGCTACCGCCGACAGCGAGCAGAGCAACCTGCAAAATAATCTGACGCGCGAGCAGCAGCATCTGGAGGCCTTGCAGCACGCGCTTAGCAGCCTGCAACAGCAACATGCAGAACAGCAGCAGCAGCGCCAGCAGCTGTTTGGCGATCGCCAGGTGAGCGCCGCACGCCAGCAGCAGCAGGCCACACTGCAACAGTGCGAACAAGCGCTGGCACAGCAGTTGCAGCAGTGGCAGCAGGCACAAAGCCAGCTGCATAGCCTGAATGGTCAATGTGAGCAGATTGATAGCCAACTGCAAGCCATGCAGCTGCGCATACAGGCTGCGGAAACGGCGTTTAACAGCGCACTCCAGCAGAGCGATTTCATCGACGAGCAGGCATTGCGCAGCGCATTGCTGGACGAACAGGATATGCAGCATCTGCGCCAGCATCTGCAAACGCTGGAGCAACAGCGTCAGCAGCAGATCGCGCTGCGCCAACAGCTGGCGCAGCGCGTGACAGCCCATCAGCAACAGCGCCCTGCTGCCTTAAGTGACGAGGTGGCGGCGGGTCTCGCTGAACAGCTGGAATCACTGCGTGTGGCACTGCGTGACAATGCCCGCCAGCAAGGTGAAGCGCAGCAGCAGCTGCACAGCGATGCCCAGCAGCGTCAACAGCAGCAATCGTTACTGACGCAGATTGCCAATGACGAGGTAGAGCTGACACAACTGGGTCGCCTGAATGATTTAATCGGTTCAGCCAAAGGCGATAAATTCCGTCGCTTCGCCCAGGGCTTGACGCTCGATCATCTGGTATGGCTGGCGAACCGGCAGCTCGACCGTTTGCACGGGCGCTACCTCCTGCAACGCCGCGTCACCGATGAGCTGGAATTGGAAGTGGTCGATACCTGGCAGGCCGATGCCACGCGCGACACCCGCACGCTGTCAGGCGGCGAAAGTTTCCTTGTCAGCCTCGCGTTGGCACTGGCGCTGTCAGATCTGGTCAGCCATAAAACGCGCATTGAATCGCTGTTCCTTGATGAAGGCTTCGGCACGCTGGACGCTGAAACGCTCGATACCGCGCTGGACGCCCTCGACGCACTGAACGCCAGCGGTAAAACCATCGGCGTGATCAGTCACGTTGAAGCTATGAAAGAGCGCATCCCGGTGCAGATCCGAGTGCGTAAGATGAATGGACTGGGTTACAGCAAGCTGGAGCTGCCGGGGGAATAAACCTTCGTCATGCCGTCATACTGAGCCTGCTTTGGCAGGGTGCGACCACCAGGCCGCCCCTGCCATTCGTCTGTGTGACGTGCGAGCCGTTCCGCGAATCATTCTGGATCTCATCAGAGTCAGAGAAATGCCATAGCAATCCCCTTACTGCTCGGTACACTGGCCACCATGTTTTGCAAATCCGGGCAAAGAGATGAACGTATTTCGCCACATTGCTGGCGCATTGTTGTTGAGCACTCTGCTCAGCGCCTGCCAGCAGGCTCCATCTCATCCCACGGAAAGTATGACCAACCTGTGCCAGCCACAGAGCGAACCGGGCAGCGCTTCCTGCAAATGGGCTAATGAGATGCAGCACCAGCTCAACCGGCAATTTTCCGACGCGGCACATTACGCTGGGCAGCAATGTATGGTGCGGCTGGAGTGGCAAAAAAGCGGACGCTATGCGGTTACGCAGACGCAAGGTGATGAAACTCTGTGCCTGCGCGCCTGGCAGTTGCTGGGGCAGTCGAAAGGATTACCACCGCCGCCGGATCGCACCCAACCCGCGTGGTTCGGCTTCGCGCCGCATCAGGCTAACTTGCCAGTCCATCCTGGCGCCACTGGCGCGGGCTGATGCCAAACCTCCCAACCCGCGTGGTTCGGCTTCGCGCCGCATCGTGCTAACTTGCCAGCCCATCCTGTCGCCACTGGCGCGGGCTGATGCCAAACCTCCTAACCCGCGTGGTTCGGCTTCACGGCGCATCAGGCTAACTTGCCAGCCCATCCTGTCGCCACTGGCGCGGGCTGATGCCAAACCAGCGCCGGAACGCACGTGAAAACGCGCTAACTTCTGAATAACCCAGCAGCAGCGCCATCTCAGAGATGGGCAACTGCTTCTGTTGCAGGTAGTGCGTGGCCATTTCGCAACGCACTTTATCCACCAACACGGTAAAGCTGATGCCCTCTTCGCGCAGCCGCCGTTGCAACGACCAGCTCGACAGCCCCATTTTATCTGCAATCTCTTCCAGCACCGGTTCGCCCTGCATCAACGACAGATTGATTTGCGATCGCGCTTGCTCAACCACGCTTTGCAGTGAAGCGCTGCTGTTCAGTCGGCGGATGGCATCCTGCATCACCATCAGCAGCATCGGATCCTGCTCTGGCATGGTGCGCAGCAAATCGCGTTTGGCGATCAGCAGCGAGTTGAACGGTTGATCGAACCACACCGGCGCATCAAACACTTTGCAGTGCTCGTGCCACTGTTCCGGTCTCGGATGCTCAAAGTGTACTTCACGCGGCGCCCAATTTTTGCCCGCCACGTGGCGTATCAGATTGAGAAACATGCCGAGCGTCAATTCTGCATCCTGCCGACGCGACAGGATCGCCCCGTGTCGCACCTGATAATCCAGCCGCCAGCAGTCGCCTTTATCGACCAGGCGCGTCAGCGTATCGTGCTGATGCCAGGGAAAGGCATTCACCACGTTGTGCAGCGCCTGTTCCAGCGTGGGTGAACATAATCCGATATAGCCAATCAACCCTAATGACTGCGGTTTGAACTGCTTGCCGTAATGCAAACCGAAGTTATCAAAACCAGAGTGGCGCGCCGCTTCTTCCATCACACGGCAATAGTTGACCAGACCGAGGCTAAGCGTCGGGCTGGCCAGCAGTTCGGAATCAATGCCGCTGACACCAAAAATGCGATCAACATCGCCGCCTTTGTCGGTGATAAAGGTGCTTAAGCCGGTGGCCGCTGCCGCCAGCACGCCACGGTTGTTGGCCTGAGCCGAGAGCGAACTGTACGCTTCAGAAGGAGTCATCAGTGATTGCATCGGAACCTCACAGGGATCGCGCGAGTGAAACTAATGGTGGGATCCAGCAAGATTCGTACCATGATGTTTGATAAGGTCGTCATCAATGACGATCCGTCAGGATTCGGAACCATTTCATAGCCTGCGCGTTGATGCGCATCTGGCTGATGGTCCGGTGGCATGCCGAAGTCTGCGCAGTGATGCGTATCTGGCTGATGGTCCGGTGGCATTCCGAAACCTGTGAATTGATGCACATCTGGCTGATGGTCCGGTGGCATACCGAAACCTGTGAATTGATGCACATCTGGCTGATGGTCCGGTGGCATGCCGAAGCCTGTGCAGTGATGCGCATCTGGCTAAAGGTCCGGTGGCATGCCGAAGCCTGCGCAGTGATGCGTATCTGGCTAAAGGTCCGGTGTCATACCTAAGCCTGTGCATTGATACGCATCTGGCTAAAGGTCCGGTGTCATACCTAAGCCTGTGTATTGATACGCATCTGGCTAAAGGTCCGGTGTCACATCTAAACCTGTGCAGTGATGCGTATCTGGCTAAGCGCAGCTCAAGGGTACGGAGGCATTCCGTTGCTCTCCGCTCACGCTCAGCACACAGCATCGAGGCGCGATTTATGGCGCAACGGCGTGAAAGTCATCTCACTACACGCAATAGCCTGCGCCGCTACGACGCACGGCTGCTCACTACTGGTGCAACTTAAACACCAACCGGCAACTGATTGGTTTCCAGATAGCGACGGCATAGACGCACCGAGTGATCGGCCCAACGCGGCCCAAGGCTCAGTGCCATCTCGGTGTCTGCGTGTGTGCCCATCCACGCGGTCATCTGGATACGGCGTTGAATCAACAGCGTCGGCACCAGCGCCATCTCCTCATCACTGATGTGCGCCACACGCTCGTAGCCCTGGATCCAGTTATCCACCCATTCAGCGGCACGCGGATGATGCTCAACAAAACTGATCGCCGCCGCCAGATCGTGCAGATACCAGCCCATGCCGCAGTCATCAAAATCGATCACCCGGGTTTCACCTTTGTGCAGCAGCAAGTTGGTGAGGCGCAGATCGGCGTGGATCAATCCATAACGATCTGTGCCTTTGCCAAAGTCTTGCAGCTCCAGTCCCACTCGCATTACGGCCTCCGCCACGATGCCATGATCGGCCGGATTGAGATTTGGCGCATCCTGCCAGCGCCCCCAGTGGCTGTGATCGCTGACCATGGTGTGATGATCCCAGATGATGCGCTGGAAGCCTGCCGGTTTTTGCCAGCTACGGCTGTGCTGGTGCAGGCGCGCGGTGATGTGCCCGAGCTGCTGGAAGGCTTTGGGATCGACATCAGTGGTGGGCATATCCCCTTCGATCCAGTGAAACAGTACCGCATGTCGCACGCCGCCATCTGGCATGCCTAAGGTCAACACGGTTTCGCCATCAAGGGCTGGGATCGCCTGCGGCACCATAATGCCGATCTCACGCAACGCATCCAGCCACAGCAACTCACTCTGGATATCGGCTTTGCTGTGATAGTCAGGACGATGCAGACGCAGCGCATAACGCTTTCCGCCTGCGAGCAGCAGGAAGGTGGCATTTTCAGAGCGGCACAGGAGCTTCAGCTCACCCTGCAAGGGCGCGGGGTAACAGGCCAGCGCCTGCTGTGCAAGTATCGTCATGGCAGCATCGGTCAGGGAATCGGATTGTTTGGCGCTCATTCATCTGTCTCCAGCATCAATCTTATGGGTAGCAAGTGTTATCAGCATGGGATGACGGCGTCCTGACTGCTTGACCGCAGATAACCCAAAGTTGACCGCAGCGTGCAACTGGCACTTTTCTTGCCTCTGAGTTGACCGTGGAGGACAAAACTCACTGCGCCTGCGTCAAGTTTTCCCGCTGCAGGCGGCGGCATTATCACTTCACTGTAGTGCATAGAACAAAACAGCGCGGTGCAGCCGCCGCACAACAATCACGACGGGGAGACGATTATGACGAGTAAGCTCAAACCCACGCTGGGCACTCTGCATTTGTGGGGTATCGCGGTTGGACTGGTAATTTCCGGGGAGTATTTTGGCTGGAGTTATGGCTGGGGCGTGGCGGGCACGTTGGGGTTCCTGATCACCACCGCACTGATCGCCACCATGTACACCTGCTTTATTTTTAGCTTTACCGAATTGACCACCGCCATTCCACACGCCGGGGGGCCGTTTGCCTACAGCCGCCGCGCCTTTGGTGAAACCGGTGGTTTGATTGCCGGGCTGGCCACGCTGATTGAGTTTGTGTTCGCCCCACCAGCGATTGCCATGGCGATCGGTGCCTATCTCAACGTGCAGTACCCGGATCTCAACCCGAAAAACGCTGCGGTCGGCGCTTATCTGGTGTTCATGACGCTCAACATCCTCGGCGTGAAGCTGGCCGCGATGTTTGAATTGGTGGTGACGGTGCTGGCGGTACTGGAACTGCTGGTGTTTATGGGCGTGGTCTCACCGGGCTTCAGTATCGCTAACTTTGCGGCTAACGGTTGGGCGGGAAGCGATCACTTCGGTATGCCTGCCCTTTCCGGCATCTTCGCCGCCATTCCGTTTGCCATCTGGTTCTTCCTCGCCATAGAGGGCGCCGCCATGGCTGCCGAAGAGGCCAAAGACCCAAAACGCACCATTCCCAAGGCTTACATTACCGGCATTTTGACGCTGGTGGTGCTGGCGATTGGCGTGATGCTGCTGGCGGGTGGCGCAGGTGACTGGCGCAAGCTGTCGGATATTAACGATCCGTTGCCGCAGGCGATGAAGATGATTGTCGGCGAGCACTCCAACTGGATGCATATGCTGGTGTGGATTGGCTTGTTTGGTCTGGTCGCCAGTTTCCACGGCATTATCCTTGGCTATTCACGTCAGTTCTTTGCGCTGGCGCGTGCCGGTTATCTGCCGCAGAGCCTGGCGAAGTTGTCACGTTTCCAGACGCCGCACCGCGCGATTATTGCCGGTGGCGTGATTGGTATCGCGGCGATTTACAGCGATGGTCTGATTAACCTGCAAGGCATGACGCTGACGGCGGCGATGATCACCATGGCAGTATTTGGCGCCATCGTGATGTACCTGATGAGCATGCTGAGCCTGTTTAAATTGCGCCGCACCGCACCCGACATGGAACGCAGCTTCCGCGCGCCGGGTTATCCAATCATTCCGGGTATCGCGCTGGTGCTGTCACTGGTGTGTCTGATTGCCATGCTGTGGTTCAATCCGGTGATTGGCGGGCTGTTCGTGGGGATTATGGTGGTGGGATATATTTACTTCCTCGCGACCAAAACCCAGCGTCAGAACGCACCGCAGGATGCGATGCTGATGGGAGAATAATCACGGAATTGCCTCGCGCGCAAAAATACAAATGCGCTGTCAGGGTCCTTTTATTCAACAACACGCACAATAGGTAAATAGCAGGCTGGCGCCTCTAAGCGGCGCCAGCCTGCATTATCGTCTGGTGCTTCATGGACGAACTTACGCTATCAAAGCGACCTTTTTATTACCCTTTCAGCGGCCACAGCCATGCCGCACCGCGCACGCCACTTGAATCGCCGTGCACCGCTTTCAGCACTGGCGTTTCACATTCGCGGCCAAACACCCACTGCTTCATCAGCGTGGGCACCGTCTGATACAAGCGGTCGTTGTTACTCATGCCGCCACCCAGCACGATCACATCCGGATCGAGCAAGTTCACCACTTGCGCCAGCGATTTGGCTAAGCGCATTTCGTAACGGCTCATCGCCAGTTCCGCTACCGGATCCTGCTGCTCAATCAACTTGATGATTTCCGCGCCCTTCAATGTCTTACCGCTTAAGCGTTGATAGTCGATGGCAAAACCCGTGCCCGAAACAAAGGTCTCAATACAGCCCTGCAAGCCGCAATAGCACGGCACTTCTTCGCGATGGCGCAGTTCATCTTCATCCATCCACGGCAGCGGATTGTGGCCCCACTCGCCAGCGTTACCATTGCCGCCAATACGCGACTCACCGCCAATCGCCACGCCCGCACCCGAACCGGTGCCGATAATCACCGCGAACACCAGTGGTTTGCCCGCGCCTGCACCATCCACCGCTTCAGACACCGCCAAACAATTCGCATCGTTGGCAATGCGCACGTCACGATTCAGCGCCTCGGCCAGATCTTTGTCTAACGGCTGTCCATTCAGCCAGGTCGAGTTGGCGTTTTTGACCCGCTGGGTGTACGGCGAAATCGTACCGGGAATGCCGATCCCCACGGTGCCCTTTTCCCCGGTTTTCTCCTCTGCCAGTAGCACTAAATCCACAATCGCCTGGACTGTGGCGGCATAGTCATCGCGCGGGGTATTGACGCGGTGACGGAACAGCTCTTGCCCCTGATCGGAGAGCGCAATCACTTCAATCTTGGTACCGCCTAAATCAATCCCAATACGCACGATTTATTCCTCATTATTCGTTCAGGTGACAGATACAGTAGAAGGCTGAATCGGGAAAGGCAATGAAACCCATCCGATGTTTCGCTATCATGCGCGCTGACTTTGAGACTTGTGCGCCCGATCGCACCCACGGTAAGGAATCCCGATGTTGTGGTTTAAAAATATGATGGTTTATCGTCTGAATCGTGACATCCCACTGTCCGCAGACGATCTGGAAAAACAGCTCGACGCCTTCACGTTTTCCCCTTGTGGCAGCCAGGATATGGCGAAAACCGGCTGGGTGTCACCGATGGGCAACCGCGGCGAAGCGCTGACGCATGAAATCAACGGTCAGATCGTGATTTGCGCGCGCACCGAGCAGAAGATTCTGCCTTCACCCGTGGTGAAACAGGCGCTGGAAGCGAAGATCGACAAGCTGGAAGCGGAACAGAGCCGCAAGCTGAAAAAGACCGAGAAAGACTCGCTGAAAGATGAAGTGCTGCATAGCCTGCTGCCACGCGCGTTTAGCCGTTTCAGCCAGACGTTTATGTGGATCGATACCGTGAACAACCTGATCATCGTCGATTGTGCCAGCGCCAAGAAAGCGGAAGACACCCTGGCGCTGCTGCGTAAGAGCATCGGTTCACTGCCGGTGGTGCCACTCACGCTGGAAACGCCGATTGAGCTGACACTGACAGAATGGGTACGTTCTGGCGAATTGCCTGCCGGTTTCGCGTTGATGGATGAAGCGGAGCTGAAAGCAATTCTGGAAGATGGCGGCGTGATCCGTTGCAAGAAACAGGATCTGATCTCCGATGAGATCGCCACCCATATCGAAGCCGGTAAAGTCGTGACCAAACTGGCTCTGGACTGGCAGGAACGCATTCAACTGGTGATTGCCGACGATGCATCGATCAAGCGTCTGAAGTTCAGCGACACGCTGCGTGAACAGAATGACGACATTGACCGCGATGATTTCGCCATGCGCTTTGATGCGGATTTCACCCTGATGACCGGCGAACTGGCCGCGTTGATCAGCAATCTGGTGGAAGCGTTAGGCGGCGAAGCTAAGCGCTAATCACGCATAACTCAAACCCCGCAAAAGGCGTAATGCCCGTCAGTTAAGCATTTGGTGATAACGCAGTCTGGTGCCGCTGTTGGGAAGGGCACCGTGGTGAAAACCTAAGTGCTTTACTGCCACAAACGGCACAGTGTCTGAGGCCATAGCACCTCTGCTGCTGCAAGGGCTATCCGCAGCGCTGAGGCGAAGACGTTGTGCCAGGAGCCTGGCGCATGGATGCGCCAGGCAGTTCGGGTCGGCCATGGATGGCCATACCCGAACGGTCCGCCCGGCACGACGTTGCAGCCGAAGGCACCGCGAAGCGGCGTGAGGACGGCCCGGCGGCAGCAGAGGTGCTTTGGCCCGCACTTCCGCACAAAAGAAAACACGGCAGTTTACCGATGTCTCGTTCTGGCAATGCGTAATTTCGCCAGAGCTTCCCTCAATGTCATTCCCTGATCGTTTGCGATTTCATGTTTTGCGATCATTGCCAATTCAAACAATGCGTTCTTCTGGCGTTCATCTTCAGGCTGTTCAGGACTATCCAAACGTTCAAGCGCGGCTTTATTGAATATGATCTGTGCCATGGGAAAACATCCTTTCCTATTCTCGTGAAGATAGCTTTACCAGACTCAACATAGGCACACCTCAGTTTGATTCCTGGCTATGCTGAAGCCAAAAAGAAACCGGGAATGCTAAAAGCATTCCCGGTTTAATGATGACTCATGTTGAAAGTCAGCGCTTACAAGTAGCGGCACAGATAAGACGTTGGCTCAGCCACCTGCAAATGGAATTCGCTGTGGCCTGGCACGTTGAAAACCGAACCGGCTTCGTACCATTTCCACTCGGTTTCACCCGGCAGCAGCACTTTCAGTGCGCCGCTCACGACCGTCATCTCTTCCGGCTGTCCTGTACCGAAGGTGTATTCACCTTCTGCCATCACGCCAACGCTGGCACGGCCAATGGTTACGCTGTCGAAACCAATGGATTTCACTTTCCCGTCGAAATACTCACTTACGTTGAGCATGTTACTTCCTCACAGCACATTATGGTGTCTGGCAGATTACAAGGGAACTCGCTGATCTGTCACGCGAAAAAGCAGCTTAGAACACGAGTTGTGATCGGCCTCAGTCAGACGATCAATTCTGCCGCTAACTTCGCCACCAGCACGTTGGATAACAGTACCGGAATACCCAGCATTTTCTGCAGGAAATCCCGGTGCTTCTGGTGATAGCCAATACAGTCAAGCACCACCACATCCGCGCCCTGCTCTTGCAGCGACAGGCCCGCCTCGATCAAATCACTCTGCTGTGCCAGATAAGGGCTGGCGACGGCAAAACAAGGCGCGCTGTGCAGATTACGCCATTTGCTGGCCTGCTCAGCGATCTGCTCCGTTACCGGCACCACGATGCCCACCTTATGTTCCTGCACAATGGCACTCACCAGCGGTGGGATAATACGATCCGGCTCCATTAACAGCGCCTTTTCGGTTTTCAGCGTGCCAAATTCACCGGTACACAGCAGCAAAATCGTATCGTAGCCCTGCTCTTCCAGCGCACTGATCTTGCGCTGCAGCCCCTGCTCCACTTTCGGTCCCGACAAACGCACTTGCTCGCCGCTGGTCATGCGTGAAACCAGCACTTTCTCACCCGCTTCAGGTGAATAGAACTGCTCGACCTCGGCTAAGGTCAGGCCGTCGAGTAATCCGGCATGAGCCACCTGCTCTTCCGGTAAGTGATCCTGCAGCAGCGGCAGAATGTCGCTACGCGGGGATTGACCAATCGTTAAAGTAACCAGGGACTGTTTCATCATTAGGCTTTCCGCGTGCGCAGGTGGCTGAGACTACCATACAAAGAGTGCAGCAACGCATACTCTTGCTGGTCATAGAACTGGCAGGTTTCACGGCCAAACTCTTTCGCCACTTCCACCGCAAACTTCACGGTAGCTGCGATATCGACTTCATGGCTGGCGCCGGTGCCGCAACCTGGCACCACAGACTCCGCGCAAATTGCCACACCGACCACAGGTACATCGGTGGCGGTTGACGGCTGCAGGATGCTGTTAAGGTGATAGACACCGTTGCCGTAGGGCGTGATGTCCTGCGTGGTGATCGGGAACGTCACCGCTGGCTGACCACTGGTCATCTCCATGATGCGCAGCAGATCTTCTGACACGCGCAGGATGTAACCCTCTTTCACCGTCGGCGAGATCGCGTAGCCTTTATGGTTCAGGATACGGTTACCTTTGGTGGTATCGATTGAAAGGATGGCATCAACGCCATCGATCACTTCGTTGTCATTCATGGTGATGTCGTCGCAAGGCGAATCCATGAAATCCACTGGCTCATGCGGACGTGTTGGCGCATCCGGGCAGATGTGAGTAGTGATAATCACGTCACCCGCCAGCACATCGCCTTTAGTCTGCATCTGTGCCAGCTTCAGCGCACTGCTCACTGCCGCCACTGCGCCATCTGCATCCGAGACCATACCGATACGCGTTGGGCGCGCACCGATGCCGCCCAAACGGCCGACAATACCCAGCGTAGGCGCAGTGCCGCCTTTGCTCTTGCCCTGCGCACCAGGAATATCAATGCGCACGAAATCGGTACGCCCTTTCGGACCGGTCACACGCTTGAAGCTGGCGGTCACGCCTGGATAGTGGGCGAAAAGATCCACTACCTGCTGCCCATCGACATAGGCGCTGTCGAGTAACTCAAAAACCTGCAGTGTCTGCTGTAAACTCATATTGAATTCCCTGGGTTATTTCTTGGTGCTACTGGCAAAAAGAGAATGGAAGAAGCTGTACAGCGCGTCGCCCGCAATAAACCCTGCGGCCATCACCTCCATCGGTGAACGTCCACGCTCGCCCCACACACGAATGATCAGGATACGCAGCGCGATCCCCACCATCACCGCCCAACCTGCCGCGGCGTTGTTGATTAACAAACCGGTCGCCAGCAATACGCCTAACTGACGCTTCGGCCCACCGATAAACTGAATAATCGCACCTGGAATTGCCCACATCAGCAAGCTTCCGGCAATGCCTGGCTCGGCACCGGCCTGAATGGTTTTGGCGTAAACGCGTGCCACTGGCGGCAGCAGATTCTCGGCGAAGAACAGATTGTGTGCGTACCACACCACCGGAATACAGATCACGAAGGCGATCATCGCGGCGATCAGCTGGATACGGCGGCCCCACAGCTCTTGCTGCAGATCCGCTCCATTACCGCGCAAAATAAAGCCTGCTTTCAGGTCATAACCCATATCGGCAAAGGCCGGTCCTGTGGCGGCGGTGAAGCCACACAACAGGCAGAGCGCCAGCGGCGGGAAGCCGAGCAGAATACCGAGGATCAGGGTAATCAACGCCACCGCAAATGCCGGGAACCAGCCCGAGTGCATCGCGGCGATACCGACAATCAATTCATGCACGAAGGCAGCGAACGCGGCATAGACGATGAACAACACCAGCATCGGCAAGCCCATCTGGCTCCACAAACCGCCCGCCAGTGCCAGCAGTGTGGAGATAATGATGTATCCCACGGTGCCAAAGCCCAGTGAGCGCTTCACTTCGCTGTCGCTGCGGCTGACATTCAGCTGCTCATTGCGACGGCTGACGATCACTTGTACCACCTGAATCAGCGCCACTAATCCTGCGCCGACCATCATGCCGTGAGGAATATAAAGTGCGTTGATATCAATGCCAGCAACTGGTTGCGCATAGGCACGCAACAGGAAACCAATACCGAGCATACTCAACGCCCAGATATTGCCGATAAAAGCCGTACCGAAGGCTGACATGGGGATTTTCAGCATTGAGCCAGCGATACCGCCGACAATACCGACCACCAGCAACCACGCCTGTCGGCCACCTTTATCGCCGGCTTTGATCGCTTCCGCTGCTGCCACACCCGGCGGCCAGGCATTGCTGGCGGGGAACACGCGGGTATCAAACAAGCGGTAAAGCAAATAGGCATCCAGCAGCATCGCTGCACTGACACCGACAAACAGCGGCAATACCAGCTGCGGTTCACCCAGCGCCCACGGCACGGCAATCGGCATCAGCAGACTGTTCGCCGCACCAAAGGTGGCAGAAGAGATGGCGGTTTGCGCAAGGTTCTGTACTTCGATCGAGCGATAACGACGGAACCATTGCAGAGGAATGCGCGCCAGCAGCATGGCAAACAGCGCACCGATAATAGAGGTATTGGGTGTTACCCCAATGGTGGTAATAAGCTGAACCCCGATGATGGCACCTGCTACAGACAGCAGAACCAGCATTAAGCCCACGCCGATACTTTTTATTGGATTATCTTGACGCATATTATCCCCGTATTTTCACCCTGTAGAAAACGCGTAATACGTTTTATGCCCGACACGCGGGACATCAACGCTTTTAATAAATCGTTCCCTGATTTTTGAAATAGGCAGGTCCGAAGACCTGCTATTTCCCTGGTGTGGCGCGAATAAACGCCTTTAAATCGAAAATAAGGTTATGCGCCGTATTTCTCGGCCATCAATGCAGCCGTTGCGCGCAGTTCGCTGAGCAGCGCGTCCGGATAACCCGGGGCCGCTTCTTGCGAGAGAAACGAGAGACACAGTGCGGCACTTTCGCCGCGATGTTTATTGGTGACCGCCACCGCCAGTGAGCTGATGCCTGGCAACGTCTCATTGCGTGCCAGTGCCCAGCCCTGCTGGCGAATCACCGCTAATTCTTTACAGAGTGCATCAATGTTCAACGGCGAGTTTGCGGATGCGGCTTGCCAGTCATCGGCAAAACGCGCACGCACTTCGTCATCACTCAACTGCGCCAGTAGCACGCGCCCGGTTGAAGTACCGGAAAGAGAAACGCGCGAACCTGGCGGCGTCACCAACTGGGTGAAAAAACGACCGTGATACATGCGCATCACCAGAACATCCTGACCATCCAGTACTGAGATGTAGCCCATACAACCACTGCTGGCCGCCAACTGCGCCATGGGCGCGGAAGCGCTATCCACCAACGGCGTAGATAAGTAATGCCCGGCCACCGACAGCAACACACGACCAATCTGGAAACAGCGACTATCGGGATCACGCTCAAGCAATCCTTCACTTTCCATGGTCGCCAGCAGGCGAGAAACGGTACTTTTCGGCAATCCCAACGCCTCAACCACCTCGGTGAATGTCAGGCCCGGATGGCCCTGCGTCACGCCAAAGCGCTGGAAAAGCTTAAGTACGGCAGCGGCGTTTTCGAGTGTGGTCATGGCGTTGGTTTCACTATGTGGAACTGAGTTCCTATATCAATACAATGAAAGTAATTCGCTCTGCGGATCGGGTCAAGCGCAAATTTTGAACCGGCTATATTTGCGTCGATTTAACGCAGCATAAAATACGGCGCAAACTGAAAATAAAATGACGTTATCAGGCAAGATGGAATAAGAGCAGAAAAGGATGGCTAATCTGGCGGGCATATTGGCCATTTTATGGCAGTTGAAAATATCTGGTTAAGCACGGAAGGTAATGAATGATTGACAGGCGTCCTTGCCCGCGAGCATTACTCTTTATCCGCGTCTTCGTAGCGGGCTTTGGCATCCTGCGCTTCGGCTTCCGTTTTATGCTCACTGATCAGTGAGTCGGGCTTCGGATGGTCAGCGCGTAACTCATACCATGTCACGATATTACCTGGCGCGCCTTTCTCAACGGCAACGATGCGCGCTTCTCGCGGGTACGGTGGTTTAGTTGGCATAGATTTCCCTCTTATGTCTGGTTTCCACACAGACAGCGGCGATCCCCCTGTCTTAACCTGAGTATAGACAATGGCGGATCGCGAGAAAAAAGAGAGATAAATCTGAAGAGGTTAGCTGGCGCGGGCGAGCGAAAGGGATTGAAGAATTTGATCAACCACCTGTTCAGGCGCCTGCATGGCATTCACTTCGTGGTGTGCTGTCTGACGGTAAAGATGCGCGCGTTCACGCAGAATATCGCTCATCTCCTCGGCAATCGGACGACCGGTTAGCGTCGGGCGCTGTGCGGCTTCGGGCTGACGTTCAAGACGATCGGCCAGTACCGTTGACGGGGCATTCAACCAAATCACCTGCCCATGTTCGCGCATAAAGCGACGATTCACTTCAGCCAACACCATACCGCCGCCGGTGGCAATCACCGTTGCCGGCGCCGTGACTGCCCGCAGCGACTCGGTTTCGCGCCCACGGAAGCTGTCCCAGCCTTCAACCGCGACGATTTCCGCCACGGTGCGTTGCGTCGTGAGCTGCAGGTGATGATCGGTATCGCTAAAGGCATAACCAAGCGCCTGAGATAGGGCCTGGCCGATAGTGGTTTTACCGCAACCGCGTGCGCCGATCAGATAGATGGGTAATGACATCCGGGCTCATCCTCCGCCGTATTTATGCCGCACGGGCAAGGTCATCAGGTCAATATTGCGTCGCATGATACCTGGATTTTATTTTATCAGCCACCCGCGAAGCACGATTTACGCGTATTTACGACCCTGAATTCACTATCAACATGATTAATAACGATAAAATGATGCGCATTTCGTGCATCAACTTATTTGTAAGCACGGGCAACATTTCCTTACCAGGCCATTGATTTACTTTCTGTCACGTTGACCACATATAAGGAGGTACGAATCATTGGAGGTTCACACCATGCAGAATGAAGAACAACAGTTAATCGACAATCTCTTTAGCCGACTGAAACAGGCTGAAACCCAGAGCGGCCCGCGTGATGCCGGTGCCGAACAGCTGATTAAACAGCACTTGCAGAACCAGCCTGGTGCGCCTTATTACATGTCACAGGCAATCCTGATTCAGGAAGCAGCGCTGAAAAAACTCAACGCTCAGGTGGCCGATCTGGAGAATCGCCTGGCACAGGCTCAGCAACAACAGCAAGCACCGCAGCAGAGCAGCGGCGGTTTCCTGTCGAGTCTGTTTGGCGGCGGTTCTCGCCAGTCTGCGCCACAGCAGCAACAGCCAGTGTGGAGCAGCGCGCCGCAGCAGCCTCAGCAGCAATACGCGCAGCCCCAACAGCAATATGCGGCTCCGCCTGCGCGCGGCACGGGTTTCCTCGGGGGGGCATTACAGACAGCCGTCGGTGTGGCCGGGGGTGTGGTGATGGCCGATATGCTCACCAGCATGTTCCATCATTCTCAGCCGGAAGAGATTGTGAATATCATCAACGAACCGGCGCTGCCACAGGTGGATAACAGCCTCGATACCTTTAACGGTAATGACAGCAACAATGCCTTCCTGAACGACAACGCCAGCTGGGATAACAACAGCTTTGCGGATAACAACGATTTCAGCGACTTTGGTGGCGGCGACTACGACGACGATGACAGCTTCGTCTGATTAGCGCTGGCGTAACCACTTATCCAATTCGTTAGCAAACAGCTGGCGGTCACGTTGGTTTAGCGCCGACGGGCCGCCACTTTGCACGCCACTCGCTCGCAGGGTTTCCATAAAGTCACGCATGGTCAGACGCTGACGAATGGTATCCGGTGAGTAGCGCTCGCCACGCGGATTCAACGCCGCAGCGCCCTTCTCCAGCACTTCTGCCGCTAAAGGAATATCCCCGGTGATCACCAGCTCGCCCGGCTGCACACGCTTCACGATCTCGTTGTCAGCGACATCAAACCCCGCCGCGACCTGCAGCGTTTTCAGCCACGGTGATGGCGGTACGCGCAGCGGCTGATTCGCCACGAAAGTCACGGTGATTTTGGCGCGTTCGGCGGCACGATACAGCACTTCTTTGATGACATTGGGGCAGGCATCGGCATCAACCCAAATCGACATGTGTTTTCCTTTTTCCTACAGAATTGCAGGCGATCTTGCCCGCTTGCGGCAGAATGGCAAATATTTTTACGCGGCTTGTTATTCAGCACAGCTGTCGTAAGCTAACTCGCACGAGAAAATGAACACTTAAAGGATAGAGCGATGCTGGAGAAGAAAATCGGGTTTATCGGCTGCGGTAATATGGCGAAAGCCATTATCAGCGGACTGGTCAACAGCGGGCTGATCGCCCCGGCCAACATCTGGGTCTGCGACCGCAAACCGGCCACCAATCAGGCGATGGCAGAACAATATGGCGTGACGGCGGCAGAGAGCCCGGAAAGTCTGGCACGTGAAGTCGATATCCTGTTTGGTGCCGTGAAACCGAATGTGATTCTCAAGGTGCTGAAAGATCTCGCGGGCCAATTGAAGAAAGATTCGCTGGTGGTGTCGATTGCTGCAGGCGTTACCCTTGATTCGCTGGCCGCCGTGCTCGGGCACGACCGCAAAATCATCCGCGTCATGCCGAATACGCCGTCGCTGGTGAACGAAGGTATGACTTCAATCACGCCTAACGTGCTGGTGGAACCGCACGAAGTCGATGAAGTGGTTGGCATTTTCGAAAGCTTCGGCAAAGCCGCGGTCGTAAATGAATATCTGATTCATGCCGTGGTCGGCGTGAGCGGATCAGCACCCGCTTATGTGTTTATGTTTATTGAAGCGATGGCGGATGCCGCGGTGCTGGGTGGTATGCCGCGTGCGCAGGCTTATCAGTTTGCTGCACAGGCGGTCAAAGGCTCGGCGCAGATGGTACTGGAAACTGGCAAACACCCAGGCGAATTAAAAGATATGGTGTGCTCACCTGGCGGCACCACCATCGAAGCGGTGAAAGTGCTGGAGGAGAAAGGCTTCCGCGCGGCGGTGATCAACGCGATGCAGCAGTGCATGGCTAAGTCCGAAGCATTAAGTAAACAGTAACCTATTTTGGTTTCATCAGGTGCGCATGTCCGCGCACCTGAATCTGCCCAATGTTGTGCAGACCTCTTTACGCGTCCTGTCCCTGATACGCTTCAAACAACGCCAGCCCTTGCGCCAGCGTCATCGGTTGCTGCATTGTTTCCACCAGTGCCGCCGTTAGCGTGTACATCCCAGCTGAACACACCGCCGCGATGATGCCCTGACGACAGTAAAAGGCGATAAATTTTTTGTCCTGAAGCGATCCCAGCAGACGGTAGTCGTCCCACTCTTCGGCATGGCCCAGATATTCGTAGCGCGTGCCATAATGCGCGGTCCAGAAAAACGGCACGCGATCATACATCACCCCTTTGCCCAACATGTTGAGTGCCGCGATACGTCCCTGCTGATGTGCTACACGATAGTGCTCAATGCGCTGCGGGCCACGCGGCGTAAGATAACTGGCGATATCGCCCGCGACCCAGATATTTTCAGCAACGCGTAGCTGCCCATCAGCGAGCAGACTACCATCGTCCTGCAGTGGCAAATCGTGGATAAAATTCGTCGCCGGTTTCACGCCGGTGGCAAACAGTACCTGACTTGCTGGCACTGATTTACCCCCTTTCAGGCGCACCGCACGCACCTGCTCATCCCCTTCCAGCGCTTCCGGCTCACCCTCAACAAATTTCACCCCATTGCTGCGATGCAGTTCGTAAAAATGGCGTCCAATCTCTTCACCAAACTGCTTTGCAAACGGCAGCGGATGACGGGCAATGACCGTGACATCCACATCCCGATTGCGCAGTGCACCCGCCATCTCCATACCGATAAAACTATTGCCGATTATCACCAACTGCTGTGTCTCATCCACCTGTTTGAGCAGTTCATCGGCCTGATTCAGCGAACGTAGCAGATGCACACCCTGCAAATCCTTACCGGGGATAGCGAGAGGCTGAGGAGTGCCGCCGCTGGCTATTAATAGCTGATCAAATTTCACTTTCTGACCATCAGCAAGAATCAACGTCTGATCCTGCGCTTTGAGCTGCGCGACCTCGCCCTGAATGCGCTGAAGCGAGCCCAGTACATCCGGCTTGAGGAGTTTGGGCACATCTTCAATCGCCATTTTTCCCGAAGGCACAAATTTGCTCAGCGCGGTGCGATCGTAAGGGGCGGCGGATTCGCGCTCTACCAAAACAATGTGCCCGCTAAAGCCTTCATCGCGTAGCGTCCAGATCGCCGCACTGCCTGCGGCTCCGGAACCTAAAATCACGCACACCGGTGATTCGCCCTGAGCCGCAGGCGCACTGGCAGGCGACATCGCCTGCGGATTGACCAGCACCTTGCCCTGTTCAACACGTACCGGGTAGCGTTTGAGATTAGCCAATGCCAGCGGCTCACACATTTTGCCATCGCGCAGTTGAAATACCGCCTTGTGCCACGGACACACCAGCTTATCGCCGCAAATGGCGCCCTGCTCTAACGGTGCTCCCGCATGCGGGCACTTGGCCTGCAACGCCTGCACCCGTTCGCCATCGCGAACCAGCACCATATCGACATCACCCACGGTGAATTTGGTGGGTTTACGCTGCGCCAGTGATTTGAGTTCCACGACAGATTGATAGCTCACAATTAGCCTCCTGCGTTGTTATTGGATTCACGACATTAAATCCCTACAAACAGTAAGCCTGGCAAAGCAGGAGAATTTCGCTGAAGAAACAAAGCGTAACGGCGAATAAGCTATGATTTATCACGCCGTTAGCGAGGAAAATAAAATTGCGCTTCAGGCTGAAGCGGCTTGCCACACCTTTTTGCCCTGTTTGATGCACGCCACTAACGCCACGCTGTTATCTGGCTGAGGCTTCAGTACCAGCAGATCCGCTGGTGCGCCGATTGCCAACCCATGCTGCTGAGGCAAAGCTAACTGCTGCGCCGGTCGAATCGATGCCATCTCAATCGCCTGCTGCAAAGAGGCTAATTTTTGCCGCAGCAGAAAATTGACGCCATCCAGCAGGCCCCGCGCCGACCCGGCCAGCAATTGTGGCGCATCCGCCATGCTTAGCCGCCCTTCTGCACTCAGTTGTACACGTCCGCCGATTGCCGAATCGTAGATGCCCGGCGGCTGCCCGGCGAAACAGGTCACATCACTGACCAGTAAAGCCTGCTCGCCTTTCGCCCGTAAAAAGACTTTCAACACCTCGGCGGGTAAATGGTCACCATCGGCAATCAGCGTGGCCGCCAGCGCATCTTCTGCGAGCTGCTGCCAGATGTAATTGGGATGGCGCGGCAGTTGCAGATGTGCGCCATTGCCCAGATGGGTAGAGAGCGAGGCGCCTGCCAGCACCGCATCATGAATCTGCGCGGCAGAGGCTGAAGTGTGCCCTATGGCGACCCGCACCTGCTGTGCCACGCAATGCCGAATGAGCTCGCGGCTTTGTGGCCATTCCGGCGAGAGCGTCAGTAAACGAATGCCCTGCTGAGCGGCTCGTTGCCAGCAATCAAACAAGGCGATATCCGGCGCACAGATCGCCTCGCGTGGATGCGCACCACGCGGCCCATCTTCCGGTGACAAAAACGGTCCTTCCAGATGAAAACCCGGCACCGCCAGCGCAACGTCTGAATAGTGCTCACTGGCGCTAGCCAATCGCTGCAGCGCTTGCGTGATCTCATCTGCTTGTGCGGTGATCACCGTTGGCAAAAAACTGGTGACACCTTGCTGCCACAGGGCGCGCGTGGCATGCAGCACATCCTGTTCGCTAAAAGGAAAGTGATTAAAATCTACCCCCTGATAGCCATTCACTTGCAGATCCACCAGACCCGGCGCCAGAATCAGATCGTTGTCGGGCTCTGACAGCGATCGCACCTCTGCCAACGTGCCTTCACGCAGATAGAGTTCTATCAGCTCCAGCGTGCGATAATCGCGACCGCGTAATAGGGTTTCAGTCAAAGACCACCTCCGCGCAGGCATCGGCGTCGATATACAATGTGCAATTGGGATGCTGGCGCAATTGCGTTGCCGGGCAAGCCGTGGAAATCGCATCCTGCAGTGTGGTCTGCACTGCTGCGCGTTTGGTCGCGCCCGGCACCATGCAGAAAAGCCGGGTACCACGCATCAATGCGGGAATCGTCAGGGTCACCGCGTGCGTCGGCACCTGCTCGAGTGTGGTGAAACAGCCGTCGTTGACCTGCTGCTGACGGCAGGCGAGATCCAGTTGCACTGTCTTGACGCTAAGCGGATCGCTGAAATCCGCCACCGGCGGATCGTTAAAGGCCAGATGGCCATTTTCACCAATGCCCAGACAGACCACATCGATCGCCGCCGCCTCCAGTTTGCGCGCGTAGGCGCGACAAATTTCCGCCGGATCGCCACTCGAAGGGATGAGATGCACTTCGCCGGGTTGAACCTGGTCAAACAGTTGCTCACGCAGAAAATGACTGAATCGCTGCGGCGCCCCCTCATCCAGCCCAATGTATTCATCCATATGAAACGCGTGAATGCGCTGCCAGTCGAGATGGGGTGCGGCAACCAGTGCAGCGAGAAACTCACGTTGTGAAGGCGCGGCAGCAAAAACCATCCGCACCACCGCCTGCTGTTGCAGTAATTGTTGCAGATGCGCGATGCAATCCTGTGCCGCTGCGGCGCCTAATGCATCACTATGGGCGAAGTGTTTGACCCATAAGCGGTCGCGCTTTCCCTGTTGTAAAAGCGTCATTCCTATCCCTCCTGAGAAGCGTTGTGACTCTGCGGCCAGCGCGAACTGGCAGTCGTATTCTGATCCTGATTGAGTGCTGTGAGCAGCGCGTCAACTTCCGGACGGACCGACGCACGGCGCAGCCATCCCATCACCACAAACAGCACCAGTGATGACATGACGGGTGCGGCCACCTGAGTGGCGGTGCTGACATCGGTGAAGATAAACTTCACGCAGAAAAAGGTGCCCACACCTACCGCCCAGCTCACCAGCGCGGCGGCACTGCCGCTACGGCGAAATGCGGGCAGTAAGCCTAAAAGCATCGGAATCGAAATGGGCCCCACCAATCCGCCGAACCAGATAATCAGCAGAGACAGCACACCGCCGAAACGGCTGGCATTCATGGCGATAATCAACGTGGTGATGATGAAGAGAAAAGCTGTCAGACGCGCCATTAACAGCGAGCTTTTACCACGCTGAAAACGGCGCGGCAGCATGCCGGGAAGAATGTCACGCGTGACCACTGCCGTGATGGCATTGGCATCTGATGAGGTCATCGATAGCGTGTGAGTGAACATCGCCACCAGCACTAATCCGATTAACCCATTCGGCAGCAATTCCATGGCCATCACAGAGTAAGAACGTGAGGGATCGCTGAGATGAGGAAACAACAGCGGTGCAGCCCACATCGGCCAGAACAGAATCAGCGGCCAGATCAGATAGAGTGCAGCCGAGAGCAACGCGGCTTTACGTGCATCGCGGCCCGCCGGTGCGGCGATAAAGCGCTGTGCCAGATTCCAGGTACCACCGTTGTAGCTCAGGGTGTAAATCACAAAGTAGGCCAGAATAAAGCCGAGTGTGTAAGGCTCCTGAACGATGTCGGTGTGCGTCGCGGGCAAGTGCTGCCAGATGGTAAACAGCTCGCCGAAACCACCAAGATGCATCGCCACAGCCACCACCATGACAATCGCGGCGACAAACTGCACCACAAACTGGCCGAAGTCATTACAGGCATCGGCCCATAAACCGCCCATCACCGTATAGAACAGGCTCAGCGCACCGGAGATGCAAATGCCTATCAACGGATCTAATCCGGTAAAGACGTTGATGATCACGGCGATGGCGGCCCATTTAGCGCCGACGTCGAAGGTTTTCAGCAGCACCCCACTCCACGCCAGCACCATCTGCGTTGGCAGGTTATAGCGCGTAGCGAGGTACTCCATCGGCGATTCGATATTCATATGAATCCGCAGCCGGGCCCAGCGTGGCGCAAAGAGGCGCGATCCGATTAATACCGCAATCGAGATGGGAAACGCCCACCAGAAATAGATGGTGATGCCCATGTTGTAAGCCACTGCGGCATAGGCCACGAACACGGCCGCACTGTAGCCGGACATATGATGCGAGACGCCGGATAGCCACCAGGGCATTTTTCCACCTGCCGCGAAGAAATCACGCGTGCTGCCTACTTTACGCATCGCCCAGAGCGTAATGGCCACTATCATCAACGCATAAAGCGCCATTACCGCATAATCAAGCACATTCATAAGAGTCTCCACAGGTCAAAGCTGCCCGACGAAGGAACCGGCCTCGAGGGGAATAATAGGTTATTTTTTAATTAGTCCTTATTTAGGATTAATAAATCCTGCCACCTTTGCCGCACTTAAAATGTGATGACGCTCCGGCTATTACTTTTTCTTCTGATCAGAAACAGAGGTGCAATAAAAAGGGCTCATACCGAGTATGAACCCTTAAATCAGGGGCAATTCGATTAGGCTTTTTTCAGGCAGGAACTCATAAAGGTCTTACGCGCATCGCCGCTGAGTTTTTTATCAGCCGCGTCGGTATTACAGGTTTTCATCTTCATTTGCTGTGGCGTCATGCTGCCCATCTTGCTGTCTTTTTTTAGACAGTCGCTCATGAAGGATTTACGCGCGTCCCCTTTTAAATCCTGTGAGGAAGCGTGTTGGTTACACATGGTCATTTTATTTTGTTGGGCGGTTTTCTCTGCTGCCCCCGCACTGCCCGCCAACAGCAGGCCTGCTGCTATCATTGCCAAAAGACACGATTTCATTGCCGGAATCTCCATAGAATTATTGCCTCTTAATCATGGCAGGAAATAAGCAATGCAGAAAAAAATATATTCTCTCGTCCAGAGCTCGCTGCGAGCACGCTAACAGCAAAATCGGTTCTTCAGCGTGACGTGACGCTTACACGCGGGGATGATTCAGCAGCTTTTCAACGTAGTTACGCAGCAGAGTGGTATCAGGGGTTTCTGCCGCAGGGGCAAGTGGAGGCATTGCGGTGGCGATACCGGCCGCAATCTCGTTGAATTGTTCAGGTTCCAGCTTACGCAGCATGGCCGTCAGCACAATTTCTAATGCCTCAACCTGGACCACTAATTCTTTGGACTCTTCTTCTTTCTCAGCCAGTTTTAGCAGGAGTTCCGCAATCAGGTTTTTCATGCGACGGGCTCAATAAGAGATGGAAAACAGACGTTAGCATTGAGGGAGCGAAAACAACAGGGGTTTGTGGCAGTTTGCCCAAAATTTAGAGTAAGCGCAGCGTTAAAAAAGAAACGGAATTTCAATATGTAACGGCGAAACGTTTCACTTCATAGATAGGGCTTTTTCGAAACGTTTCGCGCGTCGTCATGCATTACCGTCTGGCGCTAATTAATGGGGTCCCATAAAGCCACGACCCGGACCGCCACCGCCGCCAGGACCACCCCAACCGCCTCCGCCACCCGGCGGTGGGAAGATACAACCGCTCAACGCGGTCACCAATGCCACAACGGCAGCGAGTTTAATAATACGGACCATAATTACCTCAGAATGGTGAAATCGGGCTGAGTGTATGAGGCGGCTACGGGCGCGACAATACAGAATTCTCTGCAACCCGGCGCTATTCATCTCTGCTCACCATGCTTAACAAATTACTGGCACTACGCCCGCGAAAAAACCACAGAGGCATCATCATATTGACGAAAATTTCAACCATTGCGGGCGGTCGATCACTTTACACGCCGCGCGAAATGACGCAATGTGAGCGCATTACAATCAGTGAGATCTTACCATGACCCTGCCCACCCATTCTCTCAGTGATATCCTGGCGCGTCGCGACTGGGAAAATCCGGTGATCACCAGCCTGAATCGTCTGGATGCTCATCCGCCGTTTTCCAGCTGGCGCGATGAAGTCAGTGCACGTGATGACGCCCCCTCGCCTTCGCGTCAGTTATTAAACGGTCAGTGGACTTTCAGCTATTTCCCTCAACCCGAAGCGGTGCCACAAAGTTGGTTACTGCAGGATCTGCCCGGCGCGCACGCACTTCCCGTACCCGCTAACTGGCAACTGCATGGCTTCGATGCCCCAATCTACACCAACGTGCAGTATCCCATCCCCGTCAATCCACCTTGGGTACCTAAAGAGAATCCCACTGGATGTTATTCGCTCACATTCAATGTTAATGACAGTTGGCTGACGCAAGGACAAACGCGCATTGTGTTTGATGGTGTCAACTCCGCCTTCTTCTTGTGGTGCAACGGGCAGTGGATAGGCTATTCCCAGGACAGCCGCCTGCCGGCCGAGTTTGATCTGAGTCAGTCATTGCAGCGCGGCCAGAACCGATTGGCAGTGATGGTGTTGCGCTGGAGCGATGGCAGCTATTTAGAAGATCAGGATATGTGGCGCATGAGCGGGATTTTCCGCGACGTCACCCTGCTCCATAAACCATCCACCCAACTGGCCGACGTGCAAATCGAAACGGCGCTGAGCCCGGAATATATCCGTGGCGATCTGCGCGTGAGTGTCAAAATTAACGCTGGTGAACGGTCGCTAAACCAGTGCCGTCTGCGCGTGAGCCTGTGGCAAGACGAAACCTGCATCGGCAGCGAAGAACAAGCACCGGGCAGTGCGGTCATTGACGAGCGTGGACATTACCCAGAGCGCGCGTTGCTGGTGTTGCCGATAAAAAATCCGCTGCTGTGGAGCGCGGAAACGCCCCACCTTTATCGTGCCGTGGTGACACTGCTGGATGACAACGGTCAGGTGATTGAAGCGGAAGCTTACGATGTGGGCTTCCGGCGCGTCAGCATTGAAAACGGCCAGCTGTGCGTTAACGGTAAAGCGCTGCTGATTCGCGGTGTCAATCGTCATGAACACCATCCGGAAAATGGTCAGGTGGTGGATGAAGCCAGCATGCGGCGCGATATTGAATTGATGAAGCGCCACAACTTCAACGCCGTTCGCTGTGCGCATTATCCCAACCATCCGCTGTGGTATCGCCTGTGCGATGAATATGGCTTATATGTCGTCGATGAGGCCAATATTGAAACCCACGGCATGCAGCCAATGAACCGTCTATCGGCCGATCCACGCTGGTTCGCCGCTTACAGCGAACGTGTGACACGCATGGTACAGCGCGATCGCAACCACGCCTGCATCATCATCTGGTCACTCGGCAATGAGTCCGGCCACGGCAGTACGCACGATGCACTCTACCAGTGGGTGAAAAGCAGCGACCCGACGCGTCCGGTGCAATACGAAGGCGGAGGTGCCAATACCGCCGCCACCGATATTGTCTGCCCGATGTATGCGCGCGTCGATCAGGATCAGCCCTTCCCAGCCGTGCCGAAATGGTCGCTGAAAAAATGGATTGGCCTGCCGGGTGAAACGCGTCCGTTAATCTTGTGCGAGTATGCGCATGCCATGGGCAATAGTTTCGGAGGCTTCGCCAAATACTGGCAGGCTTTCCGCCAGTTCCCGCGCCTGCAGGGCGGCTTTGTCTGGGATTGGGTCGATCAAAGCCTGACGCGTTATGACGAGCAAGGCCAGCCATGGCAAGCCTACGGCGGCGATTTTGGTGATACGCCTAACGACCGCCAGTTTTGCATGAACGGCTTGGTGTTTGCCGATCGCACGCCGCATCCTGCTCTGTTTGAAGCGCAGCGTGCACAGCAGTTCTTCCAGTTCCAGCGCGATGCCAATAACGCCTGGCGTTTCACCCTCTCCAGCGAGTATCTGTTCCGCAGCAGCGATAATGAAGTGCTGCGCTGGTCGATCGAACAGGATGGCGTATCACTCGCGCGGGGCGAACTGCCGCTGCATCTTGCCGCGCAGGGCAGCCAGGTGATTGATATCCCTGCTGCTGAACATTTACAGGGTAATGCATGGCTGAATCTGGCGGTGCATCAGATCGCGGCCACCGCATGGTCGGAAGCCGATGCCTGTGTGGCCTGGGATCAATGGCCGCTGCCCGCTGCGTTAATGCCACGGGTGATTGATGCCACGCCAACCGCGCCAGAACTGATTGCCAATCACGATCTGGTTGCTGTGCAATTGCCGCAACAGCGTTGGCACTTCTCGCGCCGCAGTGGGGAATTGGTGCAGTGGTTTGTTAACGATGAAGAGACGATGCTGACGTCATTGCAGGAGTGCTTCGTACGCGCGCCGATTGATAACGATATCGGCACCAGTGAAGCCGCCAATGTCGATCCCAATGCCTGGGTAGAGCGCTGGAAACACGCGGGCTATAACCAGCTGGAAGCGGTGCTGCTGGATATGCAGGTCGATAGTCTGAAACACAGCGTGCTGATTGATACCTGGCATCAGTGGCAGGCCAATGGGCAGGTGATCTTTACCAGCCACAAGCGTTATCAGATCGGTGGCAACGGTGAATTGAGCATCAGTGTCGAGGTGCAACAGGCGCCGGGCTTGCCTGCTCCCGCGCGCATCGGGTTACGTTGCCAGTTGAGGAACGCACCGCAGAACGTGTGCTGGCTCGGTCTGGGTCCGCACGAAAACTATCCGGATCGTCAACTGGCGGCGCAGTTTTCGCACTGGCAGCAGCCGCTGGCTGCGCTGAGTACTGCCTATGTGTTCCCGGGTGAGAACGGATTGCGCTGCGGCACGCGCCAGCTTGATACCGGCAGCTGGCAGGCGAGCGGCGATTTTGCTTTCTCGCTCAGCCGCTACAGCCTGGAGCAGTTGCGGGATACTTCGCATCGCCATCTGTTGCGGGAAGAGGAAGGCTGTTGGCTGCACCTTGATGGCTTCCATATGGGCGTGGGCGGTGACGACTCATGGAGCCCCAGCGTCAGCCCGGAGTTTTTGCTTTCTCAGCAGCAGTGGCACTACGCGATGACGCTGCGCCAGTAGTATTCTTCGCCGCCTCACCTTGCTGGCTCAGCGGAGGAGTCAGCTCGGTTTTCGGGCGGCGATAGAAGCGGCGCAGAAGCAGGACATTCAACAGCACCACCACGGCGGTCGCGAAGAAGACCCAGCGATAGCCGGTCGCCGCAGACACCGCCGCACCCAATAGCGGGCCGGCCACGTTACCGAGATACATAAAGGATTGGTTGTAACCAAAGATGCGTCCGGTGACATTATCGCGCGAGTGGCGTACCAGCAGCGTTTGTACTGCGGGCATCATCGCGCCATCGGCAAAGCCCAGCAGGAAACGCAGCACGCCTAACTGGGTGGCGCTGGTAACGAATGACATCGCCATCAGCAACACCAGAGAAAACAGCATGGTGCCCATCAGAATGCGCTGCGTGCCGATGCGATCGCCCAGCTTACCCAAACGAGGGGCGGAGATCAGCGCCGAAACGCCCGGCAGTGCAGCAATCACACCACTGAGGAAGGCCAGATTCTGCGCATCGGGTGCCAGCTCGCGCACGAACAGCGTCAGTATCGGGTTCACCGAGCCGTTACACATCTGAATCACCATGGTGGTGACGAACAGACACATCATCAGACGAGGATTGTCGAGGCTGCGGAACACGTCACGTCCGCTCATTTTGTCCTGCTTGCTCACTGGCGTGTAGCCGGTCTCTTTGATCAGGAACAACGTGACAAGGAAGCTCACCATCAACAGCACCGCTGTGACAATAAACACCATGCGCAGTCCCAGCCAGTCAGCCAGCAGCCCGCCGATCATCGGCCCCAGAATCACGCCGCCAATTTGCCCGGTGGAGACACAGCTCAATGCCCAGCCGCTGCGCTCACGCGGAACCTGAGCGGCCACCAGCGCCATCGCATTAGGAATATAACCGGATGTCAGGCCCATGAGCGCACGCAGCAGCAGCAGCTGCCATGCTTCGGTCACAAAAGCCTGCAGCAGAATCACCGCGCCCATACCAAAGGATGCGCGTAACAGCATCAGCTTGCGCCCTTTACGGTCAGCCAGACTGCCCCACAGCGGCGCCACCGCAGCAGAGACGATGAAGGTGATACTGAAGGTGAGACCCGACCAGACGCTCAGTGCATTGGCGCCATGGATACCGAGTTCCTCAACGTAAAGCGGCAGGAAGGGAATAATCTGGCTGATGGCTAATCCAGTGAAAAAGCAGCCAAACCAGACCGATATCAGATTGACCTTCCAGGACTCGATGGAGCGTAGCATGGGCGTGTACATCAGGAAAAATGAAATGAGGGTTCAGTCTAACAACCTCATAACATCGCTGGACGGCAAAACATGGCATCGGGTTAAAAACGCAGTTTTCCGCTGCCGTGCGTGATTCTGCTCACAGCAAATAGTGTAAGGGGCACGATTTGTAGTGTCTTTATGTGCTGAAACAAACAACTCAGCAAGATAAGCGCATCGCGAAAGAGAGCAAACGTGAAAAAATATGTCTATTCATTACTGACAATATTCGACGCCGCATCTATGTTTAAAAAATCACCGGCCATCGCTGGCGAGGCGCTGCCCGTTCTGGACAGTTCCCATGCTTAACCCATATTTCCCAATGCTGCCAATAAACGGCGGTGGGCATCGTTGTCTCTGCGGAGGTCAGCCATGAGAACACATCCTAACAGCGCCAGTCGGGCGATTACCGACTACTTCAACAGTCCTGCCTGGCATGCGCCGCACGAGAGCGATCTGCTGGCAGCGATCATGCGCGAATTGATGGATGATGGTCAGCCCGCGACCAGCAAAGCGATCATTGCGCGGGTGATTGCGAAACTGGAATTTGAAGGAGATGAGCAGCAGCTACAAAGCTACCGTAATTTGCTGGCGCAGCTGCTGGAAGACAGACAACAAAAGCCGTAATGTGCCGTCATTCAGCCGCCTGCCAAATCACCGTGTGTGCAGGCGGATCCTAAGACATCAGCGTTCAGTGACTTTCAGACGCACCGTTTGCGGTGGATCTTAAAGACATCTACAGCGTTCAACGGCTTCCAGACCTGCCGCTTGCAGGCGGGCTCTAAAAACATCTGCAGCGTTCAGCGGCTTGCAGGCGCGCCGTTTGCAGGCGCGCCTCATCGCGTTTTACTTCACGACACGCAGATGATCGGCTTCGCTGACCACCGCCTTACCGCTCGCACGATGATACAGACACAGCTCATGCCCGAGCTGGTTTTTCATGTGCTTCTGTGGATAACGCCCTTCCAGCAGTACCGCATCGTAACCGACGCTATCGTCATACTGAATCGGTTTCCCCACCACCTTCACTCCTTTCAGGCCGCTGGCTTTCAGACAAGCTTGCTGCCGGCTTTGCATGTTTTGTTGCCAGGCGGCTTCGCTCGAGGCGTGCGCCAGTGGGCTTAATAACAGGGTGATTAGCAGGATTTTACCGGTGTGTCTCATCGTCGCTCCTCAATTAATCCAGTACGGATTAATAGATAAAAAAATTCCCGCCGAGGCGGGAAGAAACAAGACGAGCATTGCATATTCGAGAGTGACGAGGAAATCTCCGTAATGCGCAGCTATCCTCGCCCGGCGCCATGACAGCCCGATGACAATGCGATGTCCGTTTGAATTTACCCGCAATAAACCCGCGAAATTTTACCGCTTTGGTCGGCGGTAAAGTTCAGGCGGCGCAGATTGAAGTCCATGGTGACGGCACCGTTCCACGGAATGGCGCGCACTGGCACCGCAAAGCGTTGGGTATCAAGGCTACTCAGTGGCTGGCCGATATAATTCTGATATTGCGATGCGCCACACTGATCGGTTTCGGGATCGTGGCTGACGGCAGCGGTGCTGTCCGGTTTGCTGGCGGACTGACAGGCGGTTAAGGCAAAAAAGGCCGTAGCCAGTAACGCTTTTCCATAATGGGTCACAAGTTTCTCCTCCTGGATAGTAAACGAACCGTTCCCGAGAGTAACAAAGCAAGCCCTTATTGTGAAAACAATGACAGAGGATGAGTCGAATAATTGTGCTCTAACGCGCGATCTTCCTCTCAATTTCCAGGATTAATCGCACGCCCAGTCTAAAAATTACGCACTCAGTCACTATAATTAACTAAGAATTATCTGAGGAGACGATGATGGAACTTGCCATTTTTATCGGCTTTGCCATCCTGATGACCGTGGTTGCGGTGCGGGTGCGTTAAGCCCTGATGCGATGGGCGGCTAAACCGCCGCCATAACCGAGAAGCCGCACTTATTGAGCGGCTTCTTTTTCATTCTGCAAGCGCACTTTAAACGCCGCAAGTGGCATTGGCTTGCCGAGAAAATAGCCCTGCCCCTCTTCACAAGAAAGCGCCTTAAGCTCATTGAGCTGCGCTTCGGTTTCAATCCCTTCTGCCGTGATGGTGAGTGCAAATGCGCGCGCCAATCCGACAATTCCCGCCACCACTGATTGCGCCTGTCTGGATTCCGGGAACTCTTTCATCCACGATCGATCGATTTTCAAGCCATTGAACGGGAAGGTTTTGAGATAGCCTAAGGCAGCATAGCCAGTACCAAAATCATCCACCGTCAGCCGCACACCCAGCGCACGCAACCCCTGCATGATTTCCAGTGCACGATCGGGATGCTCGAAGGTCACGTTTTCAGTGATCTCCAGTTCCAGCCGTGTGGCCGGTAAACCGCTAACCGCCAGCGCGTGTGCGACACGATCCACCAGATCGCTGTTACGGAATTCCACCGGAGAGATGTTCACGGATACGTAGCGCTGGTCGCCCCAATCGCTGGCATCATGGCAGGCGCGCATCAGCACCCAGTCACTGATGGCAGCGATCAGCCCATTCTCTTCCGCCAGCGGAATAAAGCGGTCAGGGGTAATCCATTGCTCCTCAGCCACTTGCCAGCGAATCAGCGCTTCCGCGCCGGCCAGTAGTCCACTTTGCAGCTGGTAACGCGGCTGATAGTGCAGTGAAAACGTGTTGTTGCGCAGCGCCTCTTCAATCGCCTGCACCATATCGCGTTTCGATTGAATATGGTTGGCCATATCGTTGGAGTACCACACCCAGCGATCGCGTCCAGCCGTGCGTGCCTGACCGAGTGCAATGTCCGCCAGTCGCAACAAGGCTTCCGGCTGGCTGGCATCCTGCGGGGCGCTGACAATCCCCATGCTGGCGGTCAGGCTCAGTTGGTGCGAGCCGGTGATAATGGGCTGATGGACGGCGCGTTGCAGCGCACGGCAACGATACTCCAGACCGGCACGCGAGCTTTCGCGCAGCAGCAGAATAAACTCATCCCCGCCCAACCGTGCCGCCAGCTCATCAGGACCAATCAGATTTTTCAGCCGCTGAGAGATCTCATTCAGCACCACATCGCCCACCGCGTGGCCCCACGAATCGTTGATCGGTTTGAACTGATCCAGATCGAAGCTGATGACAAACAGCGGTGCCTCATGCGTGGCGTGTTCCAGATGCGTGGTCAGAAATTCCTGCAGTTGCATGCGGTTGGCGAGGCCAGTGAGCAGATCGTGGCGCGACAGGAACTGGATGCGTGCTTCCGCATCCACTTCATGGGTGATATCAGACACTGCGCCGCGAAAGCCGGTACGCAAGCCGTTGCGGCGAATGGTCTTTGCCATCAACTCACCGATACGACGCTCACCATTGGCGGCCATAAACTGACAGCGCAGCGGCACATGCTGCACTTCATCGCCCTGACGCAGCAGCCAGGCCACCAGCGAATGGCTGGGATGGCTTAGAAGCTGATCCAGCGGGCGTCCAATCCAGCTTTTGATATCATGTCCGGTGACTGCCGCAAAGCGCGAGGAGAGATAGCAAAGACGGCCCTGATCGTCGACTTCCCAAATCCAGTCCGAGGCCGCTTCTGCCAGATCGCGAAAACGCTCTTCACTGTTGGCCAGTTCACGCTGGCTGATGGCTAGCATTTCAAAGCGACGATCGGAAATGACCGCATTATGCAGTGCATGGCGCACCACCCGGCGTGTCACCAGCGCAACCGCCAGCGCCGTAAACAGTAACAGTGGCATCATCAGCCAGATCACGCCAAAACCGGGATTTTTGGCCTGCCAGCGCAACACCATCGGCTCGCCCTGAATCACCGGTTCGACCAACCGCGGCTCATGCAATGCATCGTTTAAGCCATTGGCAATACGTGGGGCAATCACGTTAAGCGACTTGCCAAGCGCCTGCAGTTTTTCCGGCGTCATGATGTTGATGAACACCATCACTGAAGCGGGGCCTGGGATAGTGGGGAGATCGGGCACTTTGCCTGGCGTGATCGGCGCAGCCACCACCAATGCCGGTTGTTGGTTGATTATCGCATTGCGTGTGATGCCATCATCAGGCTGGTGACGGGCGGCAGCCAGCAACAGTGCACTTTGCCCGCCTAACCAACTCTCCAGCGAAGCTTCTGACAATTTGCCATTCACCACCGCATAGCGCGTTTTGCCCGCACCATCGATCACAAACACGCCATCGTAGTGATACTCTTTGTACAGGCCTGGGCCAAAGTTCTCTTCGTCCCACGCCCAGACTTTATTCACCGTCAGGTGCAAATTTTTCCAGCCCTCACCCCAGTTGGCATAATCACGCACATCAATGATCATCTTCTCCTGCTGCTGTAGCCAGGCCTGGCGCATCAGGTTGACATCCTGCTGGATCGAGTCGCTGTTTTGTCGGTGGGCTATCACCAGCACCATCACGACTGAAAGCAGCAGCACGCCAAACAGCAGCGACGTCAAGGTGCGCAAACTGCGTCGCGTCACCCGAACGGTGTGCGCTTCCATATTAGCCCTGGCAGGCAAGGTCGCGTGCCGGTGATACTCAGAATTCATGCAATATGCTCGCAAAACAGAGGCAGCAAAAGAGAAGACAGGGTGCGCGTTCACGACGCCTCTGTCCTGTAATGGTTTTTTCGGTTATCGGCGCAGGCCGCCGCAGATTTAGTCCTCGCGGCGGAATTTTTGAGCAGTGCGATTCTGTGTGGGACCATCTCGACAGCAATGATCGCCATTGCTACTATGCGTTTTCCTCTGCCCATTGAGCTGATTATGGACACCCAATCCGACAAAGTGACGCTGACGCTGTTCTATGCCGCGAGCTTTGTGGTGTATTACGTCGTGACCATGCTGATTACGCTGTTTCCCAACTACGGGGCGCTGCGTAATAACGGTTTACTGGTGCCTGTGCTCTGCTTGTTCGAATTCGCGGTCATTTATCCGCTGTATCGTTTTTACTGCCAACGCCGCACTGACATTCCGCTGGGATATCTCCGCCCTGGCCAGGCGTTACTGTTTGTGGGTGCGCTGGTGGCACTGATGGTGGCGCAAACGCAATTCCTGCAACCGGAAGGCTGGTTGATTGCCCAGAGCCAACAGGGTCGCAATTCGATGTTGATCCTGCTGCTGACCGCCGTGCTGCTGGCGCCAGTGTTTGAAGAGGTGTTGTTCCGCGGTTTTCTGTTACAGGGGTTTCTGTTGTGGGCTCCGAAGAGTCGCTTCGCCTGCATGCTGCTTACCTCGCTGCTGTTCGCCGCGATGCATACGCAGTATGTGCACTGGGAAACCATCGTGGCCCTGACGCTGTTTTCGCTGTTGCTGTGTTACGCCCGTCTGCGCAGCAATAGCCTCGCGCTGCCCATCTTCCTGCATACGCTGAATAACCTGATCGCGATTCTGCCCGCCTGGTTCTACGCATAAAAAAACAGCGCAATCTCTTGCGCTGTTTTCAGGATAAAAGCATCAGGAAATGGCCGAGTCTTTGTGTTTGTCCGCCTCAAAATGGGCTTTGAACTGCTCGTAGATAGAAATCATGTTTGAAGCATCGCCTTGCATTGGGCTGAGTTTGCCTGCACGCACCAGTTCAATCACCAGTTGCAGCGCGGCTTGTTTTGGGCTGCTGGCCGGATGGGCAATTTCGTTCAACATTGGTCACTCACTCATCATTCTTGTCAGGGCCGCACAGTTTAGCCCAGATTGTACTGCTGATGTGCGTCCGGCTGGTTATAATCTCACCGTTCGCACCACCAGGCCGCTCAGGGTGATCATTGACTCTCGTGCCGTTTGGCTATACTGGATTAAAAAAAGGAACGAATAGCCACTGCTTCCGTATCATCAGGAACGTGTTAAAGGAGTCCAATCATGCTGATTGGTTTTGTGTTGTTAGTGAGCGCGTGTGGACATGATGCCTGTGACGCCTTACCCGTGTCAGAACGTATCTACCCGACCAAAGTGGCCTGTGAGCAAATGGCCGACCGCATCCATAAAGTCCGGCCGAATGTGGTCCTGCTGTGCGGGGAAGTGCACCGTTAATTCGGTGCCATTTTATATTCATTGTACAAAAAATAAGCCAGACGGCATTGCAAGATCGGCGCGCAGCGTCCAAAATATAAGCTGCTTTACACTATTACCGTTGTGAATCCCATGAAGAATCATCGCCCCCGTCGTCCAAACGGACGCTGGGTTTATTACATTTTGTATGATGGCATTCTCTGGCCCTGCCCGGTACGTTGGGAGTGGGAGAGCAGCTTTGAAGGCTGGTTGCCATTCTACTACTCACCCACCTTTGAGTTTGTGGCGGGTGACCCACGCAAGGCTTATCGCATTGCGCGCAGCAGTGTGCGTAACGTTCGCCAGCCAGACAGTGAATACGCCTGAATCAACCGAGTTGCCACGGTAACCATGAGGCGGTCAGCAGATAGTGCACCCCTTCCAGCACCAGAATCACCATCACTAGCACGCCGAGCTTATGGCGGCAGATCCAGTCTTTCAGCCCCATATCATGGCAGCCCAACGAATCAGCATCAGCGCGCCGCAGATGCACAGCAGCACCACAATCATTTTCCAGTGTTTAGTTGCAGCCAGTTTTTTCCCCACGCATCCTCCAGACGGCAGAAAGCAACGATGCGCCCAAAGGCGCATCGCTATTCTACCGCTGGTAAACCGTAAGGGCGATTAATTATTCAGCGTGTAGTCCAGGCTGATCTCGGCATTCAGCACCTGAGAGACCGGGCAGCCCGCTTTGGCTTTCTGAATAATCTCATCAAATTTGGCACTGTCGATGCCTGGCAACGCAATGGTGCTGGTCAGTGCGATTTTGGTAATGGCAAAACCTTCACCTTTTTTGTCCAGTGACACATCCGCCGTGGTGTCGATGCTTTTTGGCGGATGGCCAGCCTGACCCAGCATCAGCGACAACGCCATGGAGAAGCACGCCGCATGTGCAGCACCAATCAGCTCTTCCGGATTAGTGCCCTTCTCACCCTCAAAACGGGTATTAAAACCGTAAGGCTGGTTGTTCAGCACGCCGCTTTCGGTGCTCACGGTACCTTTGCCTTTGATGTCGCCTTCCCAATGGGCCGATCCTTTCTTATGAATGGTCATGTCATTCCTCCTGTTAGTCAGACAGCAGTCAGTATAGACAACGCCACTCATTTTGCTTTCCGCGCCTCAGCTCACGGCACGTGGTCGGGCCGGATGTAATCCCGCTTCGCTCAGCAGCGCATTTGCCTGCACCAGCGAATCCTGGGTGATCTCAGCAATGCTTTTTGCCCCGGTCAGCGTCATCGCCACTTTCATCTCTTTTTCAATCAAATTCAGCAAATTCTCAACGCCACGCTGGCCATGGGTCGCCAGCGCATAGATAAAGGCACGGCCCAGCAGCACCGTGTCTGCACCGAGCGCGATCATACGCACCACATCCAACCCGTTGCGGATACCACTGTCGGCCAGAATGGCAATATCGCCTTTCACGGCGTCTGCAATGGCGGGCAGTGCACGTGCCGATGACAGCACGCCATCCAGCTGGCGTCCGCCATGGTTAGAGACCACAATGCCGTCCGCGCCAAAGCGCACCGCATCACGCGCATCTTCGGGATCCAGAATGCCTTTGATCACCATAGGGCCATCCCAGAACTCACGAATCCACTCCAGGTCTTTCCATGAGATCGACGGGTCAAAGTTATTGGCCAGCCAGCCAATGTAATCTTCCAGACCGGTAGGTTTACCGAGATAAGCAGAGATATTACCGAGATCGTGCGGACGGCCATTCAGCCCCACATCCCACGCCCACTGCGGATGCGTCACCGCCTGCCAGTAGCGACGCATCGCCGCGTTTGGCCCGCTCATGCCCGAATGCGCATCGCGGTAGCGCGCGCCCGGCGTCGGCATATCCACGGTGAAGACCAGCGTCGAACAACCCGCCGCTTTGGCGCGTTCCAGTGCGTTACGCATAAAACCACGATCGCGCAGCACATACAGCTGGAACCACATCGGACGATTAATGGCAGGCGCCACCTCTTCAATCGGACACAGCGATACGGTGGAGAGCGTGAACGGAATGCCTTTCAGTGCCGCTGCACGCGCGGCCTGCACTTCCCCGCGTCGCGCGTACATGCCGCACAAACCCACAGGCGCTAACGCGACCGGCATCGACAGCGTTTCGTTGAACAGTTTGGTTTCCAGACTGAGATCGGACATGTTCTTCAACACACGCTGACGCAGTGCCACGTCCGACAGATCGGACACATTGCGCTTCAGGGTGTGCTCGGCATACGCGCCGCCGTCAAGGTAGTGGAACAGGAACGGGGGCAGGATGCGTTGCGCCGCGGCGCGATAGTCACTGGCTGCAGAGATGATCATCAGTTTTTTTCCTTACGATTATCCAGAGACTCGCCTGGCAAGCGGGTAATCCGCGCCTGCCGGGCTTCATCTTCATGGAGCGATTTCAAGGTGGTATGCACAAAGCCGAGGTGATCCATCGCCGCCTGGCGTGCCGACTCGGCATCACCGGCCATCACCGCATCAAACATCGCCTGGTGCTGTTCATTCAGGCGATTAAAAATCACCGGCTGGGTGTACATGCGCTGGCGGCTGTGCAGTACCGAAGACTGCAGCAAATCGAAGAAACCGCGCATGGTTTGCAGTAGCACCACATTGTGCGAGGCCTCAGCAATGGCGAGATGGAAGCGCAGATCGGCCTGCGCCGCGATATCAGGATCGTCACAGTCGTGCATCTTCAGCAGCGCATCAAAGGCGAGACGCAGCTTCTCTTTATCCGCTTCCGTGGCACGCAAGGCGGCGTGCCAGGCGGTACTGGCTTCGATGGCGTGGCGCGCTTCCAGGATATCCCAGCGATAATCCGGGTCGTCCGCCAGCAGTTGGCGAATCGGCTCGACAATCCGCTGTTCCGACCAGGGTTCCTGCGGCTCACATAGCCAGGTACCGCCGCCGCGTTTACTGATTAACACGCCGCTACTGATCAGCTGCTGAATCGCCTCACGCAATGATGAGCGTGACACACCGAACTCAGCGGCCAACTGACGCTCGGCCGGTAAGCGCATACCCGGCTCCAGCTGATATTTCTCAATCCAGGCGAGCAATCGCGCCCGTAGCGTTTCCGCTAATCGCGGCGTGTTTTCTGTCATGGAATCATCCAGGTTAAGACATAAGCTTGCAGTGTCGTGATCACCCCCACCATACAGGTGAAAATCAGACTGTGTTTAACGGTAAAGCGGAACAGATCCGACTCTTTACCCACCAGCCCCACGGCGGCGCAGGCGATGGCGATCGACTGAGGTGAAATCATCTTACCCGTCACGCCACCCGTGGTGTTGGCGGCCACCAGCAGCACATCCGACACACCAATCTGCTGCGCGGTAGTGGCCTGCAACGCCGCGAACAGCGCATTAGAAGAGGTATCGGAACCTGTCAGAAACACGCCAAGCCAGCCAAGGAACGGCGAGAAGAAAGTAAAGGCATTGCCGGTGTGCGCCAGCGCTAAGGCCAGTGTGGCAGACAATCCGGAGTAGTTGGAGATAAAGGCGAAGGCCAGCACCATACCGATTGAGTAGATGGGCAATGCCAACTCTTTCAGCGTTTCACCGAAGGTCTGGATCGCCGCTGCGGGCTTCATACGCAGCCAAATCACTGACAGCACCGCCGCCACGATAATCGCTGTGCCGGTGGCTGACAGCACATCAAACTTGAAGATGGCCGCATAAGGCGTTGCCGCACTCACCACCGGCGGCATACGTGCCACCAGCTCATGCAGCAGCGGCACCGGAACGCTGAACACCCAGTCGTACATCACGCCACCTTTAGCAAACAGCGCCTTGAACGGCGGAATGCTCCACAGGGTGACGGTGGCAGTGAGGAACAGGAATGGCATCCACGCGCGCACAATCTGGCCCAACGTATAGCGCTGAGAGGTTAGCGTCGGGTCAACGGCGGTTTTCTCATCGAAACGGAAAATACGTACTGGCTTCCAGCGGCGCAGGAACAGCGTGAGGCAGATGAGAGAGGCCAGTGACGAGATAATGTCTGGCAGTTCGGGGCCAAGGAAGTTGGAGCTGAGGAACTGCGCAATGGCGAACGATCCGCCCGCCACGATCACCGCTGGCCATGTTTCCTTGATACCGCGCCAGCCATCCATAATCGCCATGATCCAGAACAGCACAATGATGGTCAGGAACGGCAATTGACGCCCGGCCATCTGCCCGATCTGGAAGCTGTCGAGTCCGGTGACTTGCCCGGCGACAATAATCGGAATCCCCATCGCACCAAAGGCCACTGGCGCGGTGTTGACGATCAAGCATAAGCCAGCCGCGTAGAGCGGATTAAAGCCTAATCCCACCAGCAGGGCTGCGGTGATCGCCACCGGTGCGCCAAAACCCGCCGCCCCTTCGAGAAACGCGCCGAAGGAGAAACCGACGATCAGCATCTGCAAGCGCTGATCGGGAGTAATCGAGAGGATCGAAGCGCGGATAATGTCGAATTGCCCGGTTTTCACCGAGATTTTATACACAAATACCGCCGCGACGATGATCCAGGCGATTGGCCACAGGCCGTACAGGAAGCCATACACCACGGAAGCCAGCGCCTGGCCCAACGGCATACCATACAGGAACAGCGCCACCAGCAGTGCAATCACCACCGTGGCGGTGCCCGCCTGATAGCCTTTCAGCTTGAGCTTTAGCAGCGCGAAGAAGAAGAACACAATCGGAATCACCGCCACCAGGCTGGAGAGCCACAGATTGTTGAGAGGATCGTAGTTTTGTTGCCACACCGGCATGCCGTTATCTCCAGAGGTTACCAGATGAGTGCAGCGCAACGGCAATGCAGGTTTGCGCCGCAGGTCTTGCCCTTCTGCTCACTGAAATTGGTAGGACCAAAATGCAGTGCGGGGCTTTCTGGCTCCAGATAGTTAATGCATTGTTAATCTAAAGCAACGACGCTGGGGTGATTTTTCGTGTTATGTGACGATGTGGCAACATTTAAATCGTTTTGGTAGGACCAATACTCACTCTGTCTGACCAAAGGCCCGACGATAGCTGTGGGGATGGAAGCGAAGATTCAGTACGATCAATCCCACCGTCACGCCGCCCTGCATCATCCATACGCTGGTAAAACTGTGCGTCAGCGCCTGCAACTGACCGGCGATAAACGGCATACACCCGGCGATGATGAAACCTGCGCCCTGCATAAACGCCACCAGTCGTGCACCCGCCTGCGGATGTGGCAGGTGATCGAGCGCCAGCACCATCGCCAGCGGGAACGCAGCCCCTAAACCAAATCCGGCAATCGCCGCCCACAACCATGGCGCCAACAGGGGGGCAAACAGGAAACCGCACATACCGACCAGCTGGCAAACCAGACTGATGATCAGCTGTGGACGGCGATCCGCCTTGCGCGCCAGCAAGGGCATCAACAACGCGCCTGCCACCTGGCAAAGGATCATCACGCCCAGCAATGAGCCGCCCGCCTGTGCTGACCAGCCAAGGTGGTGATAAGCATCCGGAAGCCAGGCGACGCAGGTCGCATAGCCGCCATTGACCAGGCCAAAACTGAGTGCCAGCGACCAGGCGCGCGGTTTGCGCCAAAGCGAGGGCATAGAGACCGACTCTGCGCTTTGCGTCACCGGCACACGCACGATCCACCACAGCACAATCGCCAGCAATACGGGCAGTGCCCAACCGGTGAGCGCCAGTGACCAGCCGAAATGCGCGCTGAGCCACGGCGAGAGTGCTGCCCCCAATCCGCCGCCGCCCATTAACGCCCCCGCCCACAACCCGGTAACGGGGGCGCTGCGCTGGGCAAAACGCTGGCGAATCAACCCCGGCATCGCCATCTGCACCACGCCAACCCCCAGCCCGGCGAAAAGCGCGCTGACCACCAGCCATTGCCCGTCGTGAATCACACCGCGTGCGGCCAGCGCCAGCAGCAGCAGGATCAGCCCGGCGATCAACAAACGTTGCAGCGGAACACGTTGCATCAGGGAGGCACTGAGTAGCGCCACCGCGCCCATCATCACCATCGGCACGGCGGGTAACAATGAAGCGGCAATCGAAGAGAGGCTCATAGCCTGGCGAAGTTCGCCCAGCAATGGGCTAACAGAGGTCAGTAACGGACGCATATTGAGCCCGGCCAGCACCAAAGCGGCGAGCGTCAATCCGTTGGAATGTCGGTTCATACACAATCCTGCAGCAGAAAGGTTGTCAGGGTCGCAGCAATGGTTACTATTTGGAAATGAAATAACACCATAGCGATCAGTGGAAAAATGAATCGTCAGCCGATGTTTACGCCGCAGCAGTTACTCAGTTTTGTCGCGGTATGTGAAACCGCCAGCTTCACACGCGCCGCTGAGCGCGTGCACCTCTCGCAATCCACCGTCAGCCAGCAGGTTCGCCGCCTGGAAGAGATGATTGGTAAAGCGCTGCTGGAACGCACCTCGCATCAGGTGGTGTTAACTGAGGAGGGAGAGAAATTACTTGGCTATGCCCGCCGGATCATTGCGCTTAACGGCGAAGCTCACGATGTACTGAGCGACAAGTGGCGCGATGGCGTCCTGCGCCTTGGCGTGCCAGAGGATTTTGCAGCCCCCACCGCAGCACTGCTGGCACAGTTTAGTCGCGAACATCCTCAGCTGCGCCTCGACGTGATGAGCGGCATGTATGTCGACTTGCATCGTGCGTGGCAGCGAGAAGAGCTGGATATCATGCTGATCAAGCAACCCGGCGGTGAACGTCCGCTGGCAGCGCGACCGGAACCCCTGCTGTGGCTGGACAGCGCCGAACACCCCTGCTTTGAGCAGACGCCAGTGCCGCTGGTGGTATTTCCCCAGCAGGGACTGTATCGCGAGGAGATGTGTCAGACGCTGGATACGCTGGGCCGCAGCTGGCGCATCAGTTATAGCAGTGCCAGTCTGGTGGCGCTCGCCAGTGCCAGCGCGGCGGGTTTAGGCCTGACCTTGCTGCCTGCCAGCTGTCGTTTGCCGGGGCATCGCGTGCTGGCTGAAACTCAGGGTTTACCGCCGATCAGCCACTTTGAGCTGGCGCTGTTTTGCCGTTCCCCACAGGACGATTTGCAGCAGGCGCTGGCCGAGGCGTTAGTCGAATTTTGCCAGTTGAAGTGGCAGTGATTTTTCCACTGCTCAGCAGTGGGAAATATCGCAGCGCCGCGACCCGGGTTTTGCCAGATTAACGTTTTCCTTGTTGACTGGAGCCTCTGATGCACCTCATTTCACCTAGCCGTCGCGATTTCATTAGCCAGGGCGTCCGCCTCACCGCCGCCGGAAGCCTGCTGGCAGCCGGTATGAGCGCCGCCGCTCCCTCGCCCTCTTCCGCCGTATCGCCAATCTCTGCGCCGCCACCGCGCGTGGACCATTACCAATTGCTCAACGTACGCCTCGAAGAGGGCTTTGAGCGTGACGGCAACGACATCATCGCGACGCGGACAGCGCTTTACGATATCACCGTCAAAGACGGCAAATTTGCCGCCATCGAAGCCGCCGGTACAGCGCGCAACGCCGACATTCCGCAGTGGGATGCCCAAGGCTCGCTGCTGTTGCCGCGCACCCGTGACATGCACATCCACCTGGACAAAACATTTTACAGCGGCCCCTGGCAAGCCCCGCGTCCGCGCCAGGGCAAAACCATCATGGATATGATTGCCCGTGAGCAGGTACTGATCCCGCAGCTGCTCCCCACATCGCAGGCGCGTGCTGAAGCGTTGATCGGCTTATTGCACAGTAAAGGCACCACAGAAGCACGCAGCCATTGCAACATCGATCCGGTGAGTGGCCTGAAAAGCCTGGAGCATCTGAAGCTGGCGCTGGCGAACCACCCCGAATTTCCCTGTGAAATTGTCGCCTTCCCGCAGCACGGTTTACTGCATTCAAAAGTGGATGGCCTGATGCGCGAAGCGATGCAGATGGGCGTACAGTACGTTGGTGGACTGGATCCCACCAATGTGGATGGCGCTATGCAGGCCTCGCTGGATGCCATGTTCCAGATTGCGCTGGATTTTGATCGTGGCGTCGATATCCATCTGCACGAAACCGCGCCATCTGGCGTGGCAGCCATTCAGTATATGGTGGACACCATCGCGAAGAACCCGCCGCTCAAAGGCAGAGTGACGCTGAGCCATGGCTTTGCGCTGGCCACGCTGGAAGGCAAAACGCTCGATAAGATGATTGCAGGCATGGCTGAACAACAGATGAGCGTGGCGTCCACTATCCCCATCGGCAAACTCACCATGCCGTTACCGCAATTGCAGGCCGCGGGCATCACGGTGATGACCGGCACCGACAGCGTGATCGATCACTGGTCACCGTTTGGCACCGGCAGCATGCTGGAGAAAGCCAACCTGTATGCGCAACTCTATCGCGGTTCGGATGAGTTTGGTTTGAGCCGGGCACTGCACATTGCCACCGGCGGCATCCTGCCGCTGTCGAATCAGGGCGAGCGCCAGTGGCCGAAAGTGCAGGATGATGCCAGCATGATGCTGGTTGAGGCGAGCTGCTCCGCCGAAGCGGTGGCACGGATTGCCCCGGTGCGTGCCACCTTCCAGCGTGGTACTGCGGTGTTCAGTGCCTGAGATCAAAAAAGCCTCCGTGAGGAGGCTTGATGAACGGTAAATGCAGGGGCGGCATGCGCCATTGCAGATGGCTGGATTTACGATAACATCTGAATCGCCAGCGCATACAAACGCTGGTTTTCATCGTCGCTAACTGGCTCTTCTTCCGCGTAACAGGCAATCATGGAGCTGACTTTATCCGAAGATAAGGTCTCTCCGTGCAGATGCAGGGTTAACACGGCGCGGCCGACGATTTTCAGAATGTCTTCGTTTTGTCCCTGGACGTAAAGACTCAAAGTGGACCTCTGAATATATTATTGTTTGCCAAATGGCGCGCCAAATATAAAGCAAAACGGCAGGTTATTTTAATCGGAATTTTACCCATCTTAAGTGACACATAAGCGTAACATAGACAAAAACAGGTCATAAAGACGCTAAACAGTCCCTTTATCAATGCTAATTGCACCTTTTCATTCAAAAAAGACGTTTCACACCGTTTAAAACAATCGGCCATGGTGACAAAAATGATTAGAATTTCACATCTATAAAAGACGAATAATTAGCCAAATGATCGCCGCGCTAATCGATTTCACTATGTTATCAATGACGCGATTTGCATTGCCGATAGCAGCCCTTTCTGCGAGACTGACCGCCGCAATCCTGACCGCTATTTGAGACATTCCCGTGACCGCTTTTTCTACCCTGACGCAACTCCCTGCCAGCCAACTCGACAACCTGCGCGAGATGGGCTTCGACGCCATGACACCTATTCAGGCGGCTTCATTGCCCGCCATTCTTGAAGGGCGCGATGTGCGTGCGCAGGCGAAAACCGGCAGCGGTAAAACGGCAGCCTTTGGTATTGGCTTGCTGCAACGCATCGATATCAGCCGCTTCCAGACCCAGGCTTTGGTGTTATGCCCTACCCGCGAATTGGCGGATCAGGTGAGTAACGTGCTGCGCCAACTCGCGCGCTTCACCCGCAATATTAAAATTTTGACGTTGTGTGGCGGCCAACCGATGAGCGCGCAGCGCGATTCGCTGGTGCATGCGCCACATATTGTGGTCGGCACGCCGGGCCGTATCCTTGATCATCTCAAGCGTGACAACCTCGACCTCAATGCACTGCAGACGCTGGTGTTAGATGAAGCCGATCGCATGCTGGAGATGGGGTTCCGCGACGACATGGAAGCCATCATCGGGTTCACGCCGGAAGCACGCCAGACACTGCTGTTTTCTGCCACCTGGCCAGACACCATTGCCAGCCTCAGCCAGCGTTTCCAGCGCGATGCTCTGGCCGTTGCCACAGAAGATAAAGCCGAATTACCCGCGATTGACCAGCAATTTATCGAAGCCAGCGCCAGTGAGCGTGGCAATCTGCTCAGTGCTCTGCTCAGCCAGCAGCAGCCTGCCTCTTGCGTGGTGTTCTGTAACACCAAACGTGAATGTGATGATATCGCCGCTGCGTTGAACGATCGTCAGATCAGCGCGTTGGCGCTGCATGGCGATCTGGAACAGCGCGACCGTGAGCGCGTCCTGATCCGATTCGCCAATGGCAGCATCCGCGTGTTGATTGCCACCGATGTGGCCGCGCGCGGGCTGGATATCAAATCGCTGGCGTTAGTGGTGAACTTCCAGTTGGCCTGGGATCCTGAGGTGCATATCCACCGCATCGGCCGCACCGGTCGCGCGGGTGAGAAAGGGTTAGCCGTGAGTTTTGTCGCGCCCGATGAAATGGTGCGTGCTAATGCACTGGAAGAGTATCTGAGCCAGAAACTCAACTGGGTTTCCTCCGCCACCTTGAAAGGCAAAGCGGCGCAAGCGCTGCCTGCCACTAAAATGACGCTGTGCATTGATGGTGGGCGCAAAGCCAAAATCCGCCCGGGCGATATTCTCGGTGCTCTCACCGGTGAAGCCGGATTTAGCGGCGATCAAATCGGCAAGATCGACCTGACGCAGACGCATGCTTATGTCGCGATCGATGCGGCACAGGCGAAGAAAGCGCTGATCAAGCTGAAAGAAGGCAAGATCAAAGGCAAAAGCGTCCGCGCCATCCTGCTCAAGTAATCCCCTTTTGCGCGAGGGCATCCGCTCTCGCGCTAAAATTTCTGCCCGCCCCTTCATTTTTTTCCCGCGCTGCCGATAAGTTAATCATTGCCCCTTTACCTGCCCAGATTCCGCTTGAGGCCATGATGGATAATTTTCAGAAAGAGATCGATGAACGCGCTAACCTTGCGCTTTCCAATAAATTCGAACTGCTGCTGTTCCGCCTGGGTTCCGATCAGCTGAAAGGCAAATCTGAGCTCTACGGCATCAACGTATTCAAACTGCGTGAAATCGTGCCAATGCCGACCATTACCCGTGCGGCGGGTATGCAATCACCGCTGCTCGGTATGGCCAGTATTCGCGGTCAGTTTATCCCGGTCATCGACCTGCCCGCGGTGACCGGTTGCAAACCGGAAACCGGCCTCAATCTGCTGCTGGTCACCGAATATGCGCGCAGCACGCAGGCCTTTGCTGTGGAGTCGGTGGAAAATATTGTGCGCCTGGACTGGAATCAGGTGCACACCGCTGAAGCCGGCATTGGTAGCCGCAATATCACCAGTATCGCCTGCCTCGACACCGACGGTCAGAGTAACAATCTGGCGATGGTGCTGGACGTTGAGCAAATTCTGTATGACATCATCCCTTCCGTGCGCGGCGTTGAGCCGAGCGCCGAGACGGCGAAAGACTTCAACCTCAAGCCCGGCCAGGTGGCAATTGTCGCGGAAGACTCCAAAGTCGCGCGCCAGCTACTGGAGCAGGGTCTGAAAAGCATGGGCATTCCAGCCATCATGCATAACACCGGTCTGGAAGCCTGGATCAAAATTAACGAGATGCAGAAAGAAGCCGCAGCGGCAGGCGAGTCGATCCATGACAAAATCGCGCTGGTACTGACCGATCTCGAAATGCCAGAGATGGATGGTTTTACGCTCACGCGCAATATCAAACGCGACGACGCATTACGCCAGATTCCGGTGGTGATCCACTCCTCGCTCTCCGGCAGCGCCAACGAAGACCACGTGCGTAAAGTCGGCGCCGATGGCTATGTGGCGAAATTTGAGATTAACGAACTGTCGAGCGTCATTCATCGCGTACTGCAGAAGAAACGCTAATCCTTTTTTATCCTCCCCTTTTTTAATCAGGCGCGATTTTCGCGCCTTTTTTACGCCCTGCCTGCGCTCACACACCGATCCACTCATTAATCACGTTAACGATTTTGTGACGCGCATCTAAAAAATTAAAGTTAAAACATTAACAACCGATAACTGATAGCGCTTGAACCGGTGCTGCCATACCAGATTAATTACGCCCGGTAAGTATCTTTACCTTATAAAACATCAGCCTGATGCAGGCCAACTGCCTGCTTTTCCGTCTTGAAAACAACACTATTTAGCATTACGGGGAGAACCAATGTTGAGCTTAAAGAATATGAAAGTGGGCGCCCGTTTAGGGATAGCCTTCGCGCTTGTCGTGGCCCTACTGGGCGTAGTCGGTGTGACGTCGATTATGAAAATTAACAACATCAAAAACGGCATCACCTCAATTGTGGAAGACCGCTATGTCAAAGTCCGTTTGGGTTTTGACGTGCGCGATGGCGTGAACGATCAGATCAAATACCTGCGCGGCATGGTGATTGACACGCTGCGTCCGGAAAATAACGTGCAACGTTATAAGCAGTTGGATGAGGCAACCGAGCGCACCAACAGCGCCATGAAAAAGATTGAAGCCATTCAGGTTACCGAAATCGGTAAAAAGAAAATCGCCGGCCTGCTGGCCGCCAGCCAACTGTTTGAGCAGCAAAAGAATGAAGTGCTGGATCTGGTTCGTGCAGGCAAGCTCGAGGAAGCCAGCACTTATGTGCTGAAGAAAATCACCAGCACCCAGAACGCCTACCTTGATAGCGCGGTGGCTTTTGCCAACTCACAGTCAGATCAACTGCGCAAAGAGGGCTCTGGCATTATTGATGACGGCTCTACCGCCATCGAAATCACGCTGATCTTCTCGGCGATCGCGATTGCCGCCTCCGTGCTGCTTGGCTTTATGCTGACGCGCTCAATTGTGCGTCCGCTGAATGAAGCGGTGGGCATTGCCGAGAAAGTCGCGGCGGGCGACCTCAGTTCACACATTGAAGTTAGCGGTAAAGACGAAACCGCCGTGCTGATGCAGGCACTGCAGGCGATGAACGATAACCTGCTGACGATTGTGTCAAACGTACGCGCCGGTTCTGACACTATTGCCGTCGCATCGAATCAGATCTCCAGCGGTAACATCGATCTCTCATCCCGTACCGAACAGCAGGCCAGCTCGCTGGAAGAGACCGCCTCTGCCATGGAGCAGATGACCGCGACCGTGAAGCACAATGCGGATAACGCGCGTGAAGCTAATCAGCTGGTGGCCACCACCTCAACCGTCGCCAAAGAGGGTGGCGTGGTGATGGAACAGGTCATCGAGAAGATGGAAGCGATCACCCTCTCTTCTAAGAAGATCGTCGATATCATCAGCGTGATCGATTCCATTGCCTTCCAGACCAACATTCTCTCACTCAACGCTGCGGTTGAAGCCGCTCGCGCGGGTGAACAAGGCCGTGGATTTGCCGTGGTGGCGACAGAAGTGCGCAATCTGGCACAGCGCTCCGCCTCTGCCGCGAAAGAGATCAAAGTCCTGATTGAAGATTCAGTCTCGAAAGTGGATGAAGGCAGCCGTCTGGTGACACATGCGGGAACCACCATTGGTGAAGTGGTGAACAGCGTGAAGAGCGTGGCGGATATCATGAGTGAAATCACCATTGCCAGCAGCGAACAAAGCAGCGGTATCAGTGAGATCAATCTGGCCATTACCCAGATGGAAGCGGTCACTCAGCAGAATGCCGCGTTGGTGCAGGAAGCCTCTGCCGCTTCACAAGCGTTGCAGGAGCAGGCCGATAGACTGGCGCAGTCAATGAGCGTCTTCAAGACAGCGGCAGTGTAAGACAGAGCGGCGCGAGGAATCGCGCCGCCCTTTTGCATTAATTCATCAGCGAATACGCAATCGACGAAATCGCTAACAGGCCAACAATGACCACAAACACATTGCTGATTTTGCTACTGTACTGACGCATCGCCGGGACTTTCTGAACCGCGTACATCGGCATCAGGAACAGAATCATCGCAATGATCGGTCCGCCCAGAGTTTCAATCATCCCGAGAATGCTCGGATTCCAGGTGGCAACCAGCCAGGTGGTCAGCAGCATAAAGCCGGTTGTCACACGGTTCAGACGCTGAGGCGATAGGTTTTTCCCCCGGCTGCGCAGCGATTTCACCACAATTCCATTGAAGCCTTCACGCGCGCCCAGATAGTGGCCAAGGAACGATTTGGTGATGGCGACCATCGCCACAATCGGTCCCATCCAGGCAATCATTGGCACATTAAAGTGGTTCGCCAGATAGGAAAGAATGGTGATGTTTTGATCTTTCGCCGCCTGCAAATCCGCGGGTGACAGGCTCAGCACGCAGCTGAAGACGAAGAACATCACCGTCACCACCATCATCAGGTGTGCGCTGGCGAGAATGCGTGAGCATTTCTTTTCCGCGCCTGCGCCATATTCATTGCGCTTCGCCACCGCAAACGACGAGATAATCGGCGAGTGGTTGAAGGAGAACACCATCACCGGAATTGCCAGCCACAGCGTCATCCAGATGCTGCTATCGCCCGACCCCTGGCTGAAAGACAGCGTTTCCAGGGCTGCGCCGTGCCAGTGTGGGACCAGATAAGCCGCCAGCAACATCAGCACCGCAACAAACGGGAACACCAGCACGCTCATCGCTTTCACGATCATCTGCTCGCCAAAGCGCACCACGGTCATCATGCCAATGATCAGGACCAATGACAGCACCACGCGCGGCGGCGACACCATACCGAGTTGGTGCACGATGAAACTGTCGACGGTGTTGGTGATCGCCACGCTGTACATCAGCAGGATCGGGAAAATAGCGAAGAAATAAAGCAAGGTGATGATTTTGCCAGCGCCCACACCGAAATGCTCTTCCACCACTTCAGTAATATCTTCACCGGGATTTTTACCCGACAGCACAAAGCGCGTCAGAGCACGGTGTGCATAGTAGGTCATGGGGAACGCGAGGATTGTCATAATAATCAGGGGGATTAGACCACCTGCACCTGCATTGATAGGCAGGAACAAAACGCCTGCGCCTATCGCTGTACCGTAGAGGCCCAGCATCCACACGGTATCACTTTTACGCCAGCCTGTTGAACGGGCCTCAACCGTGCCCTGCGCAACGGTTTGTGAGTTGTCCATCTGTCTCTCCAGAATTTAAAGCTTTTTAAACAATGCAGCCGAAATCACGGCGGCTAAACATGCCATTGGTGCGACGGGGCACATGCTACGCGTTTTTGACGACTTAAGGTTGCCTGAACGCAAGACATGCATCACAAAGCCGTCATAAATGCGTGAATCGGTCATTAAATCAACAGAAATGCATGACTCACGCACGCAAACGTTTGCATGGGCGCTATTTGACCTGAGAGCATGCTGGAGTGCAAGGATTTGTCGGGCTCGAATGGCAGACTGCCCGGGGTATTAGCAGGAGAATCATGCGCGAGACAGCGAGGAGTGAAAGGCAGGTCGTGCTGGCAGGGAAAATGTGGCAACGGCGAACCGTTGCCACAGGGACTGCAGTAGAGAAAGGTGAAACTCCCCCGGCAACTGCTCTCTGGCGAAGCCATCGTTCCACTCGGTATTCTGAGGAATATCCGCAGCAGACAATGACAGAGAATAATCCCGGGGGAATTTCAAATCAGAATGCGCGCATTCTGTAGAGTGCATAAAGGAAATAGTACGCTGTGATAGTATTCAAATTCATAATCATGTACTTCAGTTTTTCATTTTTATTCAGCAGAATGAAAATCCCTTTCGAGTATTTCCCTCGCTTTATTTCATTAATTTCCTGCGCGATATCCGCAGGTGAAAACGACGAATGATACATCGCTGTGACAATTTGCATGTCTAACGCCAGCACGCGTTTTGAAATGCCTTTTAACAGGTAATCGAGATTGCTTCCCTGATATTTCTCAACGATAGAGTCATACAGTGTGGTCAGAAACTGTTTCCTGACTTTAAGCTCGCTGTAATGAACCTTTTGCTTGGATAATGAACCGGCAACATCTTCATAATGGTAGGGCGTTCCCTGAGTGACCAGAAAATTGCTAATACAGCTGAAGAATTTGAGGTTAAATAACAGGTCCTCACTCATCGAGATCCCCTCGATAAAGCGCAGATTCAGCTCACTCAGTATCTGACGGCGATAACACTTGTTATGCAAATAACCGATGTTGTCGCTCATCTCCAGCTCACCGAGCACATAAGGAATATCCTCATTGCTGAAGAAGCCAGCCCGAGAGACCTTGCCCACGCGACCGTCGTTGAGGTTGCCTACCATCAGATCTATCGACTCCGTTGGCCATGCCTCCAGATTCTGTTTGAAGATCATCAGGAAATCATCATCCACCCAATCATCTGCATCGAGGAACAGAACATATTCCCCACTGGCCTGCTGCAACCCGCTATTGCGAGCCGCGCTGACACCGGCGTTCCTTTGGTTGATCACCGTGACCTGAGAATAACGTGAAAACTCCTCCAGTACGTTTAGGGTTGAATCAGTGCTACCATCATTGACCACCACAATTTCATAATTACTGAATGTCTGATTAAGCACACTCAGCAATGTCCGCTTGATGGTTTTTTGTGAGTTATAGACGGGAATAATAATACTGAAAAGTGGTTTTTCATTCATGATAAACTCTCTTTACTGTCTGAGGTTTTGTAATTGACAAATAACTGCCATAGTTTCCTGGGGTTGAAAAAAATCTGATGAATACGCATCACCGGTTGCGCAGTGAAGAAATAATTAAGCAGCGAGAAAGAGAGGAATTCGGTTAATACCACGCTGAGGGCAGCGCCGGTTAAACCTAAAAGTGGCACCAATAAAATGGACGATGCCAGGCAGATAATTAATACCGCAAAGGTCTTTTTCACTAAAAAGCGATAACCGTTGTACTTAATAATAAAACGGTCCATTAAGCTGCTGAGCACACCACACATCGCACCCACACTGAGCAACAGCGTCGGCGCGATGGCATCGAGATACGCCTCGCCGTAAAAATCACGGATAAACCAGCCCGAGAGTTGCCATATCGCCATGATCACGATGGCGGATACTCCCAGCACCAGCAGATGCAGTTTTTGCGCTTTGATAATTGACTGCTCATCATCACGCTCGGCAAAGAACGCCGGAAAAAATGAGGCCAACAAGGCGTTGGGTAAAAACACCCATGAGGTTGCCAGCGTCATGGCGACAGCAAATATCCCCGCCTCTTTTACGCCAAGGAAATACGAAACGCTGAGTTGGTTGACGCGGGTATAAATCGCGATGGCGATCACCGAGAACACCAGCGAAATGCCGGAAGCCACCATGTAGCGCGAATACTTTTTGATGTGGCGCAGCGCCGGGATTGGCCCCTGGCGATGATAGCGCCAGAAGATCGCCAGCTTGATGCTGAACGGCAGCAATGTGGCCAGCACAATGGGGATCGCCAGAAACTGAGGATCCAGTTGCAGATATGAAATAATGAAGCGCACTGACAGACTGATTGCGAGGCCAATCACGTTGGCGATCACATTGAGTCGGGCGTTGAGCATGGCCTCGTTGTAGATATTGACCAGATCAATCGACGAGAACAGACAGGCAATCGCCGCTGCGCAGATAAATACCAGCGCTTCACGGCTCCACGCCTCTCCCATGATCACCATGCCGCTGAGCGCTAAACCGCAGTAAATCAGCATCACCAGCAGAAAAGTCGCCATCATCAGGCGAATACCTGAATGACGATTTTGCGAAATACGCTTCAGCAAAATCACATCGCTGCCCATAACGGCGATCGACTGAATAAACTGAAACACCAGCATGGAGAGTGAGATAATGCCGAAGGTGGTCGGTCCAACATATTTCGCGACATAGGACGTCACGAAAATCAGACCAAACACCGCGATGATTTTTTCAGCAATCATCCACATCGAATTTTTTAATTTATCTTTCACAGATCAACCTCAGTGAGATTCATGGCTAAGCCAAACTTCACGTCCCTTTCGTCCGGCTTAACATTAACTTTGATTTATTTAGGAGTTTCCTCAGGCAGGAATTACCGGCCTTTAAACGCTCATAAAACGGTGGACTAAATAAGATTATCGCTAACCAAATCGTGCGATTTTATTATTCATTCATTTAACGAAAAGCGCAGGCTACCGCCCCTGGCTTACAGTTACCAGTGTACTGACTACCTGCTACGGGCTATTTTTGGCGCAAAGAAACCACACTGCACTCAGACGAGTTCAGTTAAATATCATGCAGTTATATGAAATCTTATTTTGAAAGCAAGATGACGCTTAGTGCAATCACCGTAACATCAATAAGAAACGCCAATTATCAACATGCCATTCATATGATTAAAACGGGTGCAGCCTACTGAATTTTTTTGCACCACAAGAAATGCCGACCGGGATTGAAAAGGTGCATCTAAAGACGGCCTTCTCAACGAATGTGACGACATTAACGATTTTGCTGTATGCCCTGCCATTTTATTATCTCGATGCGTCTTTCGCCGTTCGATAATGGCAAGTGGCGTTAATTCAACATGACTCTCGCAGCCGTGTTGCAATGGGCTCAGGGCCCTAATTTTGCGATCTGATTCAAACTTTTAATCGCATTCTCACCAGACAAGGCGATGAGGTCAATGGCCTGGAGGCCAATACGGAATTTACTTAGCTGGAAATGAGATATCGTAGAAGGGAAAAGATTAGCGCGGATGAATCGGTTTTCAGAAAACTGATTAAGGCGGCAGTCAAATACTGTTAGGAATAATAAGATAGAAATGGACTGACAAGGCCATACTTCGCTAACACCTTGTTCTATAAGTTAACCTGCTAATTAACTGAGTAAATTAAACTGTAATGAATCTTGAGATAAGAACGGATCTGATAAATTGAGCCATCTTTTACCTTGTGCCGTACTAAAAACCACACACCTGTCAAATTCACGTTTTTTGTGCGCATTAACTAAAATAAAAAGAAAGTTAACACCTTCCCTATGAGCATATCGCTATCCTGTGCGGCTGACAGGCTCGTTTTTTTAAAGAGACGACGCAACTGAACTGCACAGTGTGCATTTTGATCAAAAAAAAAAGCGAGGCCGCAGCCTCGCCAGATAGGTTGGATTTCAGTCGTAGTAAGGCAATTTACGGTCAACGCCGTTGATATTCACCAGCACAAAGCCGGTTGGCGTGGTTTTATTGGTTGGCGTTCCGGCAGCGGTGGCTACCGTCAGCACGCCCTTCTCATTGGCACCAATCCCCGCCAGCCCATTGTGCATGCCAAAGCGTGCGGCTGGCTTCAATGTGCCCATGGTGGTGGTATCGGTAACGACCGACAGATCAGACTGGAACAGCGAGCAGGAACCGCTATCGAATCGCGTCGGGCCGGTATTTTTCAGGTTCAGCATCGTGTCGCCACTGTTGGCTTTCAGCTTCACCCACACCACGGCATAAGTGGTGCCGACACGTCCGTAACGCATATCCAGGATGGCGGGCTGCCCCATATGAAAGGCATCTGCCCACACCGTATCCAGCCGTTGCAAATTGATCCAGGTTTTGCCGCTACTGGCCACGTTAACCGGGGTACCGGCGGTGCCGGTGGGCTGGGTGGCATCGGCTTTGCCAATAAACTCCATCACCCACTGCTGGTTCGCATTGGGGAAGAACAACTGCCCCAGGCGATACCAGTTGTCGGTTGAAGTGTTATTGGTGATTTTGTAGCCGCTATAATAGCCGGCACGTAACGATCCGGTCAGGAAGCTGCCGTAACTCTCGTCACGGCGATAACCATATTCGAAGGTGGAGAGCCATCTGCCGGCAACCAGATCGTTCGACACTTTCGCGCCGGATTGCAGATTGATTTGACGCATCACCACGCGCGCATTATTGAGATTGAAAGGATTGCCGCAATCCTCAATATTGAGCGTGTCAATGGTCCAGCCACCATCCGACAAGTCTCCTGGATTGCGCGTGTGCTCGATCCACACATTGCGCAAAATCCCCTGTGTACAGCGCGGCATATACAACGTGGCGTCACCATAACCCGTCTGGAAGTTACAGTTACAAATCTCAATCGCGGTAGAGTGATCCCATACACCGTTGGGTGAATTTGACCAGCCCACATCGAAGACGCGCGCATAAGTGTAGAGGGTGTAAATCTGGTCAAATTTGCTGTCCAGCGTGTCCAGCACTTTAATCACCGTGCCGCCGTTATTCTGTGCGCGGAAACAGTAGATGTTTACCGTGGTGCCTTCGATACAGGTATTTTCGAAGAACGGCTGGACGTTGCTGCACATATCGGCAGTGATGGTGCCTTTGTTGGTGGTGATGTCGGCCGAGGCCTGACCATTCCAGGCAATGCCGCGAATCGAGGTGCGGCGCGCCTTTACCTTGAATACCGGGTTGGCACTCTTATCCGAGATAATCGTGGTACGCGGCAGTGAACCCAGCTCAACATCATCACCCTGCAAGCCAAAGAAGGCGTTATCGGTGCCGCTGATATCAATTGGACTGATCAAAAACTTCCCGCCGGGAAAACGAATCGGCAGGTCCTTAATATTACCGCTGTAATTCTGCGTCCAGGTTAGCATGCGATTAACCGCGTCCGTGTCATTGGCATAACCGTCTCCTTTGGCACCAAAGTGATAGACGTTCACGTCAGAAGGATCGTTAATCACGCGTTTCCAGTAGAAGCCATTACCGATAGCTAAGGTACCGCCATCGTCTGTCGCGGTGGTGGTGCCAATAAAACCGGTGAAGTCACCGCCTCCATGGAAGGTGGAGTCCGCGTTGTAGCGGCGCAAAAACGCCAGATCGCCATTTTTAGTCGGCGTGGTGGTGCGCAGTTCTGCGAATGAATTAACTTCGATCATCATAGCCTCCTCGGCCTTTTCAGGTTTGCAATGCAAGTGTGGGAACGGCGTTACTGCGCCAATTGGCCGCAGTGCTGATCCCAGAGATCGTTGTGGTTGTTGATGGCGCGCACGGTGCGTACATCCATGCGCTCGGCGTCATGGCCGTGGGTGTAAATCGGGGAAAAAAGCGTGCAAGCAGAGTCGATAACGACGGGAGATTTAGGGCTGGTTGTATTTCGAGTGCTGCAGCTTGTCGCGAGCAGCAGCGTCATCAAGGTTAAGATTACTGACTTCCACACGTTTAGCCTCCTCGCGCAACTGTTGTTGCTGCTGGTTAACCGCGACAGCCTGCACGGCCGCTTTGTTTGCGGATTCCACCTCTGATTTGGCTTGTTGCTGCACCTTGCCAATCTTTCTGCCACCGAAGTAGCTGGCCACCAGTGCCGCAACAATGCCCGTCAACGCAGCCAGCCAGTGCCAGCTGCCGCCAAGCAGTGAAGTGATAAGCGTCATGGTTTCTCCTCCAGCGTTTTGCGCTGTTCAATCAGGTTTTTCTGCCGAACAAACTGCGCCAGAACCCCCATCGCCACCATGAAGGCACCAATCAACCCGAGGTAGTTGTGAGGAAGAATGTCTTTGATGTCCTGAGGCAGTGCATTCCAGGCATCCAGCGCGGATGAAGGAAAGGATTGCGCCCAGGCACTGAGCATCGATCCCAATGAGGCCAGCCACACTGACCAGGTTTTGAACAATAATCGTGCGTGCTTGACGAACTCCAGCGTGGTAAAACGCTGGAGCAACAACAGCACAATCACTGCTGTCAGCACCGCGATGACAAACACCGTCCATCTCATGTTCATAACAGCCCCCGATAAATGTCGTAGCTGCCACTGCGCATCACCTCTGCGTGACGCCTTGCGCGCCCGGGCGTTTGCCGTGCCCACAAGCTGTCGAGCATGGCATTGGCGGCGCCGTTAAAGTCCCCCTGCGTGATGGCGCTCAGCATGCCGCGAAACAGGGACAATCCATCGACGCCCAATTGATATGCCATGCTGATCAGCACATCACAGCGCGCCTCACTGCACTTGCTTAGCGCTTGCTGCACCAGAGCACGCTGGTTCATCTCCAGCACTTTGTTTTCCACAATGCACTGCTTCCACACATCCCCCACTCGTCGCGGGACCTGGAAGATGTAGTTGCTGAGTGAGGCTCCTTTTGGTCCGATGCGGATACCGCCGGCCACGGTAGGAAACCCTTGCGTATCAAGGTAGGGCGCCTCACGGTAGCCCTCTTCAAAATTCAAAATGGCAATAATCTGGCTCATAGCGATTCCTCTTTGACGGGCGCAACGATGGAAAAATGACTGCGCAAAGACTCCAAAACATAAATCTCACTGATCTATTGCCCGTTGTGATACCGCGCGTTATCCGCGCTACGCTCAAGCGAGGCTAAACAGTGAGCAGTAACGAAACGTTCCGCTTAAAGCTGGGAAATATGACAAGGATTTAGCGCACGGCGTACAAATGGACGTGGGGAAGACAGCAGTTATCGAAGCTGGCACTTTCGGCCTGACTTCGTGTAGGGGCCATTACCGCACAGTCGACTCGCGATTGCGTCTGGCGCTGGCAGATGCGTTCTGCGCTACGCAGGGTTGGGTTATCGGGCTCAAGGCCTAAGGCACAGTCGATACTGTGCTTCAGGCGGCTAAGTGACTGGCGGCGTCGGTGACGACGGGTGCGCGCGTTCCCGGTGAAGACTGACTTGCCATACTGGATAATCGCCATAACTCCTCCTGTGAATGAGTTTTTGGCGATGGGGTGGCAGGCGCGGCGTGTCGGCTGAAGCCGAAGCGTCCGCTATTCCACTGCAAACACTCGACATCGACCCGCCCGGCTGCGTTCGCGGCCAGGGAAAAGCAGAGGAGAGTGAAGTCAGAAGAGAGCTGACGACGCTGCATAATGCGCATCCACCCCATCCCAAAATTCACTGACTTTGGGTGGTGGGTATCGCGCTTGTGCAGCGCCTCAATTGTTTAAGAGCGGGCTCATCCGGGAGCAGTGATGTCGTCCTTCCATGGTCAAATTATTAACAGGTTCTAATACATTGGCAAACACCAACAGTTAATTTTTTATTTACCGTCAGTTAAATTTATGATTTCAGCCAGAATATTTTTTTACCCACTCAATACGTTTTGTGATCAACCTAAAATCTGGTAATCGCGGGCCTGGCTCATGATGACACGCGCTACCACCTGCAATGAGGCCGCCTCATTCAGCGTCAGGTACCAGGTCTCATAGCGCTTGTTGTCAGAGATCACCGCGACCTTTCTGTGCTGCAGCTGCAGACGTTTGAGATAAAGTTGATCGTCCAGCGTGAAAAGGTATATCCCGTCGCCGTCAAAGCGGTGCACGCTGATATCCACAAACAGCTGATCGCGCGGCGCAAAGGTGCCGGCCATGGAATCATTGTTCAGCGCGATGAGTCGAATGTTCTCTGCCGGACGACCGCTAAACAGCACGCGCGCCTCATCCAGCCCATACTCGATCGCCTGAATGGTTTCGACCAGATCATCACGCGCAGCAATGCCCTGAGCGCTACGCTGCCCAATATCCAGGCTTTCGACGCGGAACCGATGTTGTGGGTCCATCAACGTCTGCTGGCCGATGGTGGCAGCGGGTTTTTCCATGCCAAACTGCAGCCATTCTACGCGCACGTCCAGTAACTGGCTGAGCGCCAGTAAATTGCTGTCATCTGGAATCGATTGCGCGTTGAACCATTTCCAGACCCCCGGTGTTGAGATCCTGCATCCCCTTTCCTGCAGTGCCTGTGCAACCTGTTTGTTCCGTCCATGTCCGACAATTCCCGCGCTGTCACACGCGGCAATCAGCCTGGCAGTAAAAGCTTGTCTGTTACTCTCTTTTTTAACCATCAGTTAATAATCTGCCATCAGTTAAAGACTGAATGTTATTTTCATTTTTGCTACCAGTTCATTTTATATTACCGTCAGTTTACTACCCAACAGCTTTTATCAATGAAGCTGGATGATCATTATCCCCTTCGGCGAGGTGGAAACCAGTAATGAATGCCCGACAGCTTGTTCTGACAGGGGTTTTCAGGATTGTTCTGTGACGCTGATACCAGCCGTTAAAACAAAAAATGGGCGAAAAGGCGCGGCGGCGCCATAGATGACAGAAATAAATCAAAAAGCTCTGGAAATAATTGGATCGGAAGCAAAAAAAATGGGCACCCTTGCGGTGCCCATTGTGTTGCAGAAGTGAAAATTAGCCGCGCAGCGTATCGTCGCCCCAGCCAATCCACTTGTAAGTGGTGAGTGCTTCCAGCCCCATTGGACCACGCGCATGCAGCTTCTGCGTACTGACCGCCACTTCCGCGCCCAGACCGAACTGCCCCCCATCGGTGAACCGCGTGCTGGCATTCACATAGACGGCGGAGGAATCAACCTGATTCACAAAGCGATTGGCATTGCCAATGCTGCGCGTCAGGATGCCATCCGAGTGTTGGGTACCGTGCTCGCGAATATGGGCAACCGCATCGTCGAGATCCGCCACCAGCTTGACGTTGAGATCGTTGGATAACCACTCATCATCATACTGTTCGGCTTGCACTGCCACGACGCTGGCCGGACCGTTTTGCAGCAGCGGCAGGACATTTGCATCGCCGTGCAGCGGGATATTTTCCTGCGCCATCCGCTGTAAAAATGCAGGAATAAAGCGTTCAGCCTGATCGCGGTGAATCAGCAAGGTTTCCAGTGAATTACAGGCACTCGGACGCTGTTTTTTCGCATTAACAATCACCTCCAGCGCGGGCTCAATATCCATGGTTTCATCGAGATAGAGATGACACACGCCAATACCGCCAGTGATCACCGGAATGGTCGAGTTTTCACGACACAGCTTGTGCAACCCTGCGCCGCCACGTGGAATCAACATATCGACATAGCGATCGAGTTTCAGCAGTTGGTTAACCAACTCGCGATCCGGGTTTTCAATCGCCTGCACAGCCCCTTTGGGCAGGCCATGCTCGCTCAGCGCGTTTTGGATCACGCGAACGGTGGCCGCGTTGGTGCGATAGGTCTCTTTACCGCCGCGCAGAATCGCCGCATTGCCGGTTTTCAGGCACAGAGAAGCCACATCCACGGTGACGTTAGGACGCGCTTCATAAATCACCCCAATCACGCCCAATGGCACGCGGCGACGTTCAATACGTAAACCGCTGTCCAGCACGCCGCCATCGATCAACTGCCCGACCGGATCGGCCAAACGGCACACCTGACGCACATCGTCAGCGATACCTTTCAGACGCTGCGGATTGAGCGTCAGGCGATCCAGCAATGCCGCGCTCATGCCATTCTGTCGCGCATCGGCCAAATCTTGCTCGTTCGCCGCCAGAATGTCGGCGCTTTCCGCTTCCAGACGATCGGCAATCGTCAGCAGCACCTGATTTTTTTGTTCGGTGGAGAGTTCTGCCAGTTTGTACGAGGCTGCACGCGCCGCTTTACCCATTTCTTCTAACATCATCTGCTCCTTAACTGACGATCATGTCGTCACGATGCACCGCAACCGGGCCATATTCGTAACCGAGGATATCGCCAATTTCCTGACTGTGATGACCGGCAATCATGCGCATCGCATCGCTGTTGTAGCGCGTCACGCCATGGGCGATATCACGACCTTGCAGGTTGCGAATGCGGATCACTTCACCCCGAGAGAAGTTGCCCTGCACTTCACGTACGCCTTTCGGCAGCAGTGAACTGCCGCGCTCTAATACCGCAGCCAGTGCACCATCATCAATGGTGATTTCCCCCGCAGGTGGGGCACCGAAGATCCAGCGCTTGCGGTTTTCCAGCGGTGATTGCTGTGCGTGGAAGCGGGTGCCGACCGGCTTGCCATACAGTACATCGCTGATCACATCCGGGCGGCTACCTGCCGCGATGATCACGTCGATACCGGCACGGCAGGCCACATCAGCCGCCTGCAGTTTAGTCGCCATGCCGCCGGTGCCGAGGCCAGAAACACTGCCTCCGGCTAACGTGCGCAATGCGTCATCAATCTGGTGCACATCGCTGATCAGCTCGGCTTCGGGATTGGTGCGCGGATCGGCGGTGAACAGACCCTGTTGATCGGTCAGCAGCAGCAGTTTATCCGCACCGCCGAGCATCGCCGCCAGCGCAGACAGGTTATCGTTATCGCCCACTTTAATTTCAGCGGTAGCAACAGCATCGTTCTCGTTAATCACCGGCACGATATGGTTGTCGAGCAACGCACGCAGCATGTCACGTGCGTAGAGGAAGCGTTCACGATCTTCCATATCCGCACGAGTCAGCAACATCTGCCCGATATGAATGCCGTAAATCGAGAACAGTTGCTCCCACAGCTGAATCAGACGGCTCTGCCCCACCGCAGCCAGCAGCTGCTTTGAGGCGATGGTAGGCGGCAGTTCGGGGTAACCCAGGTGTTCGCGTCCAGCGGCAATCGCGCCGGAAGTGACGATAACGATACGATGACCCGCCGCATGCAGTTGTGCACACTGACGAACCAACTCCACCATGTGCGCACGATTCAGCCGACGTGAACCGCCGGTGAGGACGCTGGTACCCAACTTGACCACAAGGGTCTGACTGCCACTCATGTTTTTCCTGCCATATAAGAAAAAAATTCTGCGAAGGGACGTTTTATCAGGAGTGAGCGAGGAAGCCAATAACAGCAAGGGGAAAAGCACAAAAAACCCCTGACAATGCGGTAGACCAAAAGTTCGCGATTAACAAGAAATCAGAAAAACTGTCATAAAACTTTCATCACCAGTCGGTAAAAAGTCCCCTGTTTTACAAACCCTTTCAAGGGTACAACAAATTTTACTCATTGGGATTGATAGCAAATGAAGAAGAGCACACTGGCATTAGTCGTATCAGCGCTGGCACTGGCTTCCACCGCCCAAGCCGCAGAAGTTTATAACAAAGACGGCAACAAACTGGACTTCTACGGCCGCGTTAAAGCTGAGCATTACTTTAGTGATGCCGCTTCAAACGACGGTGACAAATCTTACGTTCGTATCGGCTTCAAAGGTCAGACCCAGATCAACGATCTGATGACCGGCTACGGCCAGTGGGAATACCAGTACAACGTCAACAACTCTGAAGGTTCTGACGCTAACTCAGGCAACAAAACCCGTCTGGGCTTTGCGGGTCTGAAATTCGGTCAGTATGGTTCATTCGACTACGGTCGTAACTACGGCGTACTGTACGACGTTGAGGCATGGACTGACGTATTCCCTGAATTCGGTGGTGACGGTACTGCGCGTACTGATAACTTCATGACCGCTCGTGCTACCGGTGTTGCGACTTACCGCAACAGCAACTTCTTCGGTCTGGTTGATGGCCTGCGCTTCGCGCTGCAATACCAGGGTAAAAACGACTCTACCAGCGCCAACGCACGTGGTAGCGCCACCGATACTTCTCGCCAGAATGGCGACGGTTACGGTGCATCACTGGGTTACACCATTGGCGATACCGGCATCAGCCTGATGTCTGCAATCACCTCTTCTGACCGTACTAACCAGCAGCAAGCTCGTGCTTACGGTTCTGGTGATAAAGCAGATTCATGGGGCGCAGGTATCAAGTATGACGCTAACAGCGTTTACCTGGCAGCGATCTACACCGAAACCCGTAACATGACACCAATCAGCGGCACCAACTCAGTGACAGGTGCTTCTGTATCGGGTGCGGCTAACAAAGCACAGAACATTGAATTGGTTGCACAGTACCAGTTCGACTTCGGCCTGCGTCCGTCCATTGGTTATGTACAGACTAAAGGGAAAGATATCGAAGGTATCGGCGATGCTGACCTGGTTAAATACATCGACGTTGGCGCGACTTACTACTTCAACAAAAACATGTCTACCTTTGTTGATTACAAAATCAACCAGCTGAACGACGACAACCGTCTGTCACTGAACAACGACGACATCGTTGCAGTTGGTCTGACTTACCAGTTCTAAGCAGTTAGCTTTACCCTCAATGTGTCTATAAAAAAAGAGCCGGCTCATCACCGGCTCTTTCTTCTTTATCTCTATCAGACTGGCTTAAAAGCCACGCTCTGGGAATGCAGGGTTAAGCGCTGAGCTTCACCGGCTCCTCTTTAAATCCCGATGCCGGTTTGAGATCCAGCTTGAGGTCATGCAGCACGGCTTTCAAACGCTCGTGGAAATTACGCAAGGTACTCTCCACTTTCTCGTTGTTCTCTTTGCCTTTGATCGTCGCCACACCCCAGTCACCGTCTTTATCAAACAAACCAAAGTGGTATTCATAGGTGAAATGGTCTTCGTGCGCTTCCAGCGTCATCCACCAGCCCCAAAACTCACGGAGTTCGGGTGCGGGTTTAACGTTGACACACGCCGCCAGGCAATCAAAGAAGAAACGCTGCTCTTCACATTTTCCTTCACGGATGTACGGCCCCAATTCGGTGAAGCGCTTCAGCAGGCGACTACGGGGATGACCACTCGGTAACGTCATGCTAATTCTCCCTCAAATAACCGTAAAATTATTTCTCGTTACGCGAATCACGCGCGCAACGCAAAATATCCCGGATATAAGTAGTAGCAGAGCGTCGAATTTTTGCCAGTCATACACCCAATTGTTTTGCTAACCAGTCACAGATTTGATTTAACGCTTTCTCAAAACTGGAGAACACCGGCGTGGCGGGTATCGCCAATACTTTGCCCTGTGCGGAAGAGTTGGCAATCAATTGTGCCTCCTCTTCTGGGCTGAACAAATCGCCCGGCCAGTAAGCCGCCAGCATCGGCGTCGGCGTGCGACGCCCCAGCAGGCCCTGCACTTTCAATGAATAGCGATTAAGCTCAATGCGCAGGTTGCTGTCAGACGCGGAAGGCATTCCCAGACGACTGGCCAGCATATCCATGTACATGTCCGGCAGTTGTTGCTGGCGTTGCTCATCGACAAACACGTTATGCACCATCGCGCCCAGTGTCGCGACCGCACGCAGGCGCGGCACTTCCAGATAAGCCAGTCGCGTGGCGACGTTGGCGCCAAAGCGATAGCCAAACAGCGCAACGCGCGTGTGATCAATCCACGGCACATTACTCAGCTCACGCAAAACCTGCTGGTGAAGCTGGCTGGTGTCCTGATTCAACGTCCATTTGCTGCTAAAGCCCACTGAAGGCATATCCAGCGTCAACATGGCGATACCACGCGGCGCCAGATAATCGTGGAACAGGCGATAATGATCGCTTTGCAGCGAATCCAGGCCACCGCACAGCAGCACGGTCGGGTATGGGGCTTTGGCCCCGGCAGGCATATGCAGGAAACCGGTGACCGGGCTGCCACCGCTGATCTGGAAGGTCAGCGCTTTCAGCTCACCCGGCAGTCGCTGCGTGGCCTCTTCATATGCCCGGTTTGCCAGCACCTGTGCCTGATCGGCCAGATCATCGCCTTTTATATACGGATAGGCGGCGATACTGTAGAGATTAGATGCCCGCATCCATTGATGCCCGGCTTCCTCGTGATCTTCATTTTCCATCGCGCGCTGTTGCCACAAGGCGGCCTGCTTCGACCACTCATAGTTCCAGTTGCCGCCACGATAGCCAATCACCGTATCAAGTTGGGCGTCGTCAGTATGCTCATATTCACTGATGGCGATGCGCGCCAGCACTTCGCTGATCTCCTGCGGAGACAGGCCGCGCCACGTCCACAGCAGTTTGTTGAGCATGCGATACCAGCAAGGTTGGGTATCCCCTTCCAGGGTGTTGTGCACCTGTACCGGATGGTGATGCTGGCGATGCACCAGAGAGGAGGTTTCCGGGTGTTTAAAGCGGGGCTTAAAAAGCTCTTCGCTGAGGTTTTTATCCGACATCTTAGACGTTCTCCCGCGATAGTCGCATAGATGCCTAAGAGTGTACTGCACCCACATGTTGGGTGCGAGGCGTAGAATGCACAACGCCCGGCATAACCGGGCGTTGTTTGCGTTGCATCAATCAGCTTTTGACGATTGGCGGGATATAAACCACGCCCATGTCCCATGGCTGTTCGATCCAGGTGTTCTGCGGAATATCGACAATGTAGTCGTCCACCAGCGCACGGCCAGCTGGCTTAGCGAAGATGGTGCAGAAACGCGCTTTTGGATACATATCGCGGATCGCTTGCGCGGTGCCACCGGTATCCACCAGGTCATCAATCACGATGAAACCTTCACCGTCGCCTTCCGCACGCTTCAGCACTTTCATTTCGCGCTGATGATCGTGGTCATAGCTTGAGATGCAGACGGTATCGACATAGCGAATACCCAATTCACGCGCCAGCAGCGATGCCGGAACCAGACCACCGCGGCTTACCGCAATGATACCTTTCCACTGTTCCACAGGAAGCAGGCGCTGGGCCAGTTTACGGGCATGGATCTGCAACATGTCCCAGGTGACGACGTATTTTTCGCTCATAAAAGAAATCCCGACCAACAATGTTGGTTTAAAAATAGGCAAGGGGGAAAAGGTTGCGCGAGATTATAAGGATCTGACGCGTTAAAAACCAGCATCTGTCGCATTGGATGCAGGATTTTAGCGCGCCTGAGTACGCACCCGGTGAAAAACAGTGATATTCTCAGCCACATCACGTCAGATGTGCTGACGGCGATCTTTCACTGGAACCCGGCGTGCGAGCGGTATGTCCGCCGCGCTGACACAGGAGATGCATTGTGTCTGAATTGTCGCAACTTTCCCCCCAACCGCTGTGGGATATTTTCGCTAAAATCTGCTCCATTCCGCACCCTTCTTACCATGAAGAAGCGCTGGCCGAACACGTGGTGAGCTGGGCCAAAGAGCAGGGCTTTTGGGTTGAGCGCGATCAGGTCGGCAATATCCTGATTCGTAAACCGGCCACTGCGGGCATGGAAAAACGTACCCCTGTCGCACTTCAGGCGCACCTCGATATGGTGCCGCAGAAGAACAACGATACGGTGCACGACTTCACTAAAGATCCGATTCAACCTTACGTTGATGGCGAGTGGGTCAAAGCACGTGGCACCACGTTGGGCGCTGACAACGGTATTGGCATGGCTTCTGCGCTGGCGGTGCTGGCTGATAACAGCCTGACCCACGGCCCACTGGAAGTGCTGCTGACCATGACCGAAGAATCGGGCATGGATGGCGCATTTGGTCTCCAGCCAAACTGGCTGCAGGCCGATATCCTGATCAACACCGACTCCGAAGAAGAGGGTGAGATCTACATGGGTTGCGCAGGCGGTATTGATTTCATCACCACCCTGCCATTAAACCGTGAAGCCGTACCTGCGGGCTTTGAAACCCTGAAGCTCACGCTGAAAGGCCTGAAAGGCGGCCACTCCGGTGCCGATATTCATCATGGTCTGGGCAACGCCAACAAGCTGCTGGCGCGTTTCTTTGCGGTCTACGCGCAGGAACTGGATGTGCGTCTGATTGAGTTCACTGGCGGCACGCTGCGTAATGCGATTCCGCGCGAAGCTTTTGCCACGCTGGCGATCGACAGCCATAAAGTGGATGCACTGAAATCGGCTGCGGCCCATTTCCAGGCTACGCTGCTGAACGAGCTGGGCATTAAAGAGAAGAACATTGCGTTAACCACCGAGCCGCTGGCACATCAAGGCCAGGCGCTAACCACCGACAGCCGCGATCGCTTCATCAACCTGCTGAACAGCACCCCGAACGGCGTGATCCGCAACTCTGACGTGGCCAAAGGCGTGGTGGAAACCTCGCTGAACGTCGGCGTGGTGACCATGGATCAGGACAATGCTGAAATCATCTGCCTGATTCGTTCACTGATCGACACCGGCAAAGATTGGGTGGTTGAAACCCTGACTTCACTGGGCCAGTTGGCTGGCGCGAAAACGGCACCGAAAGGCGGTTATCCTGGCTGGCAGCCTGATGCCGATTCGCCAGTGATGGCGCTGACGCGTAAAACCTACGAAGCGCTGTTTGGCAAAACGCCAAACATTCAGGTGATTCACGCGGGTCTGGAGTGTGGTCTGTTCAAGAAGCCGTATCCGAACATGGATATGGTGTCGATTGGGCCAACCATTACCGGTCCACACTCACCAGATGAGCAGGTGCACATTGAGAGCGTCGGTCTGTACTGGAAACTGCTGACTGCGCTGCTGAACGTGGTGCCAGAGAAAGCGTAAGTCTTTGCGATGCTCAAGGAACCAGGCTAAGGCCTGGTTTTTTTATGCCTGCCATTCTGAAGTTAAGGATCCTCTAGCTAATAAAGCCGCAATATTTGCCGGCCCCCCTTTTGAGACCGACTGCAAAGAGCAGCATATTTCACTATAAATCCTGCTTATCACCCCAGCATTCTACCACTCCACACTCCCTCACCAGTTTTAGACGCCGTTACGCCCAGATGTCTGGATGGCTAATAAGATTTCGTGCTAGCTTATGCGCTTTCATTTGTTGCCCAGCGTTATGGGTTCAGAAAAAATGCCACCCACTCTTTTAATGAAAGGCCTGACCCCATGAGTGCGATTAACCGCCTGGAGATGCGTAATATCTCCATCGCTTTTGGCGGTTTTGCCGCGCTGACCCAGGTCGACTTCCTTACCGAAGGCGGGTCGGTGCATGCGTTGACCGGGGCCAATGGCGCGGGAAAGTCTACATTGATGGCGGTGCTATCAGGCGCGCACCGTGATTACAGTGGCGAGATCCTGCTGGACAATGTGCCGGTCTCCATTCGTTCACCGCGCGATGCCAAAAAACTCGGTATTCATCTGGTGCAGCAGGAAGTGGATGTGGCGCTGGTGCCGCAGCTCAGCGTGGCGGAAAACATTCTGCTCGATCAGCTGGCAGAACCCGGCCATATCTATAGCTGGCGTGAAATCCGTCGCCAGGCGCGTGCCCTGCTCAATCAGTTGGAAGTGAACATCGATGTTAATCGTCTGGTGGAACGCTGCTCGCTGGCTGAGAAGCAGCAAATCTTGCTGGCGCGCGCCCTCTCCCACCATTGCCGTTTTCTGATTCTGGATGAACCGACTGCGCCGCTGGATCAGCATGAAAGCGAGCGTCTGTTTACCGTGGTGCGTCGTTTACAGCGCAACGGCATTGGCGTGGTGTTTATCTCCCACCGCATTCACGAACTCAAAGCGATTTGCGACCGCTTAACCGTGCTGCGTGATGGCCGCTTGATTGAGAGCAGCCCAATGGCGGCGCTGAGCGGCGAACAGATCGTTGAGAAGATGCTGGGACACCAGTTGACCGATGTCTATCCGCCACGACGTGAACGTAGCGAACAACCGCTATTGCTGTCGGTGGAGGGTTTGCACGATGACCAGTTGCTGGCAGATATTTCACTGCATCTGCGCAAAGGTGAAATTCTCGGCATCGCTGGCCTGGCGGGCGCGGGGAAAACCGAGCTGTGCAAGGCGCTGTTTGGCGCCAGCAAAAGCCGCGTCGAAAAAGGCGAGCTGCACGGCAAACCGTGGCGGCCGCGTTCACCGCACGATTCGGTGGAAAACCGCATGGCGCTGGTGCCGGAAGAGCGTCGCAAGGAAGGTATTTTTATCGATGAACCGGTAAGCATGAACCTGAGCGTCAGCGCCGACAACAGTTTTTCCCGCTGGAGCTTGTTCGGCCATCGCCAGGCCTGGCGCTGGGCTGAAGAGGTGATTCAGCGTCTCAACGTGCGCACCACTGGCCCGGCGCAGATTCTGCGTCGCCTATCGGGCGGTAATCAGCAAAAAGTGGCAATTGGGAAATGGCTCCGCAACAACGCCGACGTATTGATTTTTGATGAGCCGACCAAAGGCGTCGACATCAAAGCCAAGACCGACCTGTTTAGTCTGATTGATGGCCTGGCGCGCGAAGGCAAAGGCATCATTTACGCTTCGGGCGAGTTTTCCGAACTGGTCGGCTTATGTGATCGTATTTGTGTGCTCTGGGATGGGCGCATTGTGGCAGAGATGGAAGGTCGTGAGGCCACTGAAGAGATGCTATTGCTTTATTCCACCGGAGGAACCCCTGCGTGAGCAGCAAAGAACTATCCCTGAACCCGCAGCCTTCTCTGCGTCATAAATTATTCGATTTTCTCTATAAATGGGGCATGTTGCTGACCGTGGTGATCCTGATCGCCGGGTTTGGCCTGGCATCGGACAGCTTCCTCGAGCCCACCAACATCATCAACATCCTGCGTTCGATTGCTATCGTCACGGTGATTGCGATTGGCGTGTCGATTTCGCTGACCATCGGCGGCTTCGATTTGTCGGTGGGCTCAACGGCCTCACTGGCCAATGCGCTGGTGATTTCGCTGTTTGTCTGGCATGGCTTTGGCACCACCGAAGCGATCATCATTACGCTCCTGCTGTGCACCCTGGTGGGGCTGCTCAACAGCTTCCTGATCGTGATTCTGCGCATTCCCGACATGCTGGCTACGCTGGCAACCCTGTTTGTTATTCAGGGCGTGGCGATGACTTACAGCTTCGGCGGTTCGATTACCGAGAATATGGTGATGCCGAGCGGCGATATGGCGGAAGGCACCATCCCCGCAGCGTTCGGTCTGCTGGGTCAGGTGCCGACCATTGTCGTCATCATGCTGGTGGTGACGATTGTGGCGCAATTGGCACTGTCGTTAACCAAACATGGCCGTCGCATGTACGCGCTGGGGGGCAATCCAGAAGCCGCACGACTTTCCGGTATGCGTACCACGCGCTATCGCGTTCTGGCCTATGTATTCGCATCCCTGCTGGCCGGGCTGGGCGGTATCTTGCTGGCATCACGTATTGGTTCTTCCCAGGTGAATGCCGGCAGCGGTTATTTGATGGATGCCGTTGCCGCGGCATGGATTGGCTTCTCGCTGGCCGGTTCCGGCAAACCTAACGCGCTCGGTACGCTGGTGGGCGCGGTGATTCTTGGTGTGTTGCAGAACGGGCTGGTGATGTTGTCCGTGCCTTATTACGCCATGGACATTATCAAAGGTCTGGTGCTGGCTCTGGCACTGGCAATTACCTATATTCAGCGCCGCTAAGGCGCGTTTACTGAGAAAGAGAATCTAATGAAAAAAATTACCCTTTCGCTGCTGGCATTAAGCCTGCTGCACGCCAGCGCTGCCTTTGCCGATACGGTTACCCCGGTCCCTGCTGCGATTGCGAATCACGAAGGCCCGGTGCGCATCGCCATCATCCGTAACCTGGGCTCAGACGATAACACCACACAGTTTATTGCCGGTGCCATTCAGCAAGGTCGTCAACTGGGCTTTAAAGTCAGTACTTTCCTGAGTAATGGCGATGATGCGCGTTTCCAGGACTTCGTTAATCAGGCGATCAGCCAGAAATACGATGGCATCATTCTTTCTCACGGCAAAGAACCCTACTCCACCGCGCTGGTGCAACACATTGTCGATGCAGGGATCAAACTGTCCGTCTTTGATACCCCGGTGAATACGCCGATCAATGGCGTGACCGTCACTGCGCAAGATGATGCCTCGCTGGCGCAGGCGTCACTGGGTCAGCTGATCAGTGATTTCCATGGTAAAGCCAACATCATCAAACTGTGGGTCGCAGGCTTCCCGCCGCAGGAACGTCGCCAGGTGGTGTATGAGAAATTGCTGAAAGAGAATCCAGGCATTCATCAGCTGGAATCCATTGGCGCAGTTTCTACCGATGTACAGGGCGACACCGCCAACAAAGTGGGTGCGATCCTGGCAAAATATCCAAAAGGCAAAATAGATGCGATTTGGGCATCGTGGGACGCATTCAGTCAGGGTGCTTACAAAGCGCTGCAGGAGAATGGTCGTACTGAAATCAAAATCTACAGTATTGACGTATCCAACCAGGACTTGCAGTTGATGCATGAGAAGAACAGTCCATGGGTGCAGACGGTCGCGGTCGATCCAAAAACCATCGGTGCGGTCAATATGCGCTTAGTGGCCAATAAAATCGCGGGTGAAGCCACTCCGGCAAGCTACGAGTTTAAGGCGTCTTCCATTTCGCAGCAGTTGCTGAACAGCCAACAAGGGGCGATTAACGTGGCAACCCTGAACAAGATCATTCCGGGCTGGGGTGTGAACAACGATTTTGTTGCGCCGTGGTTTGCCACACTGGAAGCGAAGTACGCTAAGAAGTGATTTAGCTACCGAGTGTTGCACACTAGTTGCGCATCAAGACGTCATGCTTGTTAGCTAAGCCAGACTCAAGAAGAGCTGCCATTTTTACTATGGCAGCTTTTTTTATGCGTATCAGAAATGGCCTGTGCGGATCTTTGCATTTGAAAGACAGGCCACTCGCAGCTGACCAGCATCACGCTGATGAAATCGCCGTTTTTACCAACCCAACACCAACTGCCGCTCCAATTGCGGATCCACCAGCGTCACATGCAATCCCACCAACCGCACGCCGCGTCCGGCTCGCCGTTCATCCCATGCCTGCCGCGCCACCGCGATCATGTCATCCTTGTTCAGCACCGGCCAAACATGCTCCTGCGTGGTCTGCTGGAAATCATTAAATTTGAGCTTCACCCCCTGACGCGCAATTTGCTTGTCGGGCCGGATATTTGTCAGGCGTCGATCCAGCTCAGCATAGAGATAGTCAATGATGGCCAGACACTGCTCCCAACTGTGGATGTCTTCCATCAGCGTGCGTTCGACACCGAGCGATTTGCGTTCGCGCTCCACCACTACATCGCGCTCATCAATGCCGTTGCTGCGTTCCCAGATCACGCGGCCGAATTTACCAAATCTCTTCAGCAGCAGGGCGAGATCGGCTCTCTGCACATCGGCGCAGGTGCGCAGTCCCATCTCTTCCAGTTTTTTGGTCGCCACTTTTCCTACGCCTGGAATTTTGCTCAACGGCAGCGTCAGCAAAAAGTCCGGCATCACTTGCGGTGTAATGACGTATTGCCCGTTGGGCTTATTCAAATCGGAGGCGATCTTGGCGAGGAATTTGATCGGCGCAATGCCCGCCGAGGCGGTTAAACCGGTTTCGCGCAGGATATCGGCACGTATCGCCTGCGCCATTAGCGTCGCTGAGCCCTGACAATGCTCGCTATCGGTGACATCAAGATACGCTTCATCCAGTGATAAGGGCTCAATCAATGGGGTGTAGCGTGCGAAAATATCGCGGATCTGGCGTGACGCCTCTTTGTAGGCATCGAAGCGTCCAGGCAGTAATTTCAGATGCGGGCAGAGCTTGAGCGCCATTGCCGTCGGCATTGCGCTGCGCACGCCATATTTGCGCGCGGGATAGTTGGCGGTACTGATAACGCCACGCTGCACCCGGCTGCCGCCAATGGCGATTGGGATATCCGTTAATGAAGGATCGTCGCGCATTTCAACGGCCGCGAAAAAGCAGTCCATATCGACATGAATGATTTTGCGCATACGCCCTCCGAATACTGGATAAGTATACAGCAGTAAAAAACTTCGGCAATATTTGTTGAGCGACGAATTAAAGTTTACAAAATTCTGGTCGTAATCCCTTTAGGATTGCACCATTTTCTCGGAGACTGTCTTGATTAAACCTCAGACAATGTTAATGTTGCGCTGCGGTAGCGGATATTTCCGATAATGCAATACCAAGACGCTCAGCGTCATCGTCTCTCTTCACTTCAAGGTACACACAGAATGGGCAGAATCGCATTGTGGCTTGCGATGATTCTTATGCCAGTCCTTAGCTGGGCCATTTCGCCAGAGCCAACGCAACTGTCGGCACCGGTGAGCAAAGAGTTAAAGAAACAATTACTTGGCACCCCTGTTTTTATTCAGATCTTCAAGGAAGAGCGTACGCTGGAACTGTACGGCAAAATCGGTAATGAATATCGTCTGCTGGACAGCTATCGCATTTGTAATTTCTCTGGCGGTTTAGGGCCTAAGCGTCGTCAGGGCGATTTTAAAAGTCCGGAAGGGTTTTATAACGTTAAGCTGAACCAGTTAAAACCGGACAGCCGTTTCTACCGCGCGATTAATACCGGCTTCCCGAATCAATACGATCGTGATAAAGGCTATGACGGTAACTATTTGATGATTCACGGTGATTGCGTCTCAATTGGCTGCTACGCCATGACCAACGCATCAATGGATGAGATCTTTACCTACGTCAACGCTGCGCTGCGCAACGGTCAGCAGGATGTACAGATCAATATCTATCCGTTCCATATGACCGATAGCAACATGCAGCGTCATCGCCACTCAACGTACATCAACTTCTGGCGTGAACTGCAGCCAGGTTATGCGTACTTTGAGAAGTACCACATACCGCCAACGGTTAACGTGACAACGACGGGTCAATATGCGGTGAACAGCACGCCGGTGATTGCTACACCGGATGCTGCCTCGAAGTCATTCCTGGCGCTCACCCAGGCAAAATAATGCCCACTCGCCTGGCACTATCCGGTGCCAGGTTTCATTTCCTGTCAGCGGCTGTGTCGCAATCACCGTCACAACGTCCTTCGGCGTTGTTTGCTGCATAAAATCAATTTCTACATCCTGATCGAGCAACTTGGCTTTGCCAAATGGCGCACGCCGAGTGATCCAATACAGATTGGTCGAGCAGAACGCCATCAGATAACGACCGTCCGACAGCAGCATGTTAAACACGCCCTTCTCGCGCATGTCAGCCGCCAGCTCAGCAATGTAGCGAAATACCGCCGGCCAGTTGCCCGGAGTGCGCGGATAACGCTCAGACAGCTTATGCAGGATCCAGCAAAACGCTTTCTCACTGTCCGTCTCGCCAACGGGTCGGAAAGTCCCGGTCTCCAGCTGTTTGTAACCTTTCAACTGCCCGTTGTGCGCGTAGGTCCAGTTACGTCCCCACAGCTCGCGGGTAAACGGATGGGTGTTTTCCAGCGACACTTCACCACGATTCGCCTGGCGGATATGAGCGACCACGGAATGTGATTTGATCGGGTATTCCTGCACCAAACGGGCGATCGGTGAGTTAAAGCTGGGCTGAGGATCTTTAAATGTGCGGCACCCTTTTCCTTCATAGAAAGTGATGCCCCAGCCATCTTTATGTGGCCCGGTTCCGCCGCCACGCTGCACCAGACCGGTAAAACTGAAACAGATGTCCGTGGGGACATTGGCGCTCATCCCGAGCAATTCGCACATAGCAACCGCCTTAAGTCAGCACTCCCGCGTGAGCAGGAGTGACGCGTCATTACTTAACCATCTCTTTTTCGATCAGCAGCATCAGGATATGAATCACTTTAATGTGAATCTCCTGAATGCGGTCAGCGTAGCCAAAATGCGGTACGCGAATTTCGATATCCGCTGTGCCTGCCATTTTGCCGCCATCTTTACCGGTCAGGGTAATCACTTTCATCCCTTTGGCGCGTGCCGCTTCGACCGCTTTGATGATGTTCGCCGAGTTGCCTGAAGTGGACAGGCCCAGCAGCACATCACCTTCACGGCCTACGGCTTCGATATAGCGCGAGAACACATGGTCATAACCAAAATCGTTGCTGACGCAGGAAAGGTGGCTTACATCAGAGATGGCAATCGCCGGGTAGCCAGGACGATTTTCACGGTAGCGCCCCGTCAGCTCTTCAGCAAAGTGCATCGCATCACAGTGAGAACCACCGTTGCCACAGGAAAGCACTTTGCCCCCTGCTTTGAAGCTGTCTGCCAGCAAGACTGCCGCGCGCTGAATCGCGTGAATGTTCGCTTCGTCACTCAGGAACTTATTAAGCGTATCGGCTGCTTCATTAAGTTCTGAGCGAATAATGTCCTGATACATAGGGATGTCCTTTAGAGGAAAGATTTACCCTGCAAGTTTAACGGAATGGGACAAAGCCGCAAAGCGCCTGCATCGGGGAAAAATGCTCAGGCTTTGCCGTTCCTGCTCTGTTGGTCTCCAGAGAGTGAGATTTTGTGAGTTCTGTTGTAATTGCGATGTAAACAGATTGCTAAAAAGCGATCACTGCTCTAAACCTTACCCTATAACAGGTCAGACCTCTTACAACTTACGGAGCGGTTCATTATGTTGCTTGCCTCGATTGTCGCGACGCTGATTGTCATTAGCGCCCTCTTCTACCATCAAGTTTCGCTGCGGCTCAGCAGCGCAGTCCTGTTGCTATGGACTGCCGGGCTGGCTGCTGCAGGCCTGTGGACGCCGTGGCTGCTGCTGCCACTGGCGATTATTCTGCTGCCCTTCAACCTGCCTGCCATGCGTCGCAGTATGTTCTCCAAACCTGCGCTGCACAGCTTCCAGAAAGTGATGCCACCGATGTCGCGTACGGAAAAGGAAGCGATTGATGCCGGTACGACCTGGTGGGAAGGCGATCTGTTTCGTGGCAAGCCAGACTGGCAGAAACTGCACAACTATCCGCAGCCACGTCTGACGGAAGAGGAACAAGCCTTCCTCGAAGGGCCGGTCGAAGAAGCCTGTCGTATGGCGAATGATTTCCAGATCACTCACGAACTGGCCGATCTTCCGCCGGAACTGTGGGCGTATCTCAAGCAGCATCGCTTCTTCGCCATGATCATTAAGAAAGAGTATGGCGGCCTCGAATTCTCTGCCTATGCTCAGGCGCGCGTCTTGCAAAAACTGGCGGGCGTTTCCGGTATCCTGGCGATCACCGTGGGTGTACCTAATTCACTCGGCCCAGGCGAGCTGTTGCAGCATTACGGCACCGATGAGCAGAAAGATCACTATTTACCGCGTCTGGCACGCGGCGATGAAATTCCGTGTTTCGCGCTGACCAGCCCGGAAGCGGGTTCGGATGCGGGTGCCATTCCGGATACTGGCGTGGTGTGCATGGGCGAATGGCAAGGTCAGCAAGTGCTGGGCATGCGCCTGACATGGAACAAGCGTTACATTACGCTGGCACCGATTGCTACCGTGCTCGGCCTGGCCTTTAAACTCTCCGATCCCGATCATCTGCTGGGTGAGACTGAAGAGCTGGGTATTACCTGCGCCCTGATCCCGACGCAAACGCCGGGCGTAGAGATTGGCCATCGCCACTTCCCACTTAACGTGCCGTTCCAGAACGGTCCAACACGCGGTAAAGATATTTTCGTGCCGATCGATTTCATCATCGGTGGCCCGTCGATGGCCGGTCAGGGCTGGCGGATGCTGGTTGAATGCCTGTCAGTCGGTCGCGGCATCACCTTGCCTTCCAACTCGACCGGTAGTCTGAAAAGCATTGCGCTGGCAACCGGTGCTTATGCGCATATCCGTCGTCAGTTCAAAGTCTCTATCGGTAAAATGGAAGGGATCGAAGAACCGCTGGCACGCATTGCCGGTAACGCCTACGTGATGGATGCGGCGGCTACGCTTATCACCAGCGGCATTATGCTGGGTGAAAAACCCGCGGTGCTGTCCGCTATCGTGAAGTATCACTGCACCCACCGCGGCCAGCGCGCCATTATCGATGCGATGGATATCGCCGGCGGTAAAGGCATTATGCTGGGCGACAACAACTTCCTGGCGCGAGCTTATCAGGGCGCACCGATTGCGATTACCGTGGAAGGCGCCAATATCCTGACGCGCAGCATGATCATCTTTGGCCAGGGCGCGATTCGCTGCCATCCATGGGTGCTGGAAGAGATGAACGCGGCGGCTAAAAACGATCTGGTGGCTTTTGACCGTGCCTTGTTCAGCCATATTGGCCATGTCGGTAGCAACAAAGTGCGCAGTCTGTGGCTCGGTTTAACCGGCGGCCGCACCAGCGCGTCGCCAACCCGCGACGTGACCCGCCGCTACTATCAGCAGCTCAACCGTCTGAGCGCCAACCTGGCGCTGCTGTCAGATGTGTCGATGGCGGTGTTAGGCGGCAGCCTGAAACGTCGTGAACGTATCTCAGCACGTCTGGGGGATGTGCTGAGCCAGATGTACCTCGCCTCTGCTACCCTGAAACGCTTTGACGATGAAGGCCGCAATGAAGCCGATCTGCCGCTGGTGCACTGGGGCGTGCAGGATGCGCTGCATCAGGCTGAGGTGGCGATGGATGACCTGCTACGTAATTTCCCTAATCGTCTGGTGGCAGGCGCGCTGCGCATGGTGATCTTCGCCGGTGGCAAACACTGCCCGGCACCGTCTGACAAACTGGATCATAAACTGGCGAAGCTGTTGCAACTGCCGTCAGCCACCCGTACACGTCTGGGCCGTGGCATGTACCTGACGCCAAGCGAACACAATCCAGCCGGCCAACTGGAGCAGGCGCTGCAGGATGTGATGGCCGCAGAAGTGATTCATGAACGTCTTTGCCAGCAGCAGAAAAAACATCTGTCGTTTACCCGTCTGGATGCGCTGGCACAGCGTGCGTTGAAAGAGGGCTGGATTGATGAGAGCGAAGCCAAAGTACTGACGCGCGCTGAAGCCAGCCGTCTCAAAGCCATCAACGTCGATGAGTTTGTGCCGGAGGCACTGGCCTCACCAAAGCCGCAGGATAAAGGCGCCACGCGCGCCAGTGAAGCCGCGTAACACGAAAAAGCCTCCTGACGGAGGCTTTTTTGATGGGCCAGGCATAACTTATCCCGCATACACATAGCGGTTTCGCGGCCAAAGCGCGCAGTGAATGGCGCGGTTATAAGATTGGAGCCTGACTTACCCCGCCTGACGAATGCGCGCAATCAGCGCATCGACATCCGCAATATGATCTGCCGCGAGAATCAACGTACGGCCCAGCGTGATGCAACTGCGAATGCATTCTGTCCGCATGGTCTCATCGGCGATCTGTTTGAAGTCGGCCACATGAGACATGCCCACGGTGCGACGAATCAGTTCCGTGCCGCAATAACCAATGGTGTCGCTCCATACTTTGCGCAGGAAGGCTTCCGCATAGCCCGGATACGCCAGCGCCACATCAGAGGTTTTGGCGTGAGCCAGTTCAAGGAAGCGGCTGGAGAACTGCGTCCAGACTTCATGCGCATCGCTCAGACGACGTTCACGCCCTTCTGCCGCTTCACGCGGGGCCAGCAGACCCGGCAGGCAGCAGTAGTTAATCAGCAGATTGCCAATCGCGCTGCCGACATCAAAGCCAATCGGACCGAAATAGCCAAACTCCGCATCGATCACCTTCAGGCTACCATCGGCCACGAAGATTGAGCCGCTGTGCACATCGCCGTGCAGCAGCGCTTCGGCATCCGCAAAGAAGCGGTGCTTCAGCCCGGCCACCGCGATTTTCAGCGCATCGTCAGTGCGCAGGCTGACCACCAGCGGCTCCAGTGCCGCCGGGTATTTATTACGCTCGTGATCGATAAAGGGATCGTTGAAAAACAGGTCTTCGGTGATTTCGCACATTTCCGGGTTGATGAAACGCGCGACTTCGGCCTTTTTCTTGTGCGGATGCAGGAAAAAATCAGAAGTATGGAACAGCGTCTGCGCCAGATATTCGCCCAGCTGACGCCCCGCTTCAGGGTAGTAAGCCCCTTTTACCAGTTCGCCGCGCCAGATGCGATGGCTGGAGAGATCTTCCATCACCATCACCGCCAGTTCAGCATCGTAATGGGTGACGTTAACCGTGTGTTCTGGGCAATGTTTATAGTGCTCAACCAGCGTCTGCGCTTCGAGGCGCGCGCGATCCAGCGTTAACGGCCAGGACTCACCCACGCAACGCACATAGGGCAGTGCCTGTTTCACCACCACGCGGCTCTGTCCTTGGTTATCGAAAATCTTGAACACCAGGTTGAGATTGCCATCGCCGATCTCTTCTGCGCTGACCAGCGCTGACGGATCGTCCACACCGCCAAATTTTTTAGCATATTCCACCGCATCAGCAGCGGTGAAGGTACGGTATTGCGACATTGCCTGTTCCTCGACATTCGATAGTAATAAGCCGTTTGGACGTCTATACATCCGTCACGCATGTTGGCACAATAGCCGCTATTAACGCAACAGGGATTTCACACCATGCAAACACTTCGTACCACCAGTCTTGAGGTCCGCGATAATCAACTGTGGATCCTCGACCAGCAAGCGCTGCCACAACAACAAAACTGGCTTCCTGCGCACACTGTGACGCAATTGGTTGATCACATCCATGCGCTGCGCGTGCGCGGCGCCCCGCTGATTGGCCTTTCAGCCAGCTTGCTGCTGGCGCTGCTGGGCGAGCAAGGTGTCACCCGCGCGGCATTGGCGGAAGCGCTGGAGGTGTTGCGTGCATCGCGCCCGACTGCCGTCAACCTGATGAACAATCTGGATCGTATGAAGATTGCGCTGGCGGAGAGCGATCACGTCAACGCCCTGAGCGCCGAAGCGCTGCGCCTGGTGGCAGAAGATAAGCAGCTGTGTGACAACATTGCCCGCGCCGGCAGCGCTCTGGTCAAGCCAGGCAGCCAGCTGCTGACGCACTGTAATACCGGCGGTCTCGCCACCGCAGGCGTGGGTACAGCACTGGGCGTGATTGCGCATGCCCATCAGCAAGGATTAGTGAAAAGCGTCTGGGTGGATGAGACGCGACCACTGCTGCAGGGCGGTCGTTTAACCGCGTGGGAACTGGGCGAGCTGCACATTCCCTACCAGCTGATCACCGATTCGATGGCTGCAAGTTTAATGGCGCGCGGCGTGGTCGATGCGATTTGGGTCGGCGCAGACCGCATTGCCGCTAACGGCGACGTGGCGAACAAAATCGGCACCTACAGCCTGGCGGTACTGGCGCACTATCACGGCATTCCGTTCTATGTGGCGGCGCCGCACACCACGCTGGATCGTCAATGCCCGAACGGCGATGCCATCCCGATTGAGCAGCGTGCCGCCAGTGAAGTCACCGGCGTATCCGGCAGTTTTGGTAGTGTGCAGTGGGCACCGGATAACGCGGTGGTCTTCAATCCGGCATTTGATGTCACGCCAGCTGCACTGATCAGCGGTTGGGTGTTGGATACCGGCGTCGTGACGCCAGAGCAGGTTAAGGAAGGGATTTTTCAGCCTTAAGGGTGCGCCAGATGGCGTATTCTGTGTTTACGGTGCGCCAGAATTGAAAAGGTCGCCATCAATGGCGACCTTATGAGGACGAGCCCTGGGTTGTCAGATGCACCCTGAAGCGTGACCTTTCAATGGCTTAATCCATTTTGTCGTGTGCAGGTTTACGCGCACAGCGCGTTATGCCAGACGGGGATAAGCATCCGCAATCTTGTCGCCGGTAAAGTTGGCGATCCAGCCTTCCTGATTATCGAAAATACGAATCGCGGTAAAGTGCGGTTCAGAGCCCATATCAAACCAGTGCGCCGTGCCTTCAGGTACTGAAATCAGATCATTCTTCTCGCACAGAATCTGGTAAACCTCATTGCCAATATGCAGGCAAAACAGACCAGACCCTTCGACGAAGAAACGCACTTCATCTTCGCTGTGCGTGTGTTCATTCAGGAATTTCTCGCGCAACACCTGCTTGTTAGGATTGTCAGCACGCATGCTCAGCACATCCCAACTCTGATAGCCTTTCTCTGCCACCAGACGGTCGATCGCGTGCTGATAGGCTTTAATCACCGTTTCCGCGTCAGGGTCGTTACCCAGATCGCGATCCGCTTCCCAACGCTCAAACCGAACGTTTTTGGCGTTCAGGCGCTCGCGAATCGCCTCGGCATCGGTACTGTGCCACAGTGGCTGGCTGGATTCGGTATCGCTAAAAATTGTCAGTGCACTCATGTTAAATCGACTCCGGATTAATCTGCGAAAAATCGTTTACCTGGTGATGGCGACTGGCGTTATCGGCCTCGCCACGAATTAACTGCAATGTGTGCCAGCCTGCTTGTGCCGCGGCATCCAGTTCCTGATGAATATCTGACAGGAACAGCAACGAAGAGGGTGCCAGGCCAATGTGTTCGGCGATGTTGTGATACGACTGAGTTTCACGCTTGGCGCCCACCGCGGTATCAAAATAGCCGCTAAACAGCGAGGTTAAATCACCTTCATCGCTGTAGCCAAATAACAGTTTCTGCGCAGGCACCGATCCCGAGGAATAAACATACAGGGTAATCCCCTGTTGCTTCCAGCGTTCAAAAGCAGGCAGCACATCGGGATAAAGATGGCCGGTGAACTGACCTTCAACGTAACCCGCACGCCAGATCATCCCCTGCAGCGCTTTTAAACCGGGCGATTTGCGATCTTCATCGATAAAACCGATCAGCGTGGCGATGAGGTCATCCAGCGATGCTTGTGGCGCCGCTGACTCTTCACGCACTGCGTTTAGCGCCGCAACCACCTTCTCATCCGTTTGGTTATCCCGCACGAAGGCTGCCAGATGCTGGCGTGCATAAGGAAACAGGACATTGTGCACAAACTGAATATCACTGGTGGTGCCTTCAATATCAGTAACTATCGCGCGAATCATTGGGTCTCCAGCAGTCGACGTTGCAGTTCACATTCAAACAGGAATTCCAGCCCTTCCAGGTGGCGGCGCGCTTCGTTGACGTCTTTGCCCCAGCAGGTTAAGCCATGACCACGTAGCAGGAAGCCATACTGCAACGGCGTCTCGGCAGCAAACGCTTCAATGCGCTGCGCCAGTGCATCAATATCCTGGTCGTTATCAAACAGGGGAATCGCAACGGTATTGAGATGCGTCTCCTGACCCGCGAGGGTTTTCTGCATCTCATAACCGCTCAGCAGTAATGCGCTTCCACGCTCCACGCGCGACAACACAGTGGAGTTCACCGTATGAGTATGCAGCACGGCACCCGCTTGCGGAAACAGACGATAAATTAAGGTGTGCAGCCCGGTTTCCGCCGACGGTTTGCGCCCGGAAGGCACGCTGTTGGTGGCGATCTCAACCTGAATGAAGTCATCACGTGTCAGGCTACCTTTATCTTTACCCGATGCGCTCAGCAGGCAGTATTCCGCGTTCTGACGCACCGACATGTTTCCGCCGGTAGCGGGTGCCCAGCCTTTTGCGCCAATCCAGTGGCAGGCGGCCACTAAATGTTCCAGTGGGAGAAAATCCGTCATAGTGAAGGTGAGGCTCCGCTGATAGGTTTAGACGTCTAAGCGTCTCGATTGCCAAATATTAGCATCCTGTGTAGAGTGGCAGCAACACAGGGTTTCTCCGCATCGACATTCGCGCTTAAGGCCACTAAATAATGACGCAGCTCAACCTGACTCCCGAGAGCAAATTACCGGCACTCGGCACCACGATTTTCACGCAAATGAGCGCCCTTGCCGCGCAGTTCAACGCCATCAATTTATCACAGGGTTTTCCGGATTTTGACGGCCCGCAATATTTACAGGATCGTCTGGCCTATCATGTGAGCCAGGGCGCAAACCAATATGCGCCGATGATCGGTGTGTTACCCCTGCGTGAAGCGATTGCCGATAAAACCGCTGAGCTTTACGGTCACACGCCCGATGTTAACAACGATATCACCGTGACTGCGGGCGCGACGGAAGCGCTGTATGCCGCCATTACGGCGCTGGTGCGTCCGGGCGATGAAGTGATCTGCTTCGATCCCAGCTACGACAGTTACGCGCCTGCTGTGCAACTGGCCGGCGGCGTGCTGAAACGCATTGCATTGCAGCCACCGGGATTCCGCGTGGACTGGCTCGAATTCCGCAGCCTGCTGAGCGCGAAAACCCGTTTAGTGATTCTGAATACGCCGCACAACCCTTCTGCGACCGTGTGGCGTAAAAGCGATTATGCCGAGTTATGGCAGGCGATCGCTGAGCAGGAAATCTATGTGCTAAGCGATGAAGTCTACGAACACATCTGTTTTGATGCTGAGGGCCACGCCAGCGTGTTAGCGCATGCCGAGTTACGCCAGCGTGCCATTGCCGTCTCTTCGTTTGGCAAAACCTTCCATATGACCGGATGGAAAGTGGGCTACTGTGTTGCACCAGCAGCGATCAGCGCCGAAATCCGTAAAGTACATCAGTATCTGACGTTTTCGGTCAATACCCCGGCGCAGCTGGCAATTGCCGATATGCTGCGTCAGGAGCCAGAACACTATCGAGACCTGCCCGCCTTCTATCGCGAACGCCGTGATTGCCTGGTTGATGCATTGTCGGGTAGCCGCTTCAAGGTGTTGCCGTGCGAAGGCACTTACTTTGTGCTGCTGGATTACAGCGCCATTTCCGATCTGGATGACGTCAGTTTCTGCCAGTGGCTGACCAAAGAAATTGGCGTGGCAGCCATTCCGCTGTCGGTATTCTGTGCCGATCCGTTCCCGCACAAGCTGATTCGCCTGTGCTTTGCCAAACAACCCGCGACACTTATCGCCGCTGCGGAGCGCTTATGTCAGCTTTAAAAATTACCGTTCTGCAGGAAACCCTGAGCTGGATGGATGGCGAAGCCAACCTGCATCACTTCGATGGCGTATTGAAAGGCATTGAAGGTCGCGATCTGATTCTGCTGCCTGAAATGTTCACCACGGGTTTTGCCATGGAAGCAGCAGAGAGTTCGCTGCCACAGCAACAGGTCATTGAATGGCTGCACGGCCATGCGAAAACCAGTAATGCGCTGGTCGGTGGCAGCGCAGCCATCCAGACCGAAAAAGGTGCCGTGAACCGTTTTCTGCTGGTTGAGCCGAATGGCACTGTTCATCAGTATGACAAACGCCATCTGTTCCGCATGGCGAATGAACATGAACACTATATTGCGGGTGATACGCGAGAAGTGTTCACCTGGCGCGGCTGGCGTATTCTGCCGCAGATTTGTTACGACCTGCGTTTCCCGGTGTTCTCACGCAATCACAATGATTACGATCTGGCGCTCTATGTTGCCAACTGGCCAGCACCACGTGCACTGCACTGGCAGTCTTTGCTGATGGCCCGTGCGATTGAAAATCAGGCGTATGTCGCCGGTTGTAACCGTGTCGGCAGCGACGGCAATAGCCATCAATACAGCGGAGACAGCCGGATTATTTCACCGCTCGGTGAGATACTCGCCGCTGGCGAACCTTTTGCCCGCGCCCGGCTGGATGCGGAGCTGTCACTGGACGATCTGCAAGCCTACCGCGATCGCTTCCCGGCATGGCGCGATGCCGATGGGTATACGTTGAAGTAAATGTCTTGCCGCGTCTCTCTGACGCGGCTTTATCACTCTATTTTATTTTGTTTCCACATTGGAAACACGACAATCTTCGGCTACAATGTTTCCATGTTGGAACATGTCGAGGGAATGATGCACGTTATTTCAAGGAAGATATTTGCTGAAGCGGCATTACGCTTTCCCAATGATGCAGCAGCACTGGATGCCACTTATCGGACTCTACATGGCAGAGATTTTGCCGACCCTGAAGCACTTAAACACTTTTTTCCAAGCCTGGATCGAATGAAGTATCGGGTGAAATGGTGGGTGATCAATATTGGTGGCAACAATCTTAGGTTGATGTTTTTTGCCGACTTCATCGCTGGACGTACTTTCATTAAGCACATCAGTACTCATGCTGAATACGATAAATGGGTTAAGTTCTATCGGGAGAACAAAGAATGATCGCCGAAGCTATTCAGGCCTCAGATAACCTCATTAAAGCCGTCCCCCTGCTTGGCGGTAGTCAATCGAAAGCAGATTATGAGCAAGCGTTAGAGCTGGTTGAGTATTTGGTTGAGCATCAGCCTTCTCATCCATTGATTGATATGCTGGCAGATAAAGTCGCGAAATATGAAGAGCATGCGCCGGAGTTTGCAGCCTTCAATGCACGCGTTAAAACCCTGCCGGGCGGAATCGCGCTGCTGCGTGTATTGATGGATCAACACGATTTAAACCAATCATCATTCATTCAGGAAATTGGTCAGCGTTCTTATGTTAGCCGTATTTTGAGAGGTGAACGTAAGCTAACGGATAAGCATAAAGCGGCGCTGGCAAAACGTTTTAAACTACCCTTCGAAGCCTTTCGCGAAGATTAAACAGAAAAAGCCGCAACGTGTGAACGCTGCGGCTTGAGTTTGATTACAGCTCAAAGCGATCCAGATTCATCACCTTGGTCCAGGCTGCCACGAAGTCATTGACGAACTTCTGTTTGGCATCGCTGCTGGCATAGACTTCGGCCAGTGCACGCAGGATGGCGTTGGAACCAAACACCAGGTCGGCGCGCGTGGCGCTGTATTTCACTGCACCACTGGCACGATCGCGGCCTTCGAACAGTTCGGCGCTCTCATCGGTAGCGCGCCATGCGGTGCGCATATCCAGCAGATTGACGAAGAAGTCATTGCTCAGTACGCCGACACGATCGGTGAACACACCGTGCTGACTACCATCGAAGTTGGTGCCCAGCACGCGCAGACCACCCAGCAGCACGGTTAATTCCGGCGCGCTCAGCGTCAGTTGCTGTGCTTTATCCAGCAACAAGGTTTCGGTGGATGAGCCACCTGCGATGCGACGATAGTTACGGAAACCATCCGCCAGCGGTTGCAGCACATCGAACGACTCAACCTCAGTCTGGTCCTGACGCGCATCGACGCGGCCCGGAATAAACGGCACTTGTACCGCAATACCTGCCGCTGCGGCAGCCAGTTCAATGCCGACGCTGCCGGCCAGCACAATCACATCCGCCAATGACGCTTTACCTGACTCCTGCTGAATTTTCTGCAGAGTTGGCAGCACATCATGAATTACGCTGGCATTGACCGCCCAACCGTTTTGCGGTGCCAGTGCCAGACGTGCACCGTTGGCGCCGCCACGTTTGTCACCGCCACGGAAAGTGGAAGCAGATGCCCAGGCAGCAGAGACCAGTTGGCTAGCACTTAAACCTGAAGCCGCAATTTTTGCTTTCAGATCAGTGATGTCATCAGCGCCTGGCTGATGTGTTGCCGCTGGCAACGGATCCTGCCAAATCAAATCTTCCTTCGGCACTTCAGGGCCGATGTAACGCGCTTTTGGCCCCATATCGCGGTGGGTCAGTTTGAACCAGGCACGGGCAAAGGCTTCATTGAACGCCTGCGGATCGTTGAGGAAACGGCGGGAAATCTTGCCAAACTCTTCGTCAAACCGCAGCGTCAGATCGGTCACCAGCATGGTGGGCTTACGCTTTTTCTCGGGATCGAACGGGTCTGGAATGATCGCTTCTGCATCCACCGCTTCAAACTGGATCGCGCCTGCAGGGCTGTGTGTCTGTACCCATTCGTATTTGAACAGGTTCTCGAAGAAGTAGTTGCTCCACTGAGTCGGCGTCTGCGTCCACACCACTTCCAGGCCGGAGGTGATCGCATCCGCACCGGCACCGCTGCCGTAGCTGCTGCTCCAGCCGAGGCCCTGCGCTTCCAGTGGCGAGGCTTCTGGATCAACACCCACATGGCTGGCGGCAGCCGCACCGTGCGTTTTACCCAATGTATGACCACCGGCAATCAGCGCGACGATCTCTTCATCGTTCATGCCCATATTGCCAAAGGTGGCACGAATGGCTGGCGCAGCTGATTTTGGATCGCCACTGGCTTCCGGGCCTTCCGGGTTGACGTAAATCAGGCCCATTTCGGTGGCACCCACCGGCGCATTGGCAAGACTTTCTGGGTGGCGATGCGCCAGCCATTCAGTTTCGTTACCCCAATCCACATCCAGATCCGGTTCCCACACGTCTTCACGCCCGGCACCAAAACCAAAGGTGCGGAAGCCGGCATTTTCCAGCGAGACGTTACCCGCCAGGATATAGAGGTCGGCCCAGGAAATTTTCTGACCGTATTTCTGTTTTACCGGCCACAGCAGGCGACGTGCTTTATCGAGGCTAACGTTGTCTGGCCAGGAGTTAAGGGGCGCGAAACGCTGCTGCCCACGGCCGGAACCGCCACGACCATCCACGGTGCGGTAAGTACCGGCACTGTGCCACGCCATGCGAATGAACAGCCCAATATAGCTGCCCCAGTCGGCTGGCCACCAGGATTGAGAGTCGGTCAGAATAGCGCGGATATCCGCTTTTAACGCCGGGTAATCCAGCTTGCTGAACTCGTCGCGGTAGTTGAAGTTTTCACTGAGGGGATTGGAACGGTTGGAGTGCTGATTTAACAGGTCGACACGTAACATATTTGGCCACCAGTCGCGGTTGGTTGTTCCGCTCCCCGCGCCACGTGCCAGTACGCTTTTTTCTTCAGACGCCCCGTGATGAAAGGGGCACTTACCTGACGCTGCTGCATTATCGTTATTGTCGTGCGTGCTCATTTTTCGGCTCCGTTTGCTTCACATTGTCCGGTAAAGATAACCGTACCTTGTGAAAGAATATATTTGGATGAACCGAAGGTTTTGATAGTTACTGTCTTTCAAGCGCAGCGTGTGACATGGCGCACAGAAAGTAGGGACTTATCGTCAATTGCGCATAATTTCGCCACTAAGACAGGTGTCATTCGCGGCCAGCTACGCATAAATATGTCATTAAAACAGGTGTCGTTTACAGCCGGGTGAGCATGAATGCGTCATTAAACAGGTATCGTTTGCAGCCAGGTGTGCATGAATGCGTCATCTAAACAGGTGTTGTTTGTAGCCAGGTGTGCCGAAATGCGCGCCCTGCAGTCATTGGAGTGTTGCAGAGCCGCCGTTTCGGGTGGCCGTGACAAAATTAGCTGCCGCGATAGGTTGACCACGACCACGGTGAGATCAGGAACGGCAGATGATAATGGCTGCCCGCTGAACTAATCACAAAATCAATCTGTGCACTGACGTACAGCGCATCGCGTCCGTCAGCAGCGAAATAGTCACCGATCTCTGCGGTCAATCGATAATGGCCTGGCGCTAACGGCTCAGGCGTTAAATCCTTGATACGGCCATCGCTGTCGGTTTCACCCTCCGCGATCGGCAACCAGCCTTCCGGGCTGTTCTGCTCCAGAGATATGGCCACGCCGATGGCGGGTTTACCCAGCGCGGTATCCAGAATGTGAGTGGTTATGGTGCTCATACAATGCTCTCCTTAAGCCGTAACAGGGTGATTTCACGCAGTTGCGTCAGCGCTTCCTGCTGCTCTGTCTCTGCATCATTGTTGAGCCTGCGCTGCAATTCCGCCAGCATCTCCTCGCCACTGCGTCCTTTGGCGCGAATCAAAAACACCCGGCTGAAGCGCTGTTCATAGGATTGATTGCCCGCCAGCATGGCAAATTGCAGCGCGCCATCGGCCTGCTGCATCGCCGACTGCTCATTGCGTGACAATACTGCCTCTTTGCCCGCGCCCGCGGCTTTTTCACCAATACGTGGGTGCGCGCGTAATGCCTGTTCCAGTTCGGCACCTTGCCAGCGCTTTGCCAGCGTTTCAGCGGTCTTATAGAGCGCTGAAACATCGGCGAAAGGCCGTGCGGCCACCAGCGCCTGCTGCCAGTCAGGAATCGCCACGCAGTGGGCTATCGCTGTGTGTGCCTCATTGGGCGTAGCATCGTTAAACACCGCTAACTCCATGCAACGGCTCCTTAAGCCTGTGCCAGATCGTTGACCGCTTGCAGATAAGCCTGCACGCCCAGCGCCACATCCGCTACCTGTACGGACTCGGCTGGATGATGGCTAATACCGCGATGGTTGCGCACGAACAGCATACCCACAGGCCAGCGATCGGCGATCGCAATCGCGTCGTGCCCTGCGCCGCTTGGCAAAGAAACGCTGCGGCCCTGCACTGTTTCCACCGCGTGGCTCAGCGCCTGTTGCAAACGTGCATCACAGGCGGTTGCCGCAATACGGTAATACTCGCTGGCGGTAAAAGTCAGTCCACGCCGCAAGGCAATCGCTTCGGCTTGTGTCAGCAGCGCGGACAACAGGCGCTCCAGCGGCTCATCCTGCGGCCCACGCACATCCAGTGAAAACTGCACTTCACCGGGGATAACATTCACTGCGCCCGGCAAACAGCTCAGGGTGCCGACCGTGGCCACCAGTTGTGAATCTTGCTCGGCGGTGGTGTGCTCAACAAACACCATCCACTCGGCGGCGGCGGCCAGTGCGTCTTTACGATGGGTCATCGGCACCGTGCCAGCGTGGCCCGCTTCACCGATAAAGCTGCAATTCAAACGGCGCGCGCCGTTAATCGCGGTCACCACGCCAAGCGCCAGATCTTCCTGTTCCAGACACGGCCCTTGTTCAATGTGCAGCTCGAGGTAAGCCGCAATGTCGTTGACGTCGCGTGCCGCCTGCAAAATGTTGGCAGCGTCCAGACCGAGATCCTGCATCGCTTCCGCCACAGTTATACCGTTGCCATCCGGATGCGTTACCCAACTCTCGGGCCATGTACCGGTAATACCCCGGCTGCCCAACAGCGTGATGCCAAAGCGTGTGCCCTCTTCATCGCCGAACCCGACAATCTCAATCGCCAGCGGTAAGCGCAGCTGACGATCGTGCAGCCACTGTACGGTTTCAATGGCACTTAGCACACCCAGCATGCCGTCATAGCGCCCGGCATTGCGCACCGTATCCAGATGCGAGCCCAGCAGCAGCGCCTGCGCGCCGGGTTCAGCAGATTCATAGCGACCGCAGATATTGCCCACCGCATCTTGCCAGGTGGTCATGCCGGCCGCCTGCATCCATTCTGCCACGCGGGCATTGGCACGCACTTGTTCAGGCGAGAGGTAGACACGCGTCAGGCCATCCTCACTTTCACTGATTTCAGCCAGGGCATCGCAGCGCGCCATGACACGGGCGGCGGCGGATTGCGCCTCGCTGGCGGTCATCAGGCTATTGCTCATGCGTGGCTCCCGTAATGATCCCAAGCCGCCTGCATGGCCGCGCCTTGTGTCGAACGGTAACCCACATGGTTCAATACCGCTTCCAGCGCGCTCAGGGTTTGCATCACGCAATCTTTGCGCGCGTTGTAGCCCATGGTGCCGATGCGCCACACTTTGCCGTGCAGCGGGCCAAACGAGGTGCCGATCTCAATACCAAAATCTTCCAACACCAATTTGCGCACCTGATCGCCATTCACGCCCTGCGGGATCACCACACCGAGGACGTTGTTCATCTTGTGTTTCAGGTCACCAAAGGTTTCGAGGCCCATGCCCTGAATACCTTTCAGCATCGCCTCGCCATGCAACTTATGACGTGCAATGCCTTTATCCAGCCCTTCCTGCATCATCAAACGCGCGCACTCACGCGCACCAAACAGCGCGGTGGTGGCTTCGGTATGGTGGTTCAGACGCTCCGGCCCCCAGTAATCCATGATCATGCCGAGATCGAAATAGTTGGAGTAGATCATCTCCTCATCGCCATCCTGATGATCCGCGGTACGGATGCCCTCTTCCACACACTTACGTTTGCGGATCACCGCTTCCATCTGCGGGCTGAGGGTAATCGGCGAAGTGCCCGACGGGCCGCCAAGGCACTTCTGCATGCCGGCAGAGACCGCATCCAGCCCCCAGGCATCGGTTTCCAGCGCGTTACCGCCCAGTGAAGCGGTGGCATCGGTATAGAACAGCACGCCATATTTCTGGCAGATGGCACCGAGTTGTTCCAGCGGTTGCAGCATGGTGGTGGAGGTATCGCCCTGCACCGTCAGCAGCAGACGTGGCTGCACTTTTTTGATCGCGTCTTCAATTTGATCGGGGGTGAACACTTCGCCCCACGGCACTTCAATAGTGTGCACTTCGGCGCGGCAGCGGCGGGCAATCTCACACAGCAGATGACCAAAGCGGCCAAACACCGGCACCAGCACTTTGTCGCCCGGACGGATAGCCGAGAGCAGAATCGCTTCGATACCGGCGCGCGAGGTGCCGTCAATCAACATGGTCCAGCGGTTTTCGGTACGAAATACACCACGATACAGCGCCATCACTTCATTCATGTAGTGCGTCATCGCCGGATCGTACTGACCCAGCAACTGGCTCGACATGGCGCGCAGGACACGCGGATCGGCGTTGATAGGACCCGGCCCCATCAGCAGGCGTTGTGGTGGATTAATTTGCGAAAACTGACTGATATCCATGTGCTATTCCTTTTGAAGACTTAAAGACGGACGGTGGAGATAAACTGTTTAAGCTCGGCGGTCTGCGGATTGGCAAACAGCGTTTTGCTGTCGCCCTGCTCCCAGACGCGGCCCTGATGCATAAACACCACGCGATCGCCCACATCACGGGCGAAGTTCATTTCATGGGTAACGAGGATCAAGGTCATGCCTTCGGCAGCTAGCTGTTCCAGCACCTTCAGCACTTCGCCCACCAGTTCAGGATCGAGCGCTGAGGTGATCTCGTCACAGAGTAATACTTTCGGCTGCATCGCCAGCGCACGGGCAATCGCCACACGTTGCTGTTGACCACCGGATAAATTGGCCGGGTAGTAGTTAATGCGTTCGCCAAGGCCGACCTTTTCCAGCATCTGCGTCGCCAGCTCGCGGCATTCAGTTTCGCTTTTCTTCAGTACCCGGCGCGGCGCCAGCATCACGTTTTCCAGCGCGGTCATGTGCGGGAACAGGTTGAAGTTCTGGAACACCATGCCCACCGAGCGGCTGATTTCACGCGCCTGTGATTCACGGTCGGTGATCGTCATACCGCCGAGTTTGATGCTGCCTTCCTGGTAGCCTTCCAGTCCGTTCATGCAGCGCAGCAAGGTACTTTTGCCCGAGCCGCTGCGGCCGATGATCGAAATCACCTCGCCGTTGTCGATATCCAGATCGACACCTTTCAGAACGTGGTTGTCGCCGTAGTACTTCTGGACCTGATTAATGGTGATGAGCGGCATTGAATTTTTTCTCCAGGTACTGGCTGTAACGCGACAGCGGATAACACATCAGGAAGTAACCCAGCGCCACCAGGCCAAATACCTTAAAGGGCTGATACGTCACATTGTTCAAAATAGTGCCGGCTTTAGTCAGCTCGACGAAACCGATAATCGATGCCAGCGCGGTGCCTTTGATCACCTGAACGGCAAAGCCCACGGTCGGCGCGATGGCGATGCGAATCGCCTGTGGTGCCACCACGCGAAACAGCGTTTGACCAAAACTCAGGCCGAGGCAGCGCGATGCTTCCCACTGGCCTTTCGGCAGCGCACGAATACTGCCGTGCCAGATATCCACCAAAAATGCGCTGGTGTAGAAAGTTAATGCCAGCGAAGCGGCGGTCCAGGGCGCCACATCAATGCCAAACAGCCCGACGCCAAAGAAGGCGAGGAACAGCTGCATCAACAACGGCGTACCTTGAAACAGTTCGGTGTAGCAGCGAATCAGGCGCGTCAGCCAGGGGCGTTTTAGCAGACGCAAAAACAGCAATGGCAAGGTCACCAGCGTGCCGCCAAAGAAGGCCACCAGCGACAGTAAAATCGTCCAGCGCGCCGCCAGCAGCAGATTGCGCAGGATGTCCCAGTCAGTAAAGGTTGTCATGCGGGCTGCGCTCCAAACCATTTACGCCCCAGCGCCAGCAGCAGCTGTCGCATGGCAATCGACAACGCCAGATAGATCAACGTGGTCACCAGATAGACTTCAAAACTCAAGAAAGTACGCGACTGAATCAGGTTGGCGGCAAAGGTCAACTCTTCGTACGACACCTGCGACACCACCGATGAACCCAGCATCACAATGATGCACTGGCTGACCAGCGCCGGATAAATACGTTGCAGCGACGGCGGCAGTACCACGCGGATAAAGGTTTGCGTGCGGGTCAACCCCAGCACACGGCCCGCTTCCCATTGCCCTTTCGGCGTCACCTGAATGCCGGCACGAATAATTTCGGTGCTGTAAGCGCCGAGGTTAATTAACATCGCCAGCAGCGCCGCTTCGCCCGCCGTCAGTTTCAGACCAAGATTGGGCAAACCAAAGACGATAAAAAACAGCTGTACCACAAATGGCGTATTACGGATCAGTTCGACATAAACGCCCCAGATGCGACTCGCCCAGCTCGGTTTACCACTGCGCAGTGCCGCGCCGAGAATCCCCAGACTCACCCCGCCCACCGTGGCGAGAACCGTTATCTGAATCGTGACCCACAGCCCTGCCAGTAACTCTGGCCAGTGCGGCCAGAGATCTGCAAAATTGAGTTGCCCAATCATTGCGTTATGCGCCGAGGTTGGCTGGCAGTGGGGCTTTCAGCCACTCTTCTGACAACTTGTTCAGCGTACCGTCTTTGATGCCCTGCTCAATCAACGCATTCACTTTGTCTTTCAGCGCTGGTTCATCTTTCTTCAGACCGATAAAGCACGGTGAATCTTTCAGCATGAACTGCGGCACCGGTGCTTTTTCTGCGTTCTGGCGCGCAATGGCCGCTACTACGAGGTTACCGGTTGCAACATACTGCACCTGGCCTGACAGGTAAGCAGACAGCGTGGTGTTGTTATCTTCATAACGCTTCACCTGCGCATCTTTTGGCGCCACATCGCTCAACACCATGTCTTCCACTGCACCGCGCGTCACACCAATTGATTTGCCGCTCAATGCCGCCGCATCTTTCAGCGGCTCGCCTTTTGGACCAAATACGCCGAGGAAGAACGGCGCATAGGCACGGCTGAAATCGATCACTTTCTCGCGTTCGGCGTTTTTGCCCATGCTGGAAATCACCAGATCCACTTTATCGGTTTGCAGATATGGCACGCGGTTGGCACTGGAAACAGGGACCAGCTGCAACTTCAGTTTCATCTCCTTTGCCAGGTACTTGGCCATGTCGATGTCATAGCCCTGCGGCTGCAAATCCGTGCCAACTGAACCAAACGGCGGGAAGTCCTGCGGCACCGCAATGCGGATGACGCCACGCTTCTGAATGTCTTGTAGCTGATCGGCCATCGCACTGCCGACCTGAGCCATCAGCAATGCTGCGCCTGCGACTGCCAGTAAAACTTTTTTCATTATGCACCCCGGTGAGTTTATCGTGAAACAAAAGATTCTTGATAAATCGATTTGCAACTAATGTGCCAACCGCATCACTCGAGGAATAACGTGAAGGAAAACCAATAAACGCGGATTATAAGACGAAAAAAACGGGCTTTTCGCCCGTATGACATCACGTTCCAAAAAGGTGCAAAGCACCAAAGTGGTGCCCTCTATCGGTGTTCCAGTTCATCCAGATGCTGATAAAGATCGGCAATTTGATGAATACGCTGACGACCTTGCGACAGCATTTCATGCAGCAGTGCATTCGCCAGCAGGTTGATCAGACTCATCGCCGAGGCATAGCTATCAAAGGCCGAAACGCTGTCGAGCGGCGCACACAGCTGCCAGTGTGCCAGGGTGATAATGCCCTGCGCCTGCGGCTCGCACAGCGCCAGCACCGGGATGTTGCTCTGCTGTAACTGCTGCATCAGGGGGCGGATGATGCGTGGACGGCGACGGAAGGCCATCACCACCACGATATCTTCGGATGTGATATCCACCAGCTCCTCGCCCAGCGTCTGGCCGGGTTGCGGGAGCACATGTACCTGCGGACGCGCCTGCATCAGCTGCTGACGCAGGTGCAATGCCACCGGATAGGCGTTACGCATGCCGATAATAAACACCCGCTTTGCAACACCCAGTGCCTGAATCACTTCGCCAAACTGCTGCGGGTCGATGCTGTTCACCCACTGCGTCAGGTTGGCCATCTCCTGCTTGTAATGACGCGACAGTAAGGTATTGCCCTGCACCGCATCGCGATTGTCGGTGAGGGGCATGCCGCTCTGACGCAACGTACGCAGCTCATCACGCATGTCCTTGTATTTCTCATAGCCCAGACGTTTAAACAGGCGGCTGACTGTCGCCTTCGATACCCCGCTCAGCCGCGCCAGCTCTGCGCTGTTGTAGCTGATCAGGTCATCAAAATGGTCAAACACAAAATCAGCAATACGCTGCTCCTGCGGCGACAGTTGCGGATAGTGACTGCGAAGGCGTTCATCAAGCTGTTTCATCATGGGTCCTGTAACTTTCGTTTCATCACAAGCTAGCACAAATCGATCCACATTGATGTCCGACCAAAACTGGAACAGCTCTTGCTTAGATCACCTCACGGATTTGTAGGGGCTCCCATTACGGCGACCACTAACCCAATCCTCCCTACAAAAGAATCAATGATGAAGAGTTCACTATGATACAGAGCAACATGGCTCCGCTCGGCATGGCCGTCACCCCACATCATCTCGCCAGTGAAAGCGCACTGGCGGTTTTACGCGAAGGCGGCAACGCGATTGAAGCGATGGTGGCAGCCGCGGCCACTATCGCGGTTGTCTATCCGCACATGAACGGCTTGGGTGGCGATGGCTTTTGGTTGGTCGTGCCGCCCAATGGCGATCCTATCGCTATCGATGCCAGTGGCGCAGCAGGCTCGCTGGCCCACCTCGACTTCTATCACGGCGAAAGCCACATTCCGCATCGCGGTCCTAAAGCCGCGCTAACCGTAGCGGGCACGGTGAGTGGCTGGCAGGAGGCGTTAACGCTGGCTGAAGAGCTAGGTTCTGCGCCGTTGCCGTTAGCCCGTTTACTGCGTGACGCTATTCGCTATGCTGCCGATGGCATTCCTGTTACCGCATCGCAGGCTGCGGCCACTGCCGCAAAGCAACATGAATTGCTTGATCAGCCTGGCTTCGCTGCGACCTTCTTGCCTGACGGCACCGTGCCTGGCGCCGGGAGCCGTTTTACCCAGCCCGCGCTTGCCAATACGCTTAGCGTGTTGAGTGAACAGGGTCTGGAGAGTTTCTATCGTGGCGAGCTGGCCCACCATCTGGCACGTGAGATGACCGCGCTGGGTATGCCGATCACCCTGGAAGATCTTCAGCAACAGCACGCGCGCCGCTGCACGCCGTTACATCTGGCACACAGCGAGGGCGACATCTGGAATATGACGCCACCGACGCAAGGTTTGGTATCGCTGGCAATTCTGGGCATCACCGACCGGTTGAACATGGCAGAGGCGAATGAGGCACAAACCGTGCACCGCATTGTTGAGGCCACCAAAAAAGCCTTTGCCTTGCGCGACAAACACATCACCGATCCACGTCACATCGACTTCAATGTGCAAGAGCTGCTCGATGCCGATCACCTTGCCACACTGGCGGCGCAAATTAACCACCAGCAAGCCGCACCGTGGGGAACCGGACGAGGTCCTGGCGATACCGTGTGGATGGGCGTGATGGACAGCAGCGGCTTAGCCGTCTCCTTTATCCAAAGTATCTATCACGAATTTGGCAGCGGCGTCGTGCTGCCGGGCACAGGCATTACCTGGCAAAACCGTGGTGCCGCCTTTAGCCTGCAACCGGGCCATCTGCTGGCGCTGGAACCCGGTAAACAACCGTTCCATACCTTAAATCCAGCGGCTGCGCGCCTGAAAGATGGTCGCACGATGGTTTACGGATCAATGGGGGGCGATGGCCAACCACAAACGCAGGCGGCGATTTTTACCCGCCACGTAATTCAGGGACAGCCACTGCAACAGGCGGTCAGTGCACCGCGCTGGTTGCTGGGGCGAACCTGGGGACAATCCTCTGACTCTCTCAAACTCGAAGCGCGCATATCAGCAGAAACGGTGCAGCAGTTGCGCGAACTCGACCATGACGTTGAGCTGCTGCCTGATTTCAGCGAAGTCGTCGGCCACGCTGGCGCCATCGTCAGACACAATAACGGCATGCTGGAAGGTGCCTTCGATCCACGTAGCAACGGCAGCGCAGCCGGCTTTTAAAGGAAACCATCATGCATTCGCAACCGGACTGGGCGGCTTATATCGCTCAAATGGAACAGATTCTGGCTCTGGAGCTGGACGAAGCACGTCGCGCTGAATTGCTGGTGCAGTTCAATCGCATCGCCGCCATGGCTGAACCGCTCATGGCTTTCCCGCTGGATGACCGGCTGGAAGTGGCAGGAGTGTTCCATCCATGAAACTGGCATCGTTATCCATCAAAGCGCTCAATCATGCGCTGAATCAAGGTGATATTAGCGCCCGTGAAGTGGCGCAACAGACGTTGAACGCCATTGAACAGCACAATCCAGCGCTCAATGCGTGGACCGAAATCACCGGTCAGCGCATGTTGCGCGAGGCGGATCAGGTCGATTTGCAACGCCAGCGCGGTGAAGTATTGCCTGTGCTGGCGGGTATTCCTTATGCGGTTAAAAACCTGTTTGATGTTGCCGGTCACAGCACCCTTGCTGGTGCCAGCTTGTTCAGTGAACGTGCAGCGGCCTGCGAAGATGCGTGGGCGGTGAGTCAACTGCGTCAGTCCGGTGCACTGCTCTCCGGCATGCTGAATATGGATGCCTATGCTTACGGCTTTACCACCGAAAACACCCATTATGGCCCGACCCATAATCCGCGGGATTTGAGCCGCGTGGCCGGTGGTTCCTCGGGCGGCTCGGCGGCGGCCGTCGCGTCAGGCTTGGTGCACTTCTCACTGGGCACCGATACCAATGGTTCGATCCGCGTGCCGGCCTCGTTGTGCGGTATCTATGGACTCAAACCAACCTTTGGTCGCTTATCGCGCAGTGGCAGCCATCCTTTTGTTGCCAGCCTCGATCATATCGGTCCGTTTGCTCGCTCGGTGGAAGATTTGAGTCTGGTGTACGATGCGCTGCAAGGTCACGATGCCAGCGATGCCTTCCAGGCAGCGCAGGCGAAGGAACCGGCCAGTGACGGATTAGTAAAAGGCGCAGAAGGCATACGTAGCGCAGTGTTGGGCGGTTTCTTTTCGACCTGGTGCAGCGAGGAAGCGCGCGCCGCCGTGCAAGTGGTGGCACAAGCGCTGGATGCCAGCGAAGAAGTCACGTTAGCCAACGCGGAAATTGCCCGCTCAGCAGCCTTTATCCTCACCGCCTCAGAAGGCGGCAATCACTATCTGCCCGCTTTGCGCAATGTGCCCGAGCAATTCGAACCGAACTCTCGCGAGCGTCTGCTGGCCGGTGCGATGCTGCCTTCCGCGTGGTATGTGCAGGCGCAGCGCTTCCGCCGTCATTTTCAACAGCAGGTGTTACCCCTGTTTGAACAATTCGATGTCCTGATTGCACCGGCGACACCTTGCACCGCGACCACAATTGGGCAAGAGACGATTCACATTAACGGCCAGGATTTGCCGACGCGCGCCAGTATGGGCATGCTAACGCAGCCGATTTCCTTCCTCGGCTTGCCGGTCTGTACCGTGCCTTTGCAAACCGCCAGCGGATTACCAATTGGCTTACAGTTAATCGCTGCACCGTTTAAAGAACATCTTGCACTGCGCGCCGCCTGGGCACTGCAGCAGCAAGGGTTGACCCTGCCACAAACCACCCTGATGGATGCGTAACCATGACACCTGAACATATTGATCGTCCTGCTGTGCTGGCTGAGGTGACCGCTGCGTTTTATCGTTATGAGGAAGCGCTGGTTAGCAACAATGTTGATGTGCTGGATGAGTTGTTCTGGCACGACGATCGCACCGTGCGTTTGGGCGCAGGGGAAAATCTGTATGGCATTGATGAGATCCGTGCATTTCGCGCTGCCCGTCCATCGAAGGGATTGGATCGCACGCTACGTAATACGGTGATCACCACCTTTGGAGATGACTACGCGGTGTGCAGCACTGAGTTCACGCGTGAAGGCGTGGAGAAGATGGGTCGCCAGCAACAAACATGGGTGCGCATGCCTTACGGCTGGCGGATTGTCGCGGCGCAGGTGAGTTTAATGAGCTAGCGTGATAAACCGATGCTCGTGGCGTGGTCAGGGCCGGTACGACAGTTCATGTCGTACCGGCCCAATGTGTCGGCGCGGAGTATCGCAGGTCGCTAAACAGCAGGAGCCGGGTGCGTCTCCATCCAGTGTTCGGCGATTTGCTGGCGCGTACAAACCCAAACATTCTCATGCTGCTGGATATGGTCGAGGAAACGCTGCAAGGCGCGGAATTTGCCCGGGCGGCCCAGCAGTCGACAGTGCATGCCAATCGACATCATCTTCGGCGCGGTGTCGCCCTCTTCATACAGCACATCAAAGGTGTCACGCAGATAGACAAAGAACTGCTCGGCGGTATTAAAACCCTGCGGCGAGGCGAAGCGCATATCGTTACATTCCAGCGTATAAGGAATGATCAGATGGGGTTTCACCGTGCCATCCTGGCACGTCACCTGCGTCCAGAACGGAAGATCGTCGCCGTAGTAATCGCTGTCATAACTGAAGCCACCGTTCTCCACCACTAAGCGGCGGGTATTGGGGCTGTCGCGACCGGTATACCAACCGGTGGGCGCTTTACCAAACAGATCGCGCAGTACATCCACCGCCTGCTGCATGTGCTGACGTTCGGTTTTGGCATCCATCGACTGATAATGGATCCAGCGCCAGCCATGACTGACTACGTCGTAATCCGCGGTTTTGATTGCGTCCACAATCTCCGGATGACGCGCCAGCGCCATCGCCACGCCGAAAACCGTTAATGGCAATCCGCGCTTCTGGAACTCGTTGTGAATGCGCCAAAAGCCTGCGCGCGAACCGTATTCATAGAGAGAATCCATCGACATATGGCGGTCGGCGTAGCTGGCGGCGCCAATGATATCGGACAGGAATTGCTCAGAACCTGCATCGCCGTGCAGCACGTTGTTTTCTGCCCCCTCTTCATAGTTGAGGACAAACTGCACCGCCACTTTCGCGTTGCCCGGCCACTGTGCGTGCGGCGGATGGTTAGCATAGCCAATCAGGTCACGCGGGTAGTTTTTGTTGAAGCTGTACTCTTTCTTTTCAGATACATCACTCATTCTGTAAATTCCTTAGTCAGTCCCCAACCAGCCCTTAGTTTAGGTGCTGAAATGCCCCGCTGAGCGCTTTTTCAATCGGGTAATCTAAATCCCCGTGTTTGCTGGTGCCAAAGCCGAGCGCCACCAGCGATTCCACCATTTTTACTGCAGCGCTGACACCATCTATTACCGGCAAGCCCAGCTCTTTCGTCAGCTCTTGCGCCAGTGAGGCCATACCGCCACAGCCCAGCACTATCGCGCCGCTGCCATCTTCTCGCTTCGCCTGAATGCAACGCTGGCGCACTTTTTCCTGTGCCACACCGCTGCCATCTTCCAGCGCCAGCACCGGGAGATCGATAGCGTGCAACGCCGCACAATGATGGGTAAAGCCATATTGCTGCAGCAGATGGCGGGCAATCACCAGCGTGCGCGGTAGCGTGGTGACGATTGAAAAGCGTGTCGCCACCAGCGTTGCCGTGTGCATCGCGGCTTCCGCAATACCGATCACCGGACCGCTGGCCAGTTCACGCGCGGCCAGCAACCCCGGATCGCCGAAGCAGGCAATAATGTGGCCACTCACACCCTGTGCTTTGCCTAGCTTGACCTGTTCCAGTACGCCGATTGCCGCAATGGCTTCATCGAAATGCCCTTCAATCGAAGGCACCCCCTGACTCGGGCACACGGCCAGGATTTCAGTACCTGGTGCCGCTACCGCACGCGCGGCTGCACCGATGGTTTCTGTCATCGCCAGGCTGGTATTGGGGTTGATCACCTGAATCAGGCTCATGATGCAGCTCCATTGTGACCGGAAAATAACCGGGTGAAGTCGGGTAACGTTTCGCCGCTGCGCTCAAAATGCAGGCTCGCCACGATATGTTCGAAATGATGCTGTAAGGCTGCGGTGAGCGCGGGAAGATCTTTCTGTCGCAGTAGATCCACCAGCCGATCATGATGATCGCAACGACATCCGCGCTGCCAGGGCGCACCATAGGCGGCAATCACTAATGATGAGCGCTGTGTCAAGCGAGTCACCATATCCGTCAGCACCTGATTACCGGAAATCGCCTGTAGCTGAATATGAAAAGCCGCAGAGAGCCGAATTGCCGCTGCGCCATCGTGCTGTTCGTGTGCCTTCTGCTCTTCCTCAATGAGTGTGCTCAGGGCAGCAAGGTGCGGTGGCTGCACGTGAGCCAGCACCGCGGGCAAATTGGCGCACTCGAGTAAGCTGCGTGTGGCAAAGATATCGCGCGCCTCATCAACGCCCGGCGTGGCCACTTGTGCACCACGCCTGGGCGACAGGGTGATCATTTGCACCGCGGCGAGGCGCTGCAGCACCTTGCGAATGCCGGTTCGGCTCACACCAAACACTTCTGATAGTGCCTCTTCTGGCAATTTACTGCCCGGTGGCAGCTGATGTTCCACAATGGCGGTGAGTAACGCCTGATAGATGGGTTCGTCGCGATCATTCAGATCGGCCGCCGTTTTCTGGCCTGTTTCGCTCTTCATTACCTGCTCCGGTCAGTGACTGTGCACAGTCATATCGTATACGTGAAATTAATTTTTTGTATACAAGAAATCAATTCTGGCCTGGATCCTGCAATACCGTTTCACGTTGTGATTAATTTTCCCATGTTGTGAGAGGAGCAGGTTTCATGCCAAATCATTCTGAAGTGACCTCCGGGGTGGCCTCTGGAGCCAACGCCCACTACAGTCCACGCCTGTGTAACGAGGATCTGGCGCCGACGCGCGACCAGAATTGGTCGTGGTATAACATTTTCTCTTTCTGGATGTCGGATGTGCACAGCATGGGCGGCTATGTGGTCGCCGCCAGCTTCTTTACCCTGGGACTGGCGAGCTGGCAGGTACTGCTTTGTCTGTTAGTGGGTATCTGCATCGTGCAGCTGTGTGCCAATCTCGTCGCCAAACCGAGTCAGATGGCAGGCGTACCTTACGCGGTGATTTCACGGCAGGCATTCGGCGTGTTTGGTGCCAATATCCCCGCGGTGATTCGCGGCCTGATCGCCTTCGCCTGGTATGGCATTCAAACCTACTTAGCTGCCAACGCACTAATGCTGGTGCTGCTGAAGTTCTTCCCTTCACTGAGTGGCATGACGCAAAGCAGCTGGCTGGGATTATCTCAACTGGGCTGGTGCTGTTTCGGTGTGATGTGGTTCCTGCAGGCCATGGTGTTCTGGCACGGCATGAGCGCGATTAAACGCTTTATCGATGTGGCGGGTCCGGCTGTCTACGTGGTGATGGTGGCGCTAGCGGGCTGGATTGTATACAAAACCGGCTTTGACGGTATCTCCTTTACGCTGGCCAGCAAGCAGTTGAGTACTGGTGAGCAAACCTGGCAGATGATCACCGCCACCGCATTAGTGGTCTCCTATTTCTCCGGTCCACTGCTCAACTTTGGTGACTTCTCTCGCTACGGCAAAAGCATGGGGGAAATCCGCCGGGGTAACCGCTGGGGCCTGCCGTTTAACTTTCTGCTGTTCTCGATTGTCACCGTGGTGATCGTGTCGGGTACGCAGTCGCTGTTCGGCCGCATGATTACCGATCCGATTGAGACCGTGAGCATGGTTGGCAATGATGTCGCCGTCGCGATTGGTTTACTCACCATGATTATCGCCACTATCGGCATCAACATCGTGGCAAACTTTGTTTCCCCGGCGTTCGACTTCTCAAACTGCTCACCGCAGAAAATCAGTTTCCGTACCGGCGGAATGATTGCCGCAGTGGGTTCTGTACTGCTGACGCCATGGAATCTGTTCCAGTCACCGGAGTTGATTCATTACACGCTGGATGTGCTGGGCTCCTTTATCGGACCGCTGTTTGGCATTTTGGTGGCCGATTTCTATCTGATTAAGCGCAGCAAGGTTTACGTGGACGACCTGTTTGATGACACGCCAAAGGGACGCTACTGGTATCGCGGTGGCTTTAACCCGAAAGCGATTGCTGCACTGCTGCCGTCGGTAGGTATTTGCCTGGTGATCAGCTTTATTCCGTCACTGCATGCTGTTGCAAACTTCAGCTGGTTTATTGGTGTGGCATTAGGTGCGGGTTGCTATCGCTGGCTGGCACGCGCCGATCGTGAAGTCTCTGTGGGTACTTACCGTCAGGAAGTGGCGGTGCAGAAGGATTGATCTAATGATCAGGTTGGCGCCGATGCCAGCCTGAAAAAGCAAAAAGCCGATGCATTTCTGCATCGGCTTCTTTAATGATTGGCGGAACGGACGGGGCTCGAACCCGCGACCCCCTGCGTGACAGGCAGGTATTCTAACCAACTGAACTACCGCTCCGCGCTTTGTTCCCCGTCGAGAACGAGGCGAATATTAATGGCAGCCTTATGAACCGTCAATGCTTTTTCTGAGGGAATGAATCGTTTGCCGATTTTTTCGACTTAACGTTGCTTTTCCACGCAAATTCAGCCCATTCAGGCACGCCACAGGCAGCTTCCGCCCTTCTTCAGCACCAAATCCAGACGACTTTCATGTGCAATGATCTCATCATCGCTGGCGTTGACCACGCGTAATCCTGAACTCGGACGCACAATGCGCTGGATGTTATCGCCGGTATTTTGGCTGTTCTGATCGACATCCGCGGAGAAGGCCAGCGAAGTTTGGCCGCCCGTCATCATCAGGAACACTTCCGCCAGGATTTCGGCATCGAGCAATGCGCCGTGCAGCGTTCGTTTGCTGTTGTCGATTTCGTAGCGATTACAGAGCGCATCAAGGCTGTTGCGCTTGCCTGGATACATTTTACGCGCCATCGCCAGGCTATCCGTCACCTGACAGAAGGTGTCGGTTTTGCCGATGTCGCGCTTCAGCATGCCAAACTCATAGTCCATAAAGCCGATATCGAACGAGGCGTTGTGGATCACCAACTCCGCACCACGGATGTATTCCAGGAATTCATCAGCGATGTCTGCAAACATGGGCTTATCGGCAAGAAACTCATCGGCAATACCGTGTACACCAAAGGCTTCCGGATCCACCAGCCGATCGGGCTTGAGATACATATGGAAGTTGTTGCCGGTCAGGCGACGGTTAATGACCTCAACCGCACCGATTTCAATGATGCGATGTCCTTCATAGTGCACACCGATCATGTTCATGCCGGTGGTTTCGGTATCGAGGACGATCTGGCGGTTATTTGCAGTGCTCATAGGGCTCGTTTTATGTCAGACTTGGCGTTTTGTCAGAAGGAAGTCTACCAGAGATGCGCAAACAGGTAGAGATATTCACCGATGGATCCTGCCTGGGCAATCCCGGCCCCGGCGGTTACGGCGCCATTTTACGTTATGGCCCGCATGAAAAAGAGTTCAGCGCCGGTTATCGACTCACCACCAACAACCGCATGGAAATGATGGCGGCGATTGTGGCGTTAGAAGCGTTAACGCAGCCCTGCGAAGTGGTACTCAGCACCGACAGTCAGTATGTGCGTCAGGGCATCACCAGCTGGATTCATAACTGGAAAAAGCGCGGCTGGAAAACGGCCGATAAAAAGCCGGTGAAAAATGTCGATCTCTGGAAGCGGCTCGATCTTGCGCTCAGCCACCATGAAATCAAGTGGGAATGGGTAAAAGGCCACGCCGGTCACCCGGAAAATGAACGCTGCGATGAACTGGCGCGCAGCGCGGCCGGTCATCCCACGCAGGATGATGTTGGCTATCAGGTCGAATCCTGATCCTTCACTTCACGAAACTGGCGCGTGGCATTTACCGTTTGCCTGACCTGCGCTTTGTTTAAGCTCTTCTTCGCTTTGGTGGGCGTTAATGGGAATGTTCGTTTGCGTGCCACCACAATGTTCAGACATCCCAGCGCGGGCAGGTGCGCACTGATCACTTTGCCGCCCTGCCGATGCCACGGCACCACTTGAAAACGGGTGCGATAAACCACTTCATAGTTGAGCAGGCTGAGCCAGTCGAGCAAGCGTACCTGGCTGAACATGCGTCCGCTCCATGGCGCGCGCGCGTGCAAACCCGGGATACCTTTGCTGATACCGAGCAGGCTGAAGGGGTTGAACCCGCTGATAATCATCCAACCATCATCAATCAGGACGCGATCCACTTCTCGTAGCACGCGATGGGGATCCTGACTCCACGCCAGGGTATGCGCCATCAGGCAGGCATCAATCGATTTCGCTTCAAATGGTAATTGCGTGGTATTGGCGATCACCTGCAAGTCATCGCCCTCAATGCCCACATTTACCTGATGCGATATGGCACACTGGCTGGTATTGATTTCTGCGCTAAGGCTGCCAAGTTTAAGCATATGAAAGCCATACAGCTTTCCAAGGTAAGGCTGCAACTGCTGCGTGAGTGCATCGCGAAAATAATCGCCCCATGGCATATCGCGCCAGGAGCGCGGCGCAGTCAGAATTTGGCGTGTTTTCGCTGGCTTCATGCTCTACCATCATCCTTTTTCTACGACCAGAGAGGTGTTTATGAATCTTACCAGTATTCCCGCGTTGCAGGATAACTACATCTGGACACTGACGGACGATGATAAAAACTGCCTGATTGTCGATCCCGGCGAGGCTCAACCGGTGCTGGATAAAATCAGAGTCAACAAGTGGCAACCGGTGGCCATTTTGCTCACGCATCATCATCACGACCACGTCGACGGTGTCGCCGAGTTACTGCAACACTATCCCAATATGGCGGTTTACGGGCCAGAGGAAACGGCGGATAAGGGGGCAAAACATATCGTCGCCGAGAATGATGAATTTACCCTGCTTGGGCTAAATTTCAGTGTCATCGCAACACCCGGACACACTTTAGGACATATCTCATATTTCAGTTCACCTTATCTTTTCTGTGGTGACACGATGTTTTCTGGCGGTTGTGGAAGATTATTTGAAGGCACAGCAGAACAAATGTTTGATTCATTTCAAAAGCTTAATAAACTTCCTGCAGACACCCTGATTTGTTGCGCTCATGAGTACACTTTATCCAATATGAAGTTTGCTGCGGCTATTCTGCCTCATGACCCCAAAATTTTGGCAAGGTATCAGCAAATTAAGGACTTACGCGCAGAAAACCGCATCACTTTGCCAACAAAATTGGCATTAGAGCGGGAAATAAATTTATTTCTCCGAACGCAAGATGCTGATTTACAAAAGGCTTTAGGGACTAATGTTACTTCCTCTCCGTTATGGCAAACTTTCGCTGATCTACGCGGGAAGAAAGACCGTTTTTGATATTTAAGGTTGTGTTGTGTGTACCCCTAACGTATAGTTGCTCGTCTTTTAAGCGAACTATTGACACACACATGAAGGCTAAAGCGATCTTACTCGCCTCGGTCTTGCTGGTAGGATGTCAGGCATCAAGGAATGACGCCAATATCCCCGTACAGCATGCACAGAGCCTGTCTTCAGCTGGTCAAGGTGAAAATGGAAAGTACGGAGATCAATTATTATCGCAGCGCTGGCAGGATGATGGAACAAGCCTCGCAGAAGATACCGATCTCTGGAATCACATTAGTGACGAGTTGAAGATGGGGATTCCGGAAAACCCCCGGATCCGCGAACAAAAAACAAAGTTTTTAAAAAATAAGAGCTATCTCCACGATGTAACATTACGGGCAGAGCCGTACATGTACTGGATTGTCGAGCAGATACAGAAACGTAAAATGCCGATGGAACTGGTACTGCTACCCATAGTGGAGAGCGCTTTTGACCCACATGCAACATCTTCTGCGAATGCCGCTGGCATCTGGCAGATTGTTGCACAAACGGGCAAAAACTATGGTTTGAAACAGAACCAATGGTATGACGGACGCCGCGATGTGGTGGCCTCGACCAAAGTTGCGCTGGATATGATGCAGCGTCTGAACGGTATGTTTGACGGTGACTGGTTGTTAACAGTGGCCGCCTATAACAGCGGTGAAGGACGAGTGCTGAAAGCGATAAAACAGAATAAGGCGCGCGGCAAGCCGACTGATTTCTGGCACTTATCGTTACCACGCGAAACTACGGTCTATGTACCTAAGATGTTGGCCTTGAGTGAAATCCTCAAGAACAACAAGCAGTACGGTATCAAGTTGCCGACTCCAAACGAAAGCCGTGCTTTAGCACGTGTTGAAGTGGGGCAGCAAATTGAACTGACGCAGGCCGCAGATATGGCCGGTATGTCGCTCAACAAGTTGAAGAGCTTCAACGCCGGTTATAAAAATGGCACCACTGCGCCAAACGGACCGCACTATATTATGGTGCCTAAGTCCAACGTTGCTAAGCTGCGCAATTCACTGGCATCCGGTGACATTGCATCCGTGCAGCCTGTTGAAATGGCGAAAGTCAGTGCAGCAGGAAACAACTATACGGTACGCAAAGGCGACACCTTGTCGGCAATTGCTAACAAGCTTGGCGTTAGCGTCAGTGCACTGAAACAGCAGAACAACCTGCGAAGTGCTTCAGTTCGCATCGGTCAGAAGTTGACTGTTGGCGGCAAAGCAACGCAGTTGGCTGATAACGGCAACAGCATCACCTACCGTGTACGTAAGGGTGATTCTTTTGCCAGTATTGCAAAACGTCATGGTGTGAACACCCAGGATGTTATGCGCTGGAACAGTGACGCTAAAGACATTCAGCCGGGCGATAAGCTCACGCTGTTTGTGAAGAATAGCGCAACACCTGATACCTAATGCGTCGAAAAGGCTGACTTTTGTCAGCCTTTTTCATTTTCTGCCGTCCACAACCCTTCTCGCCGACACCCTTCAGCTTATTCTTTAGTCATTTGTCAGACAGTATGCGTATATTAACGCCCGATGGGATACGTTGAATTGAACTCAACCAGCAGTGGATTGTGATCTGAAGCGCGCGTGACCAGCACAGAAGCCTCGCTGACTTTCATATCCCGGTAGAAGACAAAATCTAAAGGACGACCAAACGCTTTACGGCGATGGTCATCCGTGAAATTCACTTCCTGCAATGTCATCTCTTCAGCAAAGCGATAAAGCGCGTTCATGCGCTGGCGGCTCCAGGCGTTGAAATCGCCGGCCATGATCACCGGTCCGCGGTGATGTTGAATCTGTTCGCCAATCGGCCCGAGTTGCTTGCTGTAGACATCCACGCCAAGGCTGAAATTCACCGCGTGGATGTTGACCACCATCAGCATCTCGCCAGTCGGCAGTGGATAGGCCGTCACCAACGCCGACTTAGCCAGGCGTAACAAAGGTTCGCGTTCACGCAATGGACAGCAATACACAGGATGCGCAGAAGCCAGCGTCATCACGCCCGAAGGGTGCTGAGGTAAGACGAAGGCAGGTACCTGATCGGCCGCCAGATAGTTACTGGTGGCGAATTTGACCAGTTCAGGGGTGGTTTGTGCTTCCTGGAGTAAAACCAGGTGAGCATCTTTGCCGAATCCTTGCAGCACGGACATCCAGTCTGCCCGCTGCTGCTTGAAGATATTCCACACTAAAACCCGCAAGGCAGGATCCGCAGGTAACGGTGCACCAGGCGGCAGCGCCTGCCCCAGATGCAACATCGCCCCAGGCGGGAATATCCGCTCTGCAGGCTGACCCGCTGTATAACGCATTGCATAAGTTTTCTTTCGCACTTTCCCGCCTGGCTGATTTACGACTACAACTTCACCTGACAGTTATAGGGATTTTAGGGCTGGGTTTCAATTGGCGTTGTTGATTGTCGGAATTAGCTTCACAGCAAAGTGAAGCTAATTCCCCTACTTGCTGGATATCCCACTTTCGGGGTTCACTTCATCTGGCGATTTTTAGTGGCCCTATTCCGCCGCTAATTCTGCACGCGACTTGTCAAGTTGACCGCTCAAACGTACCAGTAATAGCGCGAAAAACACGATTACTGCACCGACCCAAGGCGTTTGAGCCAACCCGTAGTGCTCAACGATATGCCCTCCTACTAATGAGCCCAGCGCGATACCAATGTTAAACGCCGCAATATTCAGACCTGAAGCCACGTCCACTGCACCAGGCGCGTAGGATTCTGCTTTTTGCACCACATAAACCTGTAACCCCGGCACGTTAGCAAAAGCAAAGATTCCCATCACCAAAACTGTCACCAACGCCATATAGTGCGAACTGGCGGTAAACTGAAACAGCAGCAACAATACGGCCAATGCAGCAAATATCAGCGTTAATGCAGACACTGCGCCATGACGGTCGGCCAGTTTACCGCCCCAAATATTACCGATAGCCACGGAAATACCGTATCCCAGCAAAATGACACTCACTGCGGAAGGTGAGAACCCAGCCAGCGACTGCATCATCGGCGCCAGAAAAGTGAATGCCGTGAATACGCCACCATAGCCCAGCGCCGTGATGGTATAAATGAGCAGCAGGCGTGGATTGACCATCACACGAGCTTGTTGTGCCAGCGTGGTAACAGGGGGTTGTGCAATATTACGCGGCACCAGAATCATACTGCTGACCAATGCAATGACACCTAACAGCGAAACCGCAAGGAAACTTTCACGCCAGCCAAAGTGCTGACCAATCAAGGTGCCCAGAGGTACGCCCGTGACCAGTGCTACGGTTAAACCACCGAACATAATGGCGATGGCACTCGCCGCTTTTTCTTTGCTGACCAGGCTCGTAGCAATCGTTGACCCAACAGAAAAGAAGACGCCATGTGCCAGCCCCGTTAACATACGCGCAATCACCAGCGTCTCATAGTTGGGAGCTAACCATGCCACCAGATTACCTGCTGTGAAGAGCACCATGAGACTCATGAGCAACTGCTTACGCGGCAGCTTTCCAGTTAACGCGGTGAGTACAGGTGCGCCGATCGCGACACCCAGCGCATAGATAGAAACCAGCATTCCTGCTGAAGGCAGTGTGATGCTGAGCTGTTCTGCAATTGTAGGGATCAGACCCACGATAACAAATTCGGTGGTTCCGATAGCGAAGGCGCTGATGGTCAGCGCCCAGAGTGCAAGTGGCATGATTAACTCCCAGAAATGTTTTGATGGGCGTGATTATCGACTCATGCTTTAATGACAAAAAGGTGCAAAGTAACAATAGACTTTTGCTGTGGAGAGCATAATGAAAGCGTCATCAGATGAGTTAAAAGTCTTTATTGCCGTGGTCGAAAGCGGCAGTTTTAGCCGAGCCGCCGAGCAATTACAGATGGCCAATTCAGCCGTTAGCCGCACAGTAAAAAAGCTTGAGAATAAATTGGGTGTGGCATTGCTGACGCGCACAACGCGCCAACTCGCACTGACACACGAAGGTGAGCACTACTTCCGACGCGTGCAAAAACTGATGCAGGAGATGTCTAATGCCGAGAATGAGTTGACGGAGCATCAGCAAGCACCAAAAGGGGTACTGCGCATCGATGCCGCTACACCGGTCATCCTGCATTTGATTCTTCCCATGATTAAACCCTTTCGAGAGCGCTATCCTGACGTTAGCCTGTCGCTGATTTCATCTGAGAGTTTTATCAATCTAATTGAACGTAAGGTCGACGTGGCCATTCGCGCAGGCAATCTGACAGACTCAACTTTACGGGCGCGCTTATTGTTTATCAGTTATCGCAAACTGGTAGCGACCCCGGCATATTTAGCGAAATATGGCGTTCCTACTTCCACAACCGATCTTGCTCACCATGAATGCCTTGGCTTTGTTGAACCATTGCGTTTAAATCGCTGGCCAATTTCAGATAATGGCCGCGATCTCTATGACATTGAGCCGGGAATGTCCTCGAATAGTGGTGAAACTATCAAACAACTGTGCCTTGATGATCAGGGCATTGCTTGCCTGTCCGATTACATGGTCGATAGCGAAATTGCGGATGGAACCTTCATTGAGATATTGGCAGAACAGCGCGTGCCCGTTGAAATGCCTTTTAATGCGGTTTATTACAGCGATCTAGGAGTGAGTCAGCGCGTACGCGCCTTTATCGACTTTCTCAGTGAATGGGTCAATCATCAGCCCTGGCGAATGCAGGGCTGATAAATATCTGACTTAATCCCAGTCTGGTGCAAGGCCTTCTGGACTCACCAGTCTCTGCTGGCGATCCAGGGCCGCGATTTGTGCCATATCTTCCGCATCAAGCTCAACGCGAGCAGCCACAATGTTACTGGCCAGGTTTTCACGCTTGGTTGATGAAGGAATAACGGCATAGCCTGATTGCATCGCCCAACTCAGCACAACTTGTGCAGGCGTTGCCTGATGCTTTTGTGCAATAGCCTGAATCGTGCCATCCTTCAATGCTTCACCGTAAGCCAGCGTCATATAAGACGTGATATGTATCCCCTGCTGTTTTGAAAACTCGACGACCTCTCGGTTCTGCAGGAAAGGATGCAGCTCAATTTGGTTGGTTGCGATATTTTCGATACCCACCGCTTCAATCGCCTCTTTCATTAGCGCAATTGGGAAATTTGAGATTCCAATTTGTCGTGTCAGGCCCATCTCTTTAGCGGTCATTAATGCCTGCATGCTCTCCTTCACTGAGACCGCAGCACCGGGAGATGGCCAGTGAATCAGAGTAAGATCGACATAGTCAGAACGTAGTTTTGACAGGCTCTGCTGCAAACTCGGTATCAGTTTTTCTGCTGAGAGGTTTTCGATCCAAATCTTGGTGGTAATAAACAGTTGATCACGCGCTATGCCACTTTCAGCGATGGCATGGCCAACAGCAGCCTCATTTTCATAGATTTGCGCGGTGTCGATGGCACGATAACCCAGTTCCAGTGCGGTCTTTACGGAATGAATTACAACATCGTCTTGCAGGCGGAAGGTACCTAAACCAAAGGCAGGGATTGTCATGTTTTCCTCATCGTTTTATGAATGATTTCGATGAGGAGCATTGTGGCAGCATTATTATTGCTGAAAAATCCGCTTATAAGCAGAAGAATATTGCGATTAAATCAACAATTGAGCTTGGATTTTAGACATGAAAAAGCCCTGACTTATCAAGTCAGGGCTTATCAATTAAGTGGCGGAACGGACGGGGCT
>NZ_JZRH01000046.1:0-48262 GCF_000963985.1 Pantoea sp. BL1 | reverse complement strand
GAACCGGCGGGCGCATTCTCAACCACAAAAGTGGCGGGATCGGCATCCAGTTCCTCCCCGACGATTTGCGCCATGGCGGTAAAAATCCCCTGTCCACCTTCGACAAAAGGCGAAAGGAATTTGATTGAGCTATTGGGGCGAATTTCCAGGAAAGCTGGCACACGCGTGCCAGGAGGCAGCACAACGTCGGCAGATTGCGCCCGTCCTTCGCCAATGGGTAAACCCACACCCAGCACAAAAGCACCGGCCAGGCTGCTGCTGGCCAGCAAAAAGCGGCGGCGCGAGAGATTAGCGGGCTGTTCGCCCAATATTTCGGCAGTGTCTTCAAAGCGAATCATGCCTTCGCCTCCATGCCAGCAACTTCATGAATCGCCGCACGGATGGCGTTATAGGTTCCGCAACGGCACAGGTTGACCATTGCAGCGGCAATCTCTTGCTCGGAAGGCTGCGCATTAGATTGCAACAGTGCCCTTGCCGCCATCACCTGGCCCGACTGGCAATAGCCACATTGAGGTACCTGATATTTGATCCACGCTTCCACCAGTCGCTTGCCTAAGTCATCACTTTCGATAGCTTCGATAGTGGTGATCTGTTTACCCACGGCTTTCTCCACTGGCGTAACGCAGGAACGAACAACCTGTCCGTCGATCATCACTGAACATGCGCCGCATTGCGCCAGGCCGCAGCCATACTTGGTGCCTGTCATGGCCAAATCGTCCCGGATCACCCACAGTAATGGGGTATCCGCGTCAGCATCTGTTTGGTAGGTCTTATTGTTGATATGCAGTTCCATCGGTATGGGCTCCCATTGGTCATGCTCCGCTCACAAAAGGCGATTTGAAGGGGGAATTTTTTATCCTTACAAATAATAGTGAAAAGCAGAATACCCGCCAGCTGAATGCCTCTATGAGTTAAATTCACCAATGAGTGAGCGTCACGGGTTACGCGGAACCAGGAAGCCTGGCCCTCATGCGTGGTTGCGGATGCAGCGGACAGTAAAGGAAATAAAGCGAATCGAAAGGCGACTCTTTTTTGTCAAAAAGTCGCCTCAATAAGGAGTAGGAATGATTTGATGCCATGGTCAATATTTAAACAAAGCGTTGGCCTGTAAACACTCAACCCTGATAGCGCACCGCTTCAATCAATTTAGAGAACGCCGCCGTGTGCTGTTTGCGGCTGGGATAATATAAATAGTAACCACTAAAGGGTTCGCACCAGTCAATCAGTACACACTGCAACAACCCTTCGTCAATATATTTCCGCACGGAATCCTCAGGCGCATACACAATCCCCATTCCGCTAAGTGCTGCTTCAATACGCGAACTGAGGTTATTGAAAATAAGCTGCCCTTCAACTTTTACGCGAATCTCTTTTTTATCTTTGGTGAACTCCCAGCTATATAATCCACCCAATGTTGGCAAGCGCATATTGATACAGTTGTGATGCTGCAACTCGTAGGGTGTTTCAGGAATGCCGTGATTTTTGAAATATTCGGGGGTGGCAACCACCAGCATTCTCCAGTCCGGGCCGATACGCACCGCCACCATATCTTTTTCCACCTGTTCGCCTAATCTCACCCCTGCATCAAAACGGCCGCTAACAATGTCAGTCAGCGTGTTATCCACTGAGAGTTCAATGTTCACTTCAGGGTATTCCTGAAGATACGGCTTAATTAAAGGCCAAAGCGTAGAGTGCAGCGCATGTTCACCGGCGGTAATCCGGATATTCCCCGAGGTGCGTGTCTGATGCTCAGTCAATGCCACCAGCGCTTTTTCAATATCGGACATTAAGGGCGCGATATTTTGGATGAGTTGTTCACCGGCTTCGGTGGGTGCCACGCTGCGGGTGGTGCGCGTCAACAGACGCGTCTGAAGCCGCTCTTCCAGACCGCGCATCGCATGGCTTAGTGCGGATTGAGAGACACCCAATTTGGCTGCGGCACGGGTAAAGCTGCGTTCACGTGCGACCATGACCAGATATACCAGATCGCTGAAATTTTCTCTTAGCATCGCCTACTCACATCTCTGTCCGGGTCTATTGAAACTATCACAAACAAACTGAAACATATGTGGCTATCTCACAAATGGCTTCTCACTGAAGGCTTTCACTTTGAAGTCGATCACTCTATAGCATCCAGACAACCGACTTATTCACTCTATGAGGCATTATTCATGAACAACGATCATAAAGCCTATCTGATTCCCTATGCTAATAATCTGTATCTTGTAATGTTACTCTTCATTCAGCCGCAAAAGATGTCGTTCACCGGCGAGATAGATTCGAAAGCACAACATAACGTTTTATAGCTTATCCGCTCCATTAATCAGAGCGCCGGGCATTCTATTGCTTTCAATTTTTTCGCCATCAGTCTGCTTTAACATTGAACGGGTGAAATTATGGATCGTTATGAAAAAATTGTTTACGAACTGGCCGACTGGATTAAAGATAACATTCACGCTCCGTTAAAAATAGAACAGGTTGCGGAGCGCGCCGGTTACTCAAAATGGCATCTGCAAAGGATGTTTCATCGTATTATGCACGTCAGTCTTGGAAACTATATTCGTGATCGAAAGCTGGAATCTGCGGCCGAAGATTTGCTACGTAGCCACGAGCCAGTGATCGATATTTCAGTGAAATATGGTTATGACTCACAGCAATCATTTACCCGATCATTTGTGCGCAAGTATAACCTGCCACCCGCCAGATTTCGTCGATTAAATACGCAACACCTCACTATACCAATATAATTTCACTTACAAGGGATCTCAGTAATGCCGATTAAATGGGCGCTAAAACCCAGTGCGCTATTCTGTTCATTTATTGCATTGACGCTTTCAGGTTGTGATAACTCGACTGGCAGTGAAACGCCGGTGAAAAATGCGCCCCAGGTTAATGTGGTGACGCTACATACCCAATCCCTGCCGGTTACCACCGAACTTCCCGGTCGCACTTCAGCCTTTCGCGTGGCAGAAGTGCGTCCGCAGGTTTCAGGTTTGGTATTACAACGTACCTTTATTGAAGGGAGTGACGTTGCCGCCGGACAAAAACTTTATCAAATCGATCCCGCTCCTTTTCAGGCGGCGTATGACAATGCACATGCCGCACTAGCGGAATCCGAAGCCAATGCCCGTATGGCACAAGCCACATTGCTGCGTTATCGCCCCTTAGCCGGTACGCAATATATCAGCCGTCAGGATCTGGATAAGGCGGAAGCCACCGCCGCTCAGACGCGCGCCAATGTGGAGTCGGCAAAGGCCGCGCTCAACAGTGCACGCATCAACCTCAACTGGAGCAGCATTACGGCTCCCATTGCAGGGCGCGTTGGCCGCTCTTCCGTTACCGAAGGTGCACTGGTGCAAAATGGCCAGACAGATGCACTGGCCACCATACAGCAACTCGATCCTTTGTACGTTGATGTCACTCAATCCAGCCAGGATTATCTCCGTCTGCAACAGGAGCTGGCTTCAGGACAGTTACAGCAAAACAACGGCAAAGCGCGGGTGCAGGTGATTCTGACCGATGGCTCCGTCTATCCACAACAGGGCAGCCTGGCCTTCTCTGATGTCACCGTGGATCAAACCACGGGCTCAATCACCCTGCGCGCCATCGTACCCAATCCGCAGCACGCCTTACTGCCGGGCATGTTTGTACGCGCCCGACTCGACGAGGGCACCAATCCGCAGGCCATTCTGATCCCACAACAGGCTGTGACACGCACGCCACGAGGCGATGCCACCACCATGGTGGTAAGCACTGACAATAAAGTGGAGGTTCGCACGTTGTCTGTCTCACAAACCGAGGGCGATCAATGGCTGGTGACGGGCGGCGTTCAGTCTGGGGAACGCGTGATTGTCTCGGGTATTCAGCGCGCTCAGCCCGGCCAAAGTGTCGTACCGGTCGATATCACTGCCAACGCGACGGCTCAAGGAACGGCTAACTGATGTCCAAATTCTTTATCAATCGCCCAATTTTTGCCTGTGTGCTGGCGATTATTGTCATGCTGGCTGGGGCTAATTCCATCATGCGACTGTCAGTGGAGCAATACCCTGATGTCGCTCCGACCGCTATTCAGATTCGCGTGACTTATCCCGGTGCCGATGCCACCACACTGCAAAATACCGTCACCCAGGTGATTGAGCAGAATATGAGTGGACTGGATGGGCTGATGTATATGTCCTCAACCAGCGATTCATCCGGCACGCTGGAACTGAAACTCTCGTTTGAAAATGGCACCGATGCGGACATCGCCCAGGTACAGGTGCAGAACAAACTGCAGCTGGCGACACCGCTACTGCCGCAAGAGGTCCAGCAGCAGGGGATTACCGTCCGTAAATCCTCCAGCACCTTTTTCCTGGTGCCGGCATTTGTCGACGAAACCGGCAAAATGAGCATGGAAGACATCGCCGATTACGTCGGCTCGAATATCAAAGATCCCCTCAGCCGTATCAGCGGTGTCGGTGATTCCACGCTCTTCGGCTCGCAATACGCGATGCGCATCTGGCTCGATCCCAATAAGCTGAATAACTACCAGCTGACGCCGGTGGATGTGATGAGCATGATCGAATCACAAAACGCGCAGATTGCCGCCGGACAGTTAGGTGGCGCGCCGCCGGTAAAAGGCCAGCAGCTGAATGCCTCGATCATCGCGCAGACACGACTCACCTCACCGGAAGAGTTCGGTAACATCCTGTTGAAGGTGAATGCGGATGGATCGCAGGTGCGGCTACATGATGTGGCGCGTATTGAGCGTGGCGGCGAAAACTATAATTTTGTGGTGAAAGTGAACGGCAAACCGGCCTCTGCGCTGGGGATTCAGCTGGCCACCGGCGCCAACGCGCTGGACACCGCCAAAGCTATTCGAGCCAAAATCGCGCAGCTTCAACCCTACTTCCCTCAGGGCATGAAGGTGGTGTATCCGTACGACACCACGCCGTTTATCAACATCTCGATTCATGAAGTCGTGAAGACACTCGCCGAAGCCATCATCCTGGTGTTCCTGGTGATGTATCTGTTCCTGCAAAGTTTCCGCGCTACGCTGATCCCATCCATTGCTGTACCGGTGGTGTTACTGGGCACCTTTGGCATTCTCAGCATGTTTGGCTATTCGATTAACACGCTGACCATGTTCGGCATGGTGCTGGCAATCGGGCTCTTGGTCGATGATGCCATCGTGGTGGTGGAAAACGTTGAGCGCGTGATGGCGGAGGAAGGTCTGAAGCCTAAGGCAGCCACACGTAAATCGATGGAGCAGATTCAGGGTGCGCTGGTCGGCATTGCGCTGGTGCTCTCCGCCGTGTTTGTCCCGATGGCCTTTTTCGGCGGCAGTACTGGCGTTATCTATCGCCAGTTCTCGGTCACCATTGTTTCTGCCATGGCGCTCTCGGTGCTGGTGGCATTAATTCTCACTCCGGCGTTATGCGTCACCATCCTTAAGCCGGTTAAACCGGGTCAACACGGCCATCAGCGTGGATTTTTCGGCTGGTTCAACCGAAAGTTTGATCAAAGTGCGGAACATTACACCTCTTCCGTGGGCCGCATGGTGCATAAGTCAGGTCGCTATCTGCTGATTTACGGCGTGATTGTGGTGGGAATGGCGGTGCTGTTTATGCGCCTGCCAACTTCATTTTTACCGGCTGAAGATCAGGGCGTTTTCGCCACGCAGGCCATTCTGCCCGCGGGTGCGACGCAGGAACGCACACAAAAGGTACTCGACCAGATCAATGACTATTACCTGACACAAGAAAAAGCCAACGTTGAAAACGTGCTTACCGTGAACGGTTTCGGCTTTGCCGGACGCGGCCAGAATGTCGGCATTGCGTTTATCGGCCTGAAGGACTGGGAACAACGCGCCGGTGCGGAAAATAAAGTTGATGCCATTGTCAGCCGCGCCACGCAGGCTTTCTCCAGCATCGTCGATGGCACGGTAGTCGCGTTCAACCTGCCGCCGATTATTGCGCTGGGTAATGCCACAGGTTTTGATTTTGAACTGATTGACCAGGCTAACCTCGGCCATGACAAACTGATTGAAGCCCGCAATAAGCTGCTGGATCTGGCGCGTCAGCATCCTGATGTACTGACCGCCGTGCGCCCGAACGGCATGGAAGATAATCCCCAGTACAAAATCAATATCGATCAGGAAAAAGCCACTGCGCTTGGTGTGACGCTGGACGATATTAACACCACGCTGAGTGCCGCATGGGGTGGCAGCTACGTGAATGATTTTATCGATCACGGCAGGGTGAAAAAAGTCTACGTGATGAGCGATGCACCCTATCGCATGATGCCGAAAGACATGGGCGATTGGTATGTGCGCGCCAGCAACGGGAAAATGGTGCCCTTCTCCAGCTTCTCCACTGCGCAATGGGTTTACGGTTCACCGCGCCTGGAGCGTTACAACGGTTTATCGTCGGTAGAAATCCTCGGGCAGCCCGCGCCGGGCCGCAGCTCCGGTGAAGCCATGGCGCTGATGGAGCAACTCGCTGCTCAATTGCCAGACGGCATCGGCTATGACTGGACAGGCATGTCTTATCAGGAGCGTCTCTCTGGCGATCAGGCTCCGGCACTGTATGCGTTGTCATTGATCGTCGTTTTCCTTTGTCTGGCCGCGCTGTATGAGAGTTGGTCGATTCCTTTCTCGGTGATGCTGGTGGTGCCGCTGGGCGTAGTCGGTGCGCTGGCGGCAACGACGCTCAGAGGATTAAGCAATGATGTCTACTTTGTCGTTGGCCTGCTTACCACCATCGGTCTGGCGGCAAAGAACGCCATTCTTATCGTGGAATTCGCCAAGGACCTGACGGAGAAAGAGGGTAAAGGCATCATCGAAGCCACCCTTGAAGCCTCACGCATGCGCTTACGCCCGATTTTAATGACGTCGCTGGCCTTTATCCTCGGCGTGATGCCGCTGGCGATCAGCACCGGCGCGGGTTCGGGTGCGCAAAACGCGGTGGGCACCGGGGTCATTGGCGGCATGGTCGCCGCAACGTTGCTGGCGATCTACTTTGTGCCGGTGTTCTTTGTGGTGGTGCGCAGCCGTTTTGCGGGTAAGCGAGATGACGAGGAAGATGAAGCGTAATCCTACAGCCGAAGGTTAAATTCTACCCGGTTGATTGATTCCCGTGGCAGTCTGACCGCCACGGGAAAGCGCTCCAACTAAATATTCTTATCGAAGAACGGATCCAGTTGGCTCATCGCCTGATCGACATAACGCGGCACCCAATAGGTTTCGATATGCGTGGCGCCCTCAATCAGATAAAGCCTTTTGTTGGTGGTTCCCGTTGCTTTGCTAAAGGCACTTTGCGTCATATACAGCGAATCTGCTTTGCTCCCGGCCATCATTGACAATGGTTGATTAATCTGAGGGGTTTATTAATGAATTGAACTAATAAACCCTAGCTGATTATGGGCTCTAATCAGTTCAATCTTCTCACGTTATGCTTTCATAAATTCACAAAAGGGTAATCTCATGCAAACAGTAAAACTTAACAACGGTCTCGATATGCCTCTGCTGGGCTTTGGTGTATTTCAGATGTCGGATGCCGCCGAATGTGAACGCGCAGTGATTGATGCCATCGAAACCGGTTATCGCCTGATCGACACTGCGGCCTCTTATCAAAACGAAACGCAGGTTGAGAATGCGATAAAGCAAAGCGGTATCGCGCGCGATGCGCTGTTTGTAACCACCAAATTGTGGCTACAAGATACTCATTATGAAGGCGCAAAAGCACAGTTCGAGCGCTCATTAAACCGGCTGCAGATGGACTACGTCGATCTTTATCTGATCCACCAGCCTTACGGCGATGTACATGGCGCGTGGCGTGCGATGGAAGAACTTTACGAAGCGGGCAAGATCAAAGCCATTGGTGTCAGCAACTTCCAGCCCGATCGTTTGGCCGACCTCATCGCATTTAATAAAGTTGTGCCCGCCGTGAATCAGATTGAAGTCAATCCCTTCCATCAGCAGCTTCATGCAGTGCCATGGATGAAGAGCCGAAACATCCAGCCAGAAGCATGGGCACCTTTCGCCGAAGGTAAAAACGGTTTGTTCCAGCATCCGGTTCTGACAGCAATAGGCGAAAAACATGGCAAAAGTGTGGGTCAGGTGGTGTTGCGTTGGATCTTCCAGCGTGGCGTAGTCTCTCTCGCGAAAACAGTGCGTAAGGCGCGCATGGAAGAAAATATTAACGTGCTCGATTTCGAGTTAAGCAGCGATGAAATGAACCGTATTACCTCGCTGGATACCGCAACCAGCGCCTTCTTCTCGCATCGCGATCCGGCCATGGTGGAGTGGCTGACTGGCCGTAAGCTCGATGTTTAAACGCTTGCTTCCACACTTAAAGGAGTGACCAATGCAAACACGTTACCTTGGAAAAACTAAGCTTGAAGTCTCAGCGATTGGCCTGGGTTGTATGGGCCTGAGTCATGGCTACGGCCCTGCACTCAGTAAACAGCATGCCATTGAACTGATTCGTAGCGCCTACGAAAAGGGCGTAACCTTTTTTGATACTGCGGAAGTGTATGGACCTTATCTCAATGAAGAGGTGGTAGGTGAAGCGTTAGCGCCGTTTCGCGATAAGGTCGTGATTGCCACCAAGTTTGGCTTCACCTTTGGCGATGATAATAAGCAGCAGATTTTAAACAGCCGGCCAGACCATATTCGCCAGGCAATTGAAGGCTCGCTAAAGCGCCTGAGAACCGATGTGATTGACCTCTATTATCAGCATCGCGTTGATCCTGAGGTGCCGATTGAAGACGTCGCGGGAACGATTAAAGATCTGATTGCGGAAGGGAAAGTTAAACATTTCGGCCTTTCTGAAGCCGGTCCCGAGACCATTAAGCGTGCGCACGCCGTACAACCGGTGACCGCGCTGCAAAGTGAATATTCAATGTGGTGGCGTGAGCCTGAAGAAAAAATCATTCCTCTTCTTGAAGAATTAGGCATTGGTTTTGTGCCCTTCTCTCCACTTGGTAAAGGTTTCCTGACCGGCACCATCGATGCACAGATGACGTTCGGCGACGATGACTTCCGCAGCAAAGTGCCACGATTTGCGGCCGAGGCCAGGGAAGCCAACCAGCAATTAGTCACGCTGGTACAAAGTATCGCAACTGAAAATGGCGTAACGCCTGCGCAGATTGCGCTGGCCTGGTTACTGGCACAGAAACCCTGGATCGTTCCTATTCCTGGTACAACGAAATTGCATCGGTTGGAAGAAAATTTAGGTGCGTCGCAAATAGCGTTAAACACCCATGAAATACAAAAAATCACCACAGCTATTCAGGCTATAGATGTGGTTGGCGAGCGTTATCCAGAATCCCTGAGGGCGCGGGTCGGTAGATAAATGACGGGGGTGAACCAGGTTTCACCCCGTCATGTTTTCAACTTGAGATCAGGTTAGGCTTGGTAAACAGCATGGCTATACCAGACATCAACCTCTCCTGCCCTCAACTTTTACTCAACGTATAAGTAAACACCCTTCCGTTTTTAGTTTGCACGGTAAGGGTCTTGCCTGCGGTGGTATCCAGCGTGCGAGCTTCGCTGTACTTCCACATCATAAGACGTTGCCCCTCAGGGTAAGGGGATTCAGAGTCAGGCGGCCCAAACATATTAATCAACTCGGCTCTGGTGGTTTTACCGGTCTGTATTTTCTGAATGCTCGCCGTATCGAAATTATGCCCGACGGAACTTGAGCAGGCTGAAAGCATAAACATGATGGCCGGGATAAAATATGCTCTCATTGAATTGCCCTTAAGATGCGTACTGTAAATATAAAACCTCTGCATTATAGAGAGTTAAATCCTTTTTGGAGCGGCGAAGAATCTTAATTATTTCCCACAAGTCCATTCATTTTATTTTTTTCGCAAAAGCTTAGTGCAATTCCTTGGTTCAACTCACGCGTGCGGCATTTGATGATGAAATCCGCCCGCCGGGCTATTGAATCATAAGGAATTCACCATGAGTAAGCATTTTCACTTGCAGGCATTGAGCTTAGCCCTGCTGACAGGGATATTTAGTGCACACGCGGCGGACACTCCGGTCAAGGGTGGCACGCTGGTGTATCTTGAACAGCAACCCCATACCAATCTCTATCCACCCGCCGGTGGTTTCTATCCCAACGGCGGCATTCTCAATCAGATCACCGATAAACTGACGTGGCAAAATCCGAAAACGTTGCAGGTCGAGCCCTGGGGGGCCGAAAGCTGGAGCAGTAACGCCGATAAAACTGAATACACCTTTAAAATTCGACCGGGCGTCACGTTCTCCGATGGCACCCCGTTAGATGCCAACGCGGTAGCCAAAAACTTTGATACTTACGGCCTCGGCAATAAAGCCCTGCGCCTGCCGGTTTCGGAAGTGATTAATAATTACGACCACAGCGAAGTTATCGATCCCCTGACGGTGAAATTCTATTTCAGGAAACCTTCGCCGGGATTTTTGCAGGGCACCGCGACCATCGGTTCCGGTTTAGTTTCACTCAGTACCTTGCAACGCAGCTTCGATCAACTGGGTGACGCGCGCCATATTATTGGCTCAGGTCCGTTTGTGGTCAGTGATGAGAAGCTCGGGCGAGAAGTCGACCTTACCGCGCGTAAAGATTATCAGTGGGGCCCAAAAAATATCGCTCAGCAAGGCCCGGCCAATCTCGATGGCATCAAAATTATCGTCACGCCGGAAGACAGCGTGCGCATCGGCGCATTGCTGGCGGGGCAGGCAGACTTTATCCGCCAGGTGCAGGCCTATGATGAGAAACAAGCACAACAGCAAAACTTCCCGATTTACGCCGCACCGACGCGTGGAATCAATGACAGCATTAGCTTCCGCCCCGATAACCCGCTGGTAAGCGATGTGAACGTGCGGCAGGCTCTGCTGCATGCGACAAACGCCCAACAGGTGGTACAAACGCTGTTCTCACCCAACTATCCGCAAGCCACCTCTGTCATTGCCAATTCAGCCGCAGGTTATGTCAACCTCGCCGACAAGCTGAAATACGATCCCTTGCTGGCAAAACAACTGCTGGATAAAGCGGGCTGGAAGGTCGGCAGTGACGGTATCCGTGAGAAAGACGGCAAGAAGCTTGCCCTGACAATCTACGAATCACTGCCACAGCCGCAAAACAAAGAAGTGCTGCAGTTGGTGGCACAGCAATGGCGTCAGGTTGGTGTGGCGCTGACGGTTAAAGCCGGTGATGCGGGCAGCCGCACGCTGGACAATCTCGATCCATTAAAAACGCCATTGACCGTATCGGAAGTGGGTCGTGCCGATCCGGATGTGGTGAAAAGCCAGTTCTACCCCACTAACCGTGATGCGCTGCTGCAAAAAGGCGGCTCCAGCGACAAGGTGCAAAACTTCCGCGACGACAAGCTCAATGCGCTGCTGGTGGATATCTCTGCGGAAGTCGATCCCGCCAAGCGCCTGGCTCTGACCGGTGATGCCCAACGCTATCTGCTCGATCAGGCTTACGTGATCCCTATCTTCGAAGAGCCGCAGGTGTTCGCGGGGGCCCCCTGGTTCAAAGGCGTCAGCTTTGAAGCGGTAGGGCGTCCTTCGTTCTACGGTGCGTGGCTGGAAAAACACTAAGGCAGGCTGATGATGCAACGTTCTCTGCTGCGAAGAGTGGGTCAAAGCGTGCTGGTATTGTGGGCCGCGTTTACCCTGTCGTTCTTGCTGCTGCAGGTGCTACCGGGCGATGCGGTGCTGATTAAATTTCAGAACCCGGATCTGGGCTTAAGCCCGGATCAAATCGCTGAAATGCGACTGGCCTATGGCGCGGATAACCCCCTGTGGCAGCAATATTTTCATACGCTGCTGGCGATGCTGCACGGTGATTTTGGCTATTCGGTGCAGGCCGGCGTGTTAGTGAGCGATCTGTTGATCAGCAACCTGCCCGCCACCTTGCAGCTGGCCGTGCTGGGTTTTGCGCTCGCCACGCTGCTGGCCTTTACGCTGGCGGCGCTGTCTCGGCTACCCGCGCTGCGCATGCTGCGTTCGTTGCTGCAATCCGTTCCTGCCCTGTTTATCTCGCTGCCGACCTTCTGGCTCGGCATCGCGTTGATTCAGCTGTTCTCCTTCCAGCTGCGCTGGATACCGGTGATCAACCCGTCGCCGCTGCAGGGTTTAATCCTGCCAGTGATCACCGTGGCGATCCCGATATCCGCGCCGCTGGCACAAATTCTGTTGCGCAGCATTGATCAAATCTCGACGCAGCCGTTTGTGGCGGTGGCGCGAGCTAAAGGCGCCAGCGCCAGTCGCGTGCTGTGGCGACACGTGATGCGTAATGCGCTGCTGCCGGTGCTCAACGTGGCGGGTCTGCTGTTGGGTGAGTTGATCGCTGGCGCGCTGATCACCGAAACCGTATTTGGTCTTAGCGGTATCGGCCAGCTGACGCAGCAAGCGGTCAATAATCAGGATGTCGCCGTGCTGCAAGCGGTGGTGATGATCTCTGCGCTGGCCTTCGTACTGATCAATCTGCTTGTCGATGTCCTGATGCCACTGTTCGACCCCCGTCTGCAACCTATCGCCGGAGGAAACCGATGAGCCTCGTCGATTACGCCACCGCCCGCCAGCGCGGCGCTACCCCACGCACGCAACGCAGCTGGCAGATTCAGCCCGGACTCTGGCTGGCCTGGGCAGTCATGCTGCTGGCGTTGCTGGCTGCGTTCGCGCCAGGATTATTGACCCATTACCACCCGACGCAAGGCTTGCCCGGCGCGCAACGTTTAGCGCCGCAGGCCGCTTACTGGCTCGGGACCGATCAACTCGGCCGCGATCTGTTTACCCGTATTGTCTACGGTGCGTCACAGTCACTGGCCGCTGCCTTTGCCGCCGTGGCGATGGGTCTGATTGGCGGCACAACACTTGGCGTATTGGCAGGCGCGGTAGGCGGGCGTACGGAAAACACCCTGATGCGCCTGGTTGACGTGCTGCTGTCGATCCCTTCATTACTGCTTTCGCTCAGCGTACTTATTCTGCTGGGGTTTGGCACGGTGCATGCCGCGCTGGCCGTGGGGATTGCCTCTATCGCTAGTTTTGCTCGCCTGGCGCGTGGCGAAGTGGTACGCGTGCGGCGCAGCGAATATGTTGAAGCGGCCTACGGCAGCGGCGGCAGTTTTTGGTCGGTGCTGTGGCGACACATCTTGCCCAACTCGCTGACGGCGGTGATCGCCTTTGCCGCGCTACAGTTTGGTCAGGCGATTCTGGCGCTTTCCACGCTAAGTTTCCTCGGCTACGGCACGCCGCCTCCCACACCAGAATGGGGTTTACTGATCGCCGAGGGGCGCAACTATCTGGCTACGGCCTGGTGGCTGACCACTTTCCCCGGCATCGTGGTGGTGGCAGTGGTGCTGGCCGCGAATCGCATTAGCCAGCAGATCGCCGGAGGTGGCGCATGAGTGCATTACTCGCAATAGAAAATCTTTCCCTCAGCTATCAACAGCGCGGGCAGTGGCGTGAAGTGGTCCACAACGTGAGCTTCAGCTTGCAGGCAGGGGAAATGGTGGCCTTAGTGGGCGAGTCCGGCTCCGGTAAAACCACGACTGCACAGGCGATCATTGGCTTGCTGGCGGAAAATGGTCGCCGCGACAGCGGAAAAATCGTGTTAAACGGCACCGACATTGCCGACTGGTCGGCCAAACGCCTGGACAGCCTGCGCGGCGTCAGTATTAGTCTGGTGCCGCAGGATCCCGGCAACTCACTGAACCCGGTGAAAACCATCGGCGATCAGGTGGGTGAGATGCTGCAACTGCATCAGAAAATCAGCCAGTCTGAGCGCCAGCAGCGCGTACTGGAACTGCTGGAAAAGGTTGGCCTGAGCCATCCACAACAGCGACTGGCGCAGTATCCGCATCAGCTTTCTGGCGGCATGAAACAACGCGTGTTGATTGCCATCGCCCTCGCCTTGCGCCCGCAAATTATCATCGCGGATGAGCCCACCAGCGCACTGGATGTCACAGTGCAGAAGCGCATTCTGGATCTGCTGGATGTACTGCGGCGTGAATCCGGCACCGCTGTGCTGTTCGTCACGCACGATCTGGCGCTGGCGGCAGAACGCGCCGACCGATTGCTGGTCTTCCGTCACGGCGAGATTCAGGAACAGGGGCCAGCCGCTCAGGTGTTTAATGCGCCACACCATCCTTACACGCGTCAGCTGCTGCAAGATGCTGCGCCTGGCCACAGCGCGCTGACGATTCCTGCTGAAGCAAAATTTTCAACACCCGCGATCCAGCTTTCCGCCATCAACAAGCAATTTTCGCTCGGCAAACAGCAGCAGTTAACGGTCGCCAAACAGGTTAGCCTGACGGTGGCACGCGGCACCACGCACGCGCTGGTCGGTGAATCCGGCTCGGGTAAAACCACGCTGGCGCGCATTCTGCTGGGGTTTGAACAGGCCGACAGCGGACGTGTCGTCATCGACGGTATTGATGCCAGTGCGCTGCGCGGCGAAGCGCTTCGCCAGCTCAGACGCAAAATCCAGTTCGTTTACCAGAATCCGTTTGCATCCTTAGACCCGCGCCAGACGCTGTTTGCCATTATTGAAGAGCCGCTGCGCAATTTTGAAAAGCTCAGTGCCGACGTGCGCCGCCAGCGTGTTGAAGCCGTGGCTCAGCGAGTGGCACTGCCACTGGAATTGCTGACACGGAAACCGCGCGAACTTTCCGGTGGTCAACGCCAGCGCGTGGCAATTGCCCGAGCACTGATCCTGCAACCGGCAATACTGGTGCTGGATGAAGCCACTTCGGCACTGGATGTCACCGTACAGGCGCAGATCCTGCAGTTGTTGCAACAGCTGCAACAGGAGCTGGGCTTGACCTATCTGTTTATCACCCACGATCTCGCCACGGTGCGCCGCATCGCGCACAGCGTGACGGTGCTGCGTGCGGGGGAAGTGGTCGAGCAAGGTGACACCGTCACCCTATTTAACGCGCCCCAGCATACTTATACCCGTTCACTGATTGACGCTATCCCCGCTATCCGTCCGCTGATTAAGGAGTCTGCATGACGCGTAAACGCATTGGCTTTTTCACCCGCCTGCTGGATGAGGTCTCGGCGCAAGAGCGCTATCGCCTCGCCACAGAACAGATCCAGCACGCCGAGCGTTTGGGTTTCGATAGCGCCTGGATCGCTCAGCATCATTTTCATGAGAAGGAAGGCGGCCTGCCTGCACCGCTGGTTTTCCTCGCACACGTGGCCGCGCACACCCACTGGATTCGGCTTGGCACCGGCATTATTACGCTAGCGATGGAGAACGCGCTGCGCGTGGCGGAGGATGCCGCCGTACTGGATCTGCTCAGCAACCAGCGGCTGGAAATCGGATTAGGATCGGGCGGCACCAAAACCTCTTTCCTGCCCTTTGGCTTAACCATCGATCAGCGGGCCAGCGTGTTTGCCGACCAACTGCATACACTGCTCAGCGCCTGGCGCGGCGATACGCTGGCACATCCGGATAATCATCTTTATCCGCCCGCCCCAACGCTGGCACAGCGCGTGTGGATTGCCACTTTCTCGGTTGAAGGTGCCGCACGAGCCGGCGCCGCTGGCCATGGATTGATGTTGTCGCGCACGCAACTCCGTCCACCAGGACAGCCTGACTTGCCGCTGGAAGCGATACAAAATCCGATGATCGATGCCTATCTTGCCGCGCTACCGGCCGATATTGCCCCGCGCATTCTCGCCTCGCGCACCGCATTCGTTGCGGATTCGAATGCGTATGCGCGCCGCCTGGCGGAACCGGGATTGCAGCGCCAGGCTGAGCAATTTCAGGCTGCAGGCCACGTCATCACTGGGCATACGCTGGAAAGCCATGCGCGCCAGCTTGATGCGCACTTTGGCGATGCGCCTACCGTTTTGGCGTCTTTGCGCGCGGACTCCACCTTGCAACGTGTCACCGATATCACCTTCCAGGTGCACTCGATCGATCCGCCACACGCCGACATTCTGCGTTCCATTGAATTAATCGCTGACCATATCGCCCCGGCGCTACGCGCTCTGGAACAGGCTTAACAGGAGAAGATGATGTCTCAATCCATTGATTTACTGGCCGCCTTAGCGGATATCGACCCCGCTTCGGAACTCGCATTAGCACGTCGCGAGCGCCACGCTGCCACTCAGCACACGCAAGGGAGTTACGATGTACTGTTTGGTGAAGATGATGCGGATCTCCCGCTGCCATGGCGGTTTGCCTTAGCCGCACAGGTCGCCGACTGGCACGGTGCTACCCGCTTACAGGCGCATTATCAGCAGCAAGTGACGAATAAGGCACATGACGCGCGTTTCGCGGCCGGTCACGCCTTTGCCGAACTGCTCAGCCTGCACCCAGTGGATGCAGCACCCAAACACATTCAAAACCTGCAAAGCGCTGGCTGGTCGCCGCGTGGCATCGTCACCCTCGCACAATTAATTGCCTTTGTGAGCTTTCAGAGTCGTTTACTGACCGGCTTACGCCTGCTCAATGGCGAACAGAGTGACACGCAAGCACACGCCGTAGCAGGCAAGTGGCACGATGCGCCGTTAACGTTAAGCGGCCAAACTGCCCTCACCGCCTTTACCCAGCAAGAATTAGGCTGGGAACCCTGGCTGGCAGCCAAACCACTCAACGAATTTACCGCCGATGAACAGGCTACGCTGAAGAAAAACGGCCACAGCGACTCCGACTATTTCCGCCTGCTGGCACGTAATCTGCCGCTGCTGGAACAGCGCACGCTGACCGACAAAGGCATCTTTTACACCGCTGGCGGATTGCCGCGCGCTGAACGTGAACTGGCAGCAACGGTGGTGAGTAAAGTGAATGGCTGCATCTTTTGCGCTTCTGTCCATGCGCGTAAAGCCAGTCAATTGTCAAAAGATGATGCGGCAGTGCAAAAGCTGCTGAATGTGGCACCGGGCGCAGAACTGGCTCACGGCCAGTCACCACGCTGGGCCGCGATCATTGACCTGGTCGCCACACTATCAATCACGCCTGCTGCCGCTAGCCTCGAACAGGTTCAGACGTTACGCGGTCACGGCGTCACCACGCTGGAACTGCTTGACGTGATCCAGTCCGCTGCTTTTTTTGCCTGGGCAAACCGTTTGATGTTGACGCTGGGCGAGCCTTTTTTACCTGCACAAGCACAAGGATGACCATGACCGGGCAAACCCATTCAACGCAGCGTTTTCACATCACCCTGACCGGCAAAGGCGCCCATGCCGCGCGCCCGCATGAAGGCATTGATGTGATTGTGATCGGCAGTCATATCGTTTCAGCGCTGTATGCGCTCCCCAATCGTCATCGCCAATGGACGCTTGGCATTACACGCTTAACGGCCGGTAATAGCTGGAATGTGCTGCCTCAGACGGCAGAAATCGAAGGCATCGTTCGCAGTCATGATAAGTACACCGATACACACATCACCACCCTGATTGCCGGCATTGCCGCCGGTTTTGGTGCGGAGACGCACGTCAACTGGCAGCCACTGTCAGCATCCGAACCGGACGCGCTAGCATGGGCGCAGTGACAATGAGAGCAAGGAGGAAAGCGATGGCAATTTCAGTACCGATTCCCTGTCTTGATCATGTGGTCATCAACGTGGCCGATCGGTTAGATGAGGCGAGTGCGCTGTTTCGCCGATTAGGGTTTCAGCTCACAGAACGCGGCCATCATTCGCTCGGATCCAGTAACCATCTGGCCGTATTTGGTGATAACTATCTTGAGCTGCTTGGCTTTGAGGCCGGACGTGCCAGTTTACGCCAGGACGTGTGGCAGTCGCCGATTGGCCTGAGTGGTTTAGTGTGGAAGACCGACGATGCCGATGCGGTATGGCGTTATCTTGAGAGCCAGGACATTGATGGCAATCAACCTGCCCGCTTCTTCCGTCCGGTGCAGTTACCGGATTGCAACGAAGAACAAGCTCGTTTCCGCACGGTGCCATTACGGCCTGCGCTGGTGCCGAATGGCCGCAGTTTCTTTTGCCAGCACGAGACCCCGCACGCGGTGTGGCAGGAAGCATGGCGTCAGCATCCCAACGGCGTGACCGATATTGTCGAATTTGTGGTGGTGGCGCAGGATCCAGCGGCGGCGGCACAACCCTACAGTCGGCTGTTTGGGGCTAATGCGCTCACCGCCTGCCAGGAAGGCGCATTCGTATTGAAAGCCGGCGTGGCAACGATACGCTTCGCTGCTGCTGGCTATGTCACGCAACGCTTCGCCGGATTACCACTCGATTACAACGGCAGTGCACGCATGGCGGCGTTAAGCTTGCGCAGTACGGATCTGCGCAAGGTGAAAGCCAGCTTGTTACTGGGCGATATCCCGTTCCTGGAAGAGGAGTCAGCGCTTATCGTCAGCGCTGAGCATGCCTTTGGCGTGGCACTGCGGTTTCAGCAGTGAGCTTAACCCTCGTGCATGGCCCTGCCGCCGTGCCTGTTAAACACTGTTCTTGAGCTGTGCACGCGGGGTGTAAAAACGACGATACGATAAATACGCGGCGATAATGGTCGAGAGGCTGGCGGTGCCGATGAGCATAAAGGTCACCATAATCTGGTATTTAATCGCTTTCACCGGATCGATCCCGGCAAAAATCAATCCTGACATCATGCCAGGAAGACTCACCAGTCCCACGGTTTTTGCGGCATCGACCGTCGGGATCATTGCCGCACGGATGCTGTCGTGAATTAGCCGCCCCGAGGCGAGCTTCACTGAAGCGCCTAAACTCAGCATCTCCAGAATCTTCTGCCGATTATCGCTAAACCTTTGATTGAGGTTGGTGTAACACAAACCCACTGCCACCATCGCGTTGCCCGCGATCATGCCGGAAATCGGGATCACCTGCATCGGAATAAACTCAATGGCGCCGCTCAATAACAAAATAGTGAGGGTAAGCGAAGTGCCGGTGGTGATCGCCACAAATGAGATCGCTAGCGCATGGTCGATGTTGCGGCTACGTTTGCGTGCATTCAGCGCCGCATTCACGCAGATGAATAGCACCATTAAGATGGTCAGCCAGCGGTTGTTAAGGTCAAAAATCGACTTCAACACATAGCCCACAATCACCAACTGCACGATGGCGCGGCACACGCTCCAGAGGATGTCCTTACCCATGCCGAGCTTCTCTTTCTGACTGATCAGCAGTGCGATCACCACCAGCATCAGTGAAAGCAGCAGCGAGCTGTCGGTAATATTATGCTGGCTCATGTACGGCTCCATTCTCCGGTGTTTCCAGTCGCAATACTTTTTCGGCGTGCTGGATTTCATTGACATCATGGCTAATCCACACCACAGCCAGGCGTTGCTGATCCACCCGCTGGCGAATCATTGCCTGTATCGCGGTTTTATTTTCCTCATCCAGCGCGCTGGTCACTTCATCCAGCAGCAGCACCTGCGGCAGAAATTGCAGATTACGCAGCAGTCCAACGCGTTGTTTTTCGCCTCCGGAGAGTTGCTCCACCGGCTTATCCAACATATCTGCATTAAGGTGCACGCTCTCCAGCGAGGCGATTAGCTTTTCACGCACCGGTTTTTGCTGACGAATCAGCCAGGGCAACGCCAGGTTGTCGTAGACCGTCTCACCAAACAACTGTGGCGTCTGGAAACAGTAGGAGACCTGCTGGCGATAGTGCTCGGGTTTGCATTGACCGATATCGCGATTCTCAAAGCGAATCACGCCGGCTGTCGGGGCCAGCAACGAGGCTAAAATTTTCAACAGCGTGCTTTTACCGCTGCCTGAGGGGCCGGTCAGCAGCAGAAAATCACCCGCATGAAGTTGCAGTGAAACAGGTGCCAGCAGCGTTCGGCCTTGCATGGCATAGGTGATCCCTTGCACATCAAGCAGGGGAATTTCGTTGGTCATGATCGCTTCCAGATGTCAGTGAGGATTTTCAGGGCTTATGACTTCTCCGCGCCCCAGGACGGGTCAACGCGTTGCTGATTTCATACAACTTGCTCATGCTATTCATGGTGGCGACCGGCGTCGTGGCGGCCAGCCCTAACACCAGGATCTCCAGACAGATCATCGGCGTAGCATGCACCGGCATTTTATCCGCCTCACGGCTGCGCGGGATCTCAATCGTCACATCGGATCGCTGAGCAAAATGACTGTCGGTGGCGCCTGTCAGGACAATGATTTTCATCCCCAGTCGTTGTGCTTCGGCCATTGTCACCAATCCTTCCGGATGCGCACTGCTCTGCACCAGCATAATCAGGACATCAGCATGGCGCATCTCCGCAATCTGTTCGCTGAGTGCAATGCCGGTGCGATTAAGCACATAGCATGCGGTACCGTTACGTTTAAAGAGTCGTGCAGTGTAATCGGCAAGAATGGCTGAAGCACCGATGCCAAAGATCGCCACCCGTTCTGCATGCTGCAACAGATCGATGGCTTGCTGAATCGCCTTTCTGTTCGCCGTGGACGACAGCTTATCGCAACTGATGCGATAGCTATCCAGCACGAAATCCACACTCCCTTTGGCATCCTGCGACAAGGCATTGACTGTCGAGGCCACACGTGCCGGCGATCGTTGTGTGACGCCCAGATACTCTGCCATCACAATTTTTAGATCGCGATAGCCGGAGAAACCCAACGCCTGAATGGCACGGATCACTGTGGCATCCGAGGTCTGGGTATCAATAGCGATACCCAGCGCGGTTTTATCCAGTACCACACTGCGATGCTGATGAATGTAATTCGCCACTTTGAACAGGCGTGGCGTGAGCTGATGTTTACAGGCGTGAAAGCGTTCGCCGTAGAGATCGTAAGGGCGTTTACTGGTTTTCGGTGCGGAATCGCTCACGGGAAGAAACACCTTTTAAATGAGTAGGTTGGATGATGCTTCGCGACGTTATCGCGATAAAGTTCTGCGAGAATAATCCAGAATTTGAACGGAATCAAAGCCACGCCATCCCTTCTCACCGCTATATTTCCTTAATGGCAAAGGTATTATTAGAATGAAAATTAAGAATACCTTAATTTAAATAAATAAATCACCATCCGTTTATCGAAGGATCGTTAGGGTTAACGTCGCCGTCGCCTGGCTAAAATGTAGTGGATGATGAATATACACCATGAAACTACAACACCTACTACATATATGCAATAAATCCATATAAAACAATGGATTTAAAAACTACACTTAATCTCAACGTTGCATTGAATAGTGGTTTTGTGCCAACTCACTTTCCAGTGAAATAGAAAATAAATAGCCTGAATTGATAACGATACAACAATATTTTGTTGTAAATGGAAATCAATCTCATTACCATCCGCTCTTCTGAATATTTCCTTTTTGATGCGGATTTAACTTAATGAAGTATCTTTGCTTATTTTCACCAGCGGTAAAATATACGCTCTCTGGCTCTCAGGTATTACTGGCTTCCACCCTCTTGTGCAGTTATTCGGCCAGCGGTGCGGATCAAACTTTGACCGTTACAGCCGCCCCGGAGACCACTTCCAGCAGCTATAACCAGGACGATGCCGCGGCGACACTGCGCACCTCAACGCCGCGCAACGAAACACCGCAGTCGATCAGCGTGGTGACGCCACAAGTGATGAAGGATTATCAGGTCACTAGCCTGAATGATGCGGTGAAGTTCGTCAGTGGCGTGACTCAAGGCAATACTTTGGGCGGTACTGAAGATGGCTTTGTAAAACGCGGCTTCGGCTCCAACACCGACGGTTCAATCTTCATCGACGGCGTGCGCAGCAACCAGGGATTGACCATGGATGCCAGTATCGATCATGTCGAGGTGCTGAAAGGATCCTCATCGCTGCTGTACGGCATTCTGAATCCTGGCGGCATCATCAATCTGGTGAGTAAAAAGCCGCAATACGAGTGGAACACCCATATCAGCGGTGAATCCAGCAGTTACGGCGGTGGCACTGGCATGGTCGATATCACCGGTCCGCTCGGTAACGGCTTTGCTTTCCGCATGGTGGCTGAACGTCAGCGCGAGGATTACTGGCGTAATTTTGGTGTTAACGAACATACCCTGCTGGCGCCTTCATTAAGCTGGTACGGCGATCGCGCGTCCTTCAACATCAGCTACGTCGAGTATAAATACGATGTGCCCTACGACCGTGGTACGGCGTTTATTGGCGGGAAACCCGTCGATATTCCTTACAACCGTCGTCTCGACGACAACGCCAACCATGCCTGGGGCAAAAACAAGCGCCTGAACGTCTCATACGGTTACAACCTCAATGATGTCTGGGATACGCACCTTAACTATGGCTGGATGCAGCGCCGTTATGACAGTAACGAAGTGCGCGCCACCGCCATCAACACCACGACCGGCATCGTTTCGCGCCGCGCTGACGCTAACCGTGGCTTCAACCATCAGACGGAATATGTCTCCTGGGACATCAGCGGTTCTCCCACTATCGCGGGCATGCAGCACGACTTGTTGGTGGGTGTCGATTATGAGCAGAACGAAACCTATAAAGCGCGATCTTATCGCGGCACTGTTTCACGCACCTTTAACATGTACAACCCGGTGTACGGCAAAGAGCCGATCGTCAGCGACAGCACCTATAACGATGCGCTGAGCAATCTGCGCACCAATCTTTATAGCCGCTCAGTGTTTGCCAAAGACAGCATTCATCTGACGGACAAATGGATCGCAGTATTGGGTGGCCGTTTCCAGCGCTACACCCAAACCTCCAGCAACGGCTTTATCGATCCTGAAACCACACTCAACGATCGCGGCAACGCTTTCCTGCCGCAATTGGGGGTGGTGTACAAAGTCTTGCCGGACGTCTCACTGTACGGCAGCTACAGCAAATCATTTACGCCATCAACCCAAACCGACGATGACGGCAATGTGGCCTCCACCGAAAAAGGCACCACCTGGGAAGTGGGTTCTAAGTGGCAAGTGGCACCCAATCTGGCCGCCACGCTGGCGTTGTACCGCATTGATGAAGAGGACATGTCGATTTTCATTAACGGCGTGACGCGCAACATTCCCAAAGCACGCTCGACCGGTGCGGAGCTGGAGGTCAACGGCGAGTTTGCGCCTGACTGGAACCTGATCGCTAACTACAGCTACGACAAAACCGAGATTGTTTCCGACAACGTTAATCCTGACAACGTCGGTAACCGCCTGGTGAATGCACCGACCAATATGGGCAGCCTGTATCTGAGCCACACTCTGCGCTTCTCGTGGTTGCCAGGTGAACTGCGACTCGGCGGCGGTGGACGCTATGTTGGCACCCGTGCAGGCGATCCAGAAAACAGCTTCGTGATGCCCGCTTACACCGTGGCCGATGCGTTTATTGCCTGGGACAGCCAGTTGATCGGCAAACACACCCAGTTGAAGCTTAACGTGAAGAACCTGTTCAACCGCGAATACTACGAATCCAGCGCAGGAAACCTGCGCGTGATTGAAGGTGAACCCCGCGTGATGTATTTGCAGGCTGCCGTCGACTTCTAATCTGCTGCGCTCCGCCTTACAGGGCGGAGCCTACAGTGAGCAACGCGATGAAAAAAGTGCTACTGACATTGCTTCTGCTATTGCCGCTGGCTTCGCAGAGCAAAACCCTGACTGATAGCCTGCAGCGTCAGGTAAATGTCCCGGACAATCCGCAGCGGATTGTGATTGGCGAAAGCCGGATGATCTACACCCTCGCGCTGGTGGAGGATGGCAACCCAGCGAAACGGGTGGTCGGCTGGCCAGCGGATCTGCGCAATCTCGATAAGCAAACCTGGGATCGCTACGTCAAAGCCTTCCCGGCAATCGGCAACATTACCCAGATTGGCAACTCCAACTTCTCGCAGCTTAATGTAGAGAAAATTATCGCGCTGCAGCCGGATTTGGTGATCCTGCCGGTGTATGCCCGTACTCCGCCCAATAACTCGCTGTTTATGCAGCAGCTACAGGCCGCGAATATCCCGGTGCTGTTTCTTGATTTCCGCGTCGATCCGCTGGCCAATACCGTTGCCAGTCTGCGTACGCTGGGCGCGGCACTCAATGATGAGGCGAAAAGCGAGCGCTTCATTGCCTTCTATCAGCAGCATATGCAGCGTATTCGCGATCGTTTAGCTTACTGGCACGGCACGCGTCCGAAAGTGATGCTGCAATTACATCTGGGTAAGAAAGCCGAATGCTGTACCACGGTGGCGCATGGCAATCTGGCGGATTTGATCGCCTTCGCCGGGGGCGACAACATTGCCGCCGGGCGTTTTCCCGCCGTATTTGGTCAACTCAATCCGGAAGCGGTGATAGCCGCTAATCCCGATATCTATATCGCCACCGGCTCTTCGGGCCCGGAAGAAACCACCGCACTGCAACTCGGCCCATTGGTCAAAACGGAGCAAGCCAAAACCACCTTTCTCCGGGCGTTAGCCCAGGACAGCACGGTCTCGGCCCTGCCCGCCGTGCAGCAGCAGCGCGCCGCCGCCTTCTGGCAAAATTTCTACATGAGCCCATGGCACCTGCTGGCCGCCGAATTTTTTGCCAAAACCTTCCATCCACAGCTGTTCCACGATCTGTCACCCGATGACACGCTGCGGGAGATGAACCAGCAATTCCTGCCGATCCCGGAAACCGGCACTTACTGGACGCACAATTGATTTTTCACGGTAACTGACGCACAGGGTTTAGCCCTAAGGTTGCGTTAATCTTGGTTCGCGAAAATAGCCTCATGACCACGAGGATATTTTTATGAAATCGATGTTTGTTCGTCCCGCCAGCGAGTATCTGGCGATTGCAGTGAGCCTGTTCGCCGTCGTGAGTTTTCTGACTCTCTGGTTCACCCGCTAAAACGCCACGCTGTGGCGTTTACTTTTTGTAACCCACTGAAGAATCTGTGCATCTGAAGATGACAAATTTGTCATCTGCCTCTTTCCATTCTGTTCGGTGGCCTTCGATAAACTTGTGAAAAATGACAACGCTCGTCGAGGCACCATGGCTTTTCAATCTAAACACTCCCTTCTGCTGATGGTCGGTTTGATCGTCGGCGGGAGCGGCTGGTATTTCTGGCCGAAACAACAGGCCGATGCGGCCGTGAAACCCGCCCACACTACGGTGCTGGTGAGCACGGTCAGTGCCTCAGTGAAACCGCTGCCGATTACCCTGGCAACGCAAGGCCATGTGGTGCGCGCAGTTGAAATAGTAATACGCACAAGAAAAACAACGCAGAGATAACCGATGTATTAGTCAGGCCGAATCCTAATCCAAAGTTGATCCAGTCAGCGCCGGTTTCACCTACCGTCGTTGATATCATTTTTAGCACCCAAAATAACAAAGTGGCTTGCGGTACTTTCGCTTTTAATTCTGAGAAGGTGTCAGTCATGATCGGTGTCCCCGTCAACATATTGCGCTCATGATGACCGGGTAAACTTAATCTCCCTTAAAAGAAAAATAGTTTTCAGCTTGTCATTATCTTTTTTCTGAAAAATGAATAAATGAATCTTTCTCTTAATGTTCAATTAAGGAGTCCATGCCCGCATCACTGCAAAATGAGTTATTAATCCAATATTCAGTGTGAAATAATTTATCGAAGAAATGAATAACTTAACTAAGCTCACAAAAGCTGTAAAAACTTTACAGGGTGGATTGCATCGGGGTCGCAATGGGTTACTGTTAAATTCTTGTAACAAATGTAACCAAAAGGATCTGTATGAAAACCTCACTGCGTTTTTTAACAACCTCTGTTATGGCTGGGCTCTCCTTCTCTGCGATCGCCGCTGTGCCTGCTGGTTATCCCGCTGATTATCAGAAAGTCATTGATGCGGCGACAAAAGAGGGAAAAGTGGTGGTGTATTCAACCACTGACACTAAGGCTGCTGGCCCGTTAATTAAAGGCTTTGAGTCGCTCTATCCGGGCATCAAAGTTGAATATAACGACATGAACAGCACCGAACTCTACAACCGTTACATCAGTGAACAGGCCTCCGGCAGCGGCAGCGGGGATGTGGTGTGGAGCTCATCCATGGATACCGCGTTGAAGCTGGCCACCGACTACGCTGCGGAATATGCCTCGCCTGAGCAGAGTAAAATTCCAAAGTGGGCGGTGTGGCAAAATAAAGCCTACGGCACGACCTACGAACCGGTGGTGTTTATTTACAACAACAAACTCATCCCGAAAGACACCGCGCCTGATTCTCACACCGCGCTGGCAAAAATGATTGCAGCCGATCCGGCTAAATTTAAAAACAAAGTGACCACCTACGATATTGAAAAATCGGGATTAGGTTTCATGTTGACGGTTCAGGACAGCAAAGTAGATCCGCAATATAAAGAAAATCTGGCAGGTATGGCGAAAGGTGGCCTGACCGTACAGTCTTCTACTGGCACCATGATGGAGCGCGTATCATCGGGTGAAAACCTGATTGGTTATAACATTCTCGGTTCCTATGCCGAAGACCGGGCTAAGAACGATCCGGCGTTAGGCATCGCCTATCCAAAAGATTACATTCTGGTGTTATCACGCGTCTCGTTTATCACTGAAGACGGTGAGCATGAGAACGCGGCCAAATTGTGGCTGGACTACGTGTTGTCAGAGAAAGGGCAAAGCATCCTGGCGAATCAGGCGGACATCCCTTCACTGCGTAATGATATCGAAGGTAAAAACGATATCGATGGTATGACCAAAATGCTGGGTGATGCCCTGAAGCCGATTCCGGTAGACGAATCATTGCTGGAATATCTGGAACCGGCGAAGCGCCTGGAATTTATTAAGCAGTGGCGCACCGCTGCAGGGAAATAACGATCCCGATGCTATGCGTCAGCAATGGCGCATAGCTTTCCTCTCGCCTCTGGTGTTTGACAGGGTTGGCATATGACCAGGTTACTGAAAAAGTGGCAAAGTTTGCCACGTGCATTGATTGTTCTGATCACCGCATTGGTTATTTATGTGCCGCTGATGTTTATTGTGGTACAGAGTTTTCTTTCGGCGCCCTTCTTTGCCAAAAAGAAAGCGCTGACGTTCGGTTCATTTGAGTTTATTTTCTCGGATCCTGATTTTTATAAGGCGCTGGAGTCTGGCTTTATTCTGGCGTTTGGTCTGGTGATCATTGCCATTCCGCTCGGCGGTATTCTGGCTTTCCTGATGGTCAGAACCAACCTGCCAGGGCGCCGCCTGATTGAGCCATTGATTCTGGTCCCGATATTTGTTTCACCGATGGTGCTGGCCTTTGGCTATGTGGTTGCCGCCGGGCCAGTGGGTTTCTTGTCTCAGTGGGCGAATCAGCTGTTTGGCGTGGTGCCGTGGAACATCTATTCGATGACCAGCATTGTGGTGATCGCGGGACTGACACATGTGCCGCATGCCTATCTCTATATTTCATCGGCACTGCGCAGCGTGAGCTCAGATGTGGAAGAAGCGGCGCGAACCGTGGGTGCCTCACCCTTGCAGGTGATGACTTCGGTCAGCCTGCCGATGGTGCGCCCTTCGATTCTGTATGCCTGCGTGCTGCTGTTCTTTCTGGGACTGGAAGTATTCGGCCTGATGCTGGTGTTGGGCGATCCGGAAGGCAACATGGTGCTCGCCACCTACCTGTATAAGCTGACCAACAAGCTCGGCACCCCGTCTTACCACCTGATGGCCGCTGTCGCCGTGGTGCTGATCTGCTTCACCGTGCCGCTGGTGATGCTACAGCGCTGGCTGATGCGCACCGCCAACCGTTTTGTCACCATGAAAGGCAAAGCCTCACAAGCCCGCGCCCTCCCGTTGGGTAAATGGCGCTGGATTGCCGGTGCGGTGGTGTTGACATGGCTCACCGTCACCATCGGCGTGCCGCTTCTGGGTGTGGTGATGCGCGCATTCATCTCTCACTGGGGTGTCGGCGTCTCACTGTGGGATGAAATATCCATCGCGACCTTCCGCAGTATCTGGGATCAACCCAATCTGTTGCGTGCCATCGTCAACTCGATGCTGATTGGCGTCATTGGTGGCGCGATTGCGGTGATCTGTTATCTGTTTGTAGGTATCGCGATGCACCGTAAACAGGATCAGGTTACGCGCTTCCTGGATTACAGCGTGCTGGTACCACGCGCCGTACCGGGGCTGTTAGCCGGTCTGGCTTTTCTCTGGGTATTCCTGTTCATCCCGATGTGGCTGGATCAATCACTGAAAAATGGTTGGCTCTCCAGCCTGCCGGTTGCCGACTGGCTGCGCGAGAACTTTATCGTTTGGCTCCGTTCGTTGCGTCAAACCATCTTTAGCGTCTGGCTGGCCTACACCGTGGTGTGGATGGCTTACGGCTTACGTCTGATTTCATCAACGCTGTTGCAGGTCGGCCCGGAACTGGAAGAGGCCGCGCGCAGTGTGGGCGCCACCCCGGGACAGACCACGCGCCATGTGACCGTGCCGCTATCACGTCATGGCCTGATAGGCTCGTGGCTGCTGATGTTCCTGATATTTGAGCGCGAATATTCAACGGGCGTTTATCTGCTGTCACCCGGCACCGAAACCATCGGTTCAATGCTGGTTTCACTGTGGTCTGCGGGTGCCATTGATATCGTGGCTGCGCTCTCCCTGATTAATATCGTGCTGGTGGTGGTCGGCCTCGGCATCGCTTTACGCTTTGGAGTGAAATTACATGATTGAATTATCGGTAGATAACTTGCATCTGATGTACGGCGATAATCCGGTGTTGAAAGGCGTATCAATGCAGTTGAAAAAAGGCGAGGTGGTTTCACTGTTGGGACCGTCAGGCAGCGGCAAAACCACTTTATTGCGCGCCGTGGCGGGTCTGGAAAAACCGTCACAGGGGCGTATCACTATCGGCAAAAATGTGGTGTTTGACGGCACGCCGAAAAGTGAAATCCCAGCTGAAGAGCGTAATCTCGGCCTGGTTTTTCAGTCCTACGCGCTGTGGCCGCACAAAACCGTGTTTGAGAACGTGGCCTACCCGCTCAAGTTGCGCAAAGTAGCCACAGCAGAGATTAATCAACGCGTTCAGGCGGTGTTGGATCAACTGGGTCTCGGGCATCTTGGCAAACGCCATCCGCATCAGCTTTCCGGCGGTCAGCAGCAGCGCGTGGCGATTGGTCGTGCGCTGGTCTATAACCCGCCCGTGATTTTGCTGGATGAGCCGCTCTCCAACCTGGATGCCAAATTGCGTGAAGAGGCACGCGTATTCTTACGCGAGTTGATTATCCGACTCGGATTATCTGCCTTGATGGTGACGCACGACCAAAATGAAGCCATGGCGATCTCTGACCGCATTCTGCTGCTCAATAATGGCGTGATTGAACAGCAAGGCACACCGCAGGAGATGTACAGCCAGCCTTCTACACTGTTTGCCGCAGAGTTTATGGGTAGCAACAATCGTCTGCACGGCAAAATCACCCATGTTGAAGGCGGGCGGGCACGTATTGCCGGAGCGAAATGGGCGCTATGGGGTAAACCGAGCGGCGAGGTGCGTGTTGGGCAGGAAGGCACAGCGGTGATACGTGTCGAGCGAATGAATGTGGCTGACACCACGGATGACAACGCGCTCGAACTGCCCCTGCTCACCAGCATGTATTTAGGTGACCGCTGGGAATACCTGTTCCGTACCGAAGGGGATGATTTTGCGCTGCGCGCGTATGGCAAGGAGTTCCGCGGCAATCAGCGCTTCCGCGTCTCATTGCCCAAAGAGGATCTGTGGATTTTCGCAAAAAGCTAAGAATAGACCTGCCGCAACTGGCAGGTCTGGTCACTCAATCCCCACTGACCCGATAGCGTTCCAGCCAATGTGCGTAAGGCGCAGGCAGCACCCAGGAAGGTTCGGTCTTGTCCAGTACCAGCGCGGCCTGATAACTCCAGTGCGGGTTTTTCAGGTGCGCGCGTCCCACCATTACCAGATCCAATTGGCCTTTTTCAATGGTCTCATTCGCGATGGCAGGCGCATCAATACCCCAAGCTGACGTCACCGGAATGTTCGCTTCGCGGCGCACACGTTCGGCAATGGGTGCCAGGAATGCCGTGCCCCACGGGATGTTGGCATCCGGGGTTGAGAAGCCCATGCTCACGCTCAGCAAATCGAGGCCATTATCACGCCACTGCCTGGTGAGCGTAATCGCTTCCTGCAACGTCTCTTCATCCCGCCCATCAAACTCCAGCACGCCAAAACGTGCGGTCAACGGCAGATTTTCTGGCCACACTTCACGCACCGCATCAAAGGTTTCGCGCAGGAAACGGCTGCGCCCAGCGGCGTCACCGCCGTATTCATCAGTACGCTGGTTGGCGTGGACCGAGAAGAAACTCTGCGCCAGATAACCGTGAGCAAAATGCAATTCCAGCCACTCGAATCCGGCATCGCGGGCGCGCTGCGCAGCACGCACAAAATCTTCGCGTACACGTTTGATATCATCAAGCGTCATGGCCTTCGGCAAACGCGGCAAATTGGCACCAAAAGCCACGGCAGAAGGAGAGAGAGTTTCCCAGGCTGCCGTATCACCCGCAGGAATATGGTCATCACCTTCCCAAGGTTTATTTGCGCTGGCTTTGCGCCCAGCGTGTCCAATTTGAATGCCCGGCACTGCACCACTGGCTTTGATTTCGCGCGCAATCTGTCCGAGTTTTTCCGCCTGAGCGTCATTCCAGATGCCGAGACAAGCCGGTGTAATGCGCCCTTCTGGTGACACCGCTGTTGCTTCGACAATCACCAGCCCCGCACCGCCGCGAGCCAGACTGTTGTAATGCACACGGTGCCATTCGTTACTGACACCGTCCACGGCACTGTACTGGCACATCGGCGGAACCGCGATGCGATTGCGCAGCGTGATGTCTTTCAGGCTAAAAGGTGAAAACAGTCCCATGACAACCCCTTAATGTAATTAAAGCAAAATGACCTGCTTGCCACTGAAATTACGATGCTGTAATGCTCGTAACTGTGCAGGCAGTTGATCGTAAGGAAAATGCAGCAGTAGCTCGCTTTGCAAACTCCCGGAGGCAATCTGCGCCAGCATGCGCTCTCCTTGTTGCGTGAGTGCGCGCCACTGCTGAGCATTACCCGTTTGATGCAGAGCACCCAGCGCCACTTCGTGCAGTGAGAGCGCGCGACCAAATGCGGCACATGGCCACTCCGCGACACGCCCCTGAATGCAGACTAAGTGCCCATTAGCCAGCAGAGTATCTGCCAGCTGTGTGGCATGTTCTGGCCCCACCGCATCAATCACGGCGAAATAACGACGAGGTGCCGCTTCTGTCGTGAGTTGGCTATCGTTCAGGCATCGTTTTGCACCCAGTGCATGCAAGCGCGACCAGTGGCGTTCACTACTCAAGGTTGTGATATCAAAACCCCGCGCCTGTGCCAGTTGCACCAGATAATGACCAACAGAACCCCCCGCACCAGCAATCAACAGCGGCGCGCCGGGCTGGACCGGAATTTTTTCAATGGCTTGCCACGCCGTTAATGCTGGGCACGGGAAGGCAGCAGCGGTCGCAAAATCAATATCGTCGGGGATCCGCATGACAACCTGTGCAGCCAGCACGGTGTACTCAGCAAAGCTGCCGTTACGCTGTAAGTTTTGGTGATAAGCCACACGTCTGCCGAGCAGGCTTTTCTCCACCTCTGGCCCTATCGCCACCACCGTCCCCGCACCATCAACACCCGGCACTTGTTCGAGTTGCGTGCTGAGCACTTTCCAGTCGACCGGATTAAGTCCAATCGCCGCGTTCTGCACCAGAATTTCTCCCGCCTGCGGTGGCGTGGCGCTGAGATAACGTTCCTGTAGATCCAGCGGCGAATGACCTCCGTGCCAGACCCAACCACGCCAGTCAGCAGGAATGGAGAACGCCGGATCAGACATAGGCACCTGCCGAATACGTCAATTCATAACTGTGGCTGTAAATCTCAATGATGTTGCCAAACGGATCTTCCATATACACCATGCGATACGGCTTTTCGCCAGGGAAGTATTCACGTACAGGCATACGCTGCTTTCCGCCAGCGGCCACGATTTTCTCGGCTAACCCTTCAACATCGGGATCCTGCACGCAGAAGTGGAAGACACCGGTTTTCCAGTATTCAAAGTTATTTTCTGGCTTCTCAGCGGCTTTAAACTCAAAAATTTCGACACCTACACGATCGCCCGTTGAGAGGTGGGCTATGCGGAATTTTTCCCAGCCGCCGCCAAATACATCACTGCACATCACACCGATGGCGGATTCATCTTCCTGAATTTCAGTCGGTGGCATAATCAGGTACCAACCCATGACTTCAGTATAAAATTTTACAGCGGCATCAAGATCGGTCACTGACAGACCAATATGGGAAAACGTACGTGGATAGGGAGTACTCATCGCTCATCTCCTCTGATGAAAAGATCCACAGGCTACGATGCTATAGGTATAATGAAAACAATGATTCGGTTATGGAAATTATAAAATTTCATTATGCTAAATCCACAATGGCTAAAATCTTTTGCCACACTGGCGGAAGTGAGCAGCTTCACGGCCACCGCTGAACGGCTGGGCATCACACAAGCGGCCGTCAGCCAACATATTCGCCATCTTGAGCATCAACTCGGCCCGCTGATCCTGCGCAGTAAGCGTCCGTTAGAACTGACACCCGCCGGTCGGGCCCTGCTGGATTATTGCCAGCAGGTAGATCGTGCCCAGCGTCACCTGGCACTGCGACTCAGTGAAGGCGACGTGACCTGTGGGGAAGTCAGTCTTATCTCCCCCGGCAGTATCGGGTTGCGTCTTTATCCCCTGCTCCTTGCTTTGCAGCAACACCATCCTGATTTAACCATCCGTCACCGTTTTGCACCGGATAGCGAAGTGATGGATGCCGTGCTGCATAACCGGTTTGAGATGGGCTTAATGACGCAAAAGCCCGATGACAAACGTCTGGTGGCACAGAAATTTACAGAAGAACCACTTGAGCTGATTGTGCCAGTAGGCGCAGCCGCGACAACATGGGAAGATCTTGAAGCCCTGGGCTTTATCGATCATCCAGATGGTCAGGCAATGGCGACGCGTCTGCTGAGCCGACGCTTTCCCGGTAATCCAGGCTTGCGCAACCTGCCACAGCGCGGCTTCAGTAATCAGATCAGCTTGATTCTCGAACCTGTCGCGCGAGGATTGGGATTTACCGTATTGCCGCGTTTTGCCCGTCTGGCGTTTCACCTTCAGGATAGTATTCAGGTGATCGAGGCAGGTAACGCCTTAGTGGATTCCATCTGGCTGATTCACCGCGCGGAATGGCCTCTTTCTGCGCGGGCACAACAGGCACTACGTTGGTTGGAAGCCCAGATGTAACCTTTACTGACGGGCTTTAGCCGCAGCGACTAGCCCATCCAGCCAATCCTGGTGACCGTTAATCATTGGATTAGGTTTGGCATTCGCCAACTCCACAGCAGGCTTACCGTTTTGCGTCTCTTGAGTCAGGATGCGCACGCGGTTATCAGGAAGATCTTCAATAAGCCAGGCATGTAATACGTCCAGGCGTTCATCGCTGCCGATTTCGCCCGCCCATCCGTGCCAGGAAACACGGGCCGCTTCACCTGCAACAGGCGCGACATATTCTGTGACCTGAGCTTCAACGGGGAAGCCAAACGTTTCAAAGTAGAAACGCACGCCCTGTTCCAGTTCTGGGCCTTTATTGTCATAGAAACGGGCGTTAGCCGAGTTCTGATAATAAGTCGGCCACAGTGAGGGAGTATTCAGCAACGGCCAGATATCTTGGGTGCTTAAGCCTGCAACAATGACTTCGTTGGAACAGTAGTTATCGGCAAATCCCGGCACAAAGCCTTCCGGCCAGTTAATCGCGTTCATTTTCATTGGTTATTTCTCAAAAGTGATAAGGGACAGATGAAGTATCTGTCTGCTGGAGAAATAACACCAATCGCCTTTCATTATTTTTGATATTAAAATTATTGATATCTGAAATATGATAGCTCACGCTGGCTATAACGATAATTTATCACCTTCATAAGTGAACGCATGTTTTCATTATAGGTACATCCGCTAATCTGATGGGGCGCGGAACCCGTCAAAAATTGAGCAATGGCGCATAACTTCATTTTTTAAATCTTAAGGATATGAAATGGCAAATAGCCAGACCCCATTGATTAAACCGGTGCTAATGGTACTTACCAGCTATCGCGGCATTGTGAACGGACATGAAATTTCAGGTTTTTACTTGCCGGAATTAACGCATCCCCTCCATGTGCTGACTCAGGCAGGCGTGCCGGTCGCCTTTGCTTCCATTAAAGGCGGAAAACCACCTGTCTATGGCATCGGGGATGATGAAATTAATCAACGATACTGGCAGGATGGCAATTTCCAGCAGCAACTCAATCACACCTTATCGCTGGCCGCAGCCAAAAGTGATGATTACAGTGCTGTACTGTTTGTCGGTGGGCATGGAACTATGTGGGACTTCCCGGATGATGCTGCGGTTAAAACACTGATCCGTGACATGTTTGCGTGCAATAAGCCCATCGCTGCCGTTTGTCATGGTCCCGCCGCACTGGTCAACGTGAAACTCAGCAATGGGCAGTATCTGGTGAAAGGTAAACGTGTTGCGGCTTTTACCGACACAGAAGAAATGGAAGTAGGTTTGGCGGAAGCTGTCCCTTTTATGTTGGAAACTACGCTAAAAGCACGCGGGGCACGACATCAAGCGGCTGAAAACTGGCAATGCAACGTGGTAACCGATGGCGTACTGATTACTGGTCAGAACCCGCAGTCAGCTTCCGAGGTTGGTAAAGCGCTTTGCCAGTTGCTGCTGGAGGGATAACACGCAACGCCGTTTTCAGCATAAATTCACTTTTGCCTGTCACTACCGGGGCTTATGAAAACCGATATACGTAATCTGGATCTTAATTTGCTGAAGGCACTCGACGCCCTGCTGGATGAACGCAGTGTGACGCGCGCGGCTGAGCGACTGTCACTCACGCAACCAGCCGTCAGCGGGATGCTGACGCGCCTGCGCGAGTGTTTCGATGATCCTCTTTTTACACGCACTCAGCGCGGCATCATTCCAACATTGCGGGCGTTAGAACTGGCGCAGCCAGTGAAATCCATTCTGGCTGAAGTCAGTGAATTATTGCAGCCCAAGGCATTTGAACCCGCTGTCGCTGAGATGACGGTGAAGATTGCCGCCACGGATTATGCCTTGCGTGCCGTCATAGTGCCGTTTATGGCCGCTTTGCGATTACAGGCACCCGGTATTCGCGTGGCAGTGTTACCGGTGAATAACGAACAGCTTAGCGCGCAGTTTGAGCGTGGCGATGTTGATTTTGCGCTGATAACGCCAGAGACCGCCCCGCCAGACCTGCATGCCAGAGCGCTTTATGATGAAGAGTATGTGTGTTTACTGCGGGCAGACCACCCACTCACTCAGCCGGAGGGGTTAACGCTGGATACCTTCTGTGAGCACGACCACGCGCTGGTGTCTTATGTGGGAGGCAACTTTAGCGGTGTCACCGATGAGGCACTGGCTTCACTCGGTCGAACACGACGCGTCACGCTCTCTGTTTGCAGCTTCCTGGTGCTGCCAGAGATTTTGCGGGTGAGTGATTTGATCAGTGTGGTGCCAAAAAGGTTGACCCATGACCTGCCCGGTCTCAGTGTGTTACCGCCCCCCCTGGATATTAAGGGCTTTAGCAAAATTGTGGTCTGGCATGAGCGTACGCACCGCGATGCTGGACACCGCTGGTTACGTGATCTGCTCTTTTCAACCGCCTTTTAAATCAGACGCTGCTGTATCTGACTGACACAATTTTGAATCAGAGCCAGCGTGGCGACTTGATCTTTCTCCACAAAACGATAGGTCGGCATACTGACGCTGATGCACCCTGCCACGGCACCACGTGGATCGAGGATTGCGCTGCCGTAACAGCAGATATCTAACTCGTTCTCCTGATCGTCTATTGCGTAACCGCGCTGGCGAGTGACGTCGATCTCCGTATGGATAGCATCTCGGGTGATGCGTGTGTGCTGAGTAAAAGGTTTCAATTCCAGTTGCTCAAGCCAGCCATCCAAGGCGTCTGCAGGTTGTGCGGCAAGCCAGGCTTTCCCTACAGAACTGGAATACAGACTTACCCTCGTACCCACGCGGGAAGCCATACGAACCGTGCGATGCGCTTCCAGTTTGTCGATGTAGACCATTTCCAGTCCATTGCGTACCGCCAGATGCACCGTCTCATCTAGAGCGTCACGCAATTGGGTTAACCAGGGTTGCGCCACCGCACGGATATCACTGGTTTCCAGCGACCGCCACGCCAGTGCCACAAAGCGCGACCCCAATCCGAGGCGATCCAAATGATCACTCACCAGCATACCCTCTGCCAATAGCGCCTCGACAATGCGGTGTGTCGTCGGACGTGGCAGCGCCAGCGTTTTCGCCAGCGTGCCGATAGTCAGTTGATGAGGCTGGTCGGAAACGACCTGAAGCGCTCGCATAAATTTCTGAAAAGCGGCGGTCCCCGGAACTGCAGCGTTTTTTTCCATTAATCCGTTATGCCGTTAAGTAACCTCCGTCAACCGGCAAAATTGTGCCGGTAATGAACGAGGCTGCAGGGCTGCACAGAAAGACCACGGCCTTCGCTACATCTGCTGGCGTTCCCCAGCGTTTGAGCGGTGTGCGGGACAAAATAGGTTCCGCACGCAATGGATCGTCTTGCAGCGCCTGCGTTAATGTAGTCGCAATCCAGCCAGGGGCTACCGCATTCACACGGATACCCTCTGCGGCATAAGCAATCGCGAGGGACTTTGTGAGCTGCATAATGCCACCTTTACTGGCGCTGTATCCCGGCACCAGGCCTCCGCCAAAAAAGCTTAACATTGAAGCCGTATTGACGATGCATCCCTTACTTTGCGCCAGTTTTTTGCGTGCAGCTGAGCAGCAACGTAGCGTGCCGGTGAGGTTAATATCAATGACGTTTTCAAACACGTCAACCTGATGCTCTTTTTCCCGGCTAATAATACCTGCACAGTTAATCAGTAGATCCAACTGTGGCAGCGCATTGATAACGTTAAGGATCGCGGTATTATCTCGCACATCTAACTCCTGAACAGCGATGTGATGCGCCGCAGGCAGTTGGTGGGTTTCACTCTGCACGCCTGCTGCAATGACGTTAGCCCCCAACTCTGCGAGGGTGCTGGCAATGCCAGCACCGATGCCCGTCGTCCCACCCGTTACCAGGGCCGTTTTTCCGGCAAATAAATCAGCGCGAAACGTCATAGTGCGTTCTCTCTTTATCAGTTTGAAGGGAATAATCGGCGTCTTCAGGGAGCGGTTTTTTCACTAACAGGAAGTAGACCAATGCCGCAATCACCGCGATAAGGGCTCACATTGCCGGGGTTCAGCGGATAAACTGATCGACGAAATCCGCCCCGAGGCCAACGGATTCGTAGTGTTTGCGACACATATCGATTTTGGTAAAGACGTCCTCAAACCCGATATGATTCCCCCAGGGATCGACGTAGTACATGCAGCCATGTACCTGGAACATCGTGATCATCTCTTCAACATCATCATCAACCACCAGGGTGTGTGTCTCACCAGGGGGTTCAAAGACGTACCCTCCTTCCACGGCCTCCCAGTCATGCTCTAAATAACGCCAGCGCCCTTTGATGACATAGGCGTGGACTGGTGCCGGATGACGATGGCGGCTAAGCACACCGGATTTCCTGACCCGTAAAAGATTCATCCAATATCCGGCAGATCGATTCAGACAGAGAGGACGAAACCAGACGTTCTCAGCTTGCGGCACCCAAATGCGTTCATCAATGGGAACGGCATTTGGCACCACTAAATCTGGCACCATGTCTCCAGGCTGATCAAATTGATAGGGCATGCGACGCAGAGTCTCTGCATCCAAATGTGTTTTTGACTCGCTCATATTGACCTCGTTAGATTATCCATAATGTGGACATACGATCCATAATATGAATGCATTAACGCCAGGATTTAACAACCTGGCAATAAGTTATGCAGTGATTTGATAGGGGGATCACTAAATAGACTGTGTAATCGTAAGGAGATTGCGTTCAGAGGTGTTGAAAAACACGCCCAATCTGACATGTCATATAAATATGAAAATCGTTGCCTAAACTTTCTTCCCCATCCAAAAATAAAGCTAAATCTGCTTTGAAATCGATGTTTGTGATCAAAATCTAAACCACTGAAGAAATCCCTTTAGCGTAAGCCTTAACTGGTGATAGTAATTCTGACATGTCAGATGACATACTTAAACAGGATACTATAATGAAACCTCTTAATACCTCCCCACCCTCACATCGCGGCAACAAACGCTGGGGTGTCGCTTTCATTTTGCTCGTCGGTGGCTTTATTAACTACCTTGACCGAGCCAGCCTCGGTGTAGCCGCCCCTTCGATGATGAGCGATCTTCATCTTACCAATACCGATATTGGTTTAATGGGCTCGGTGTTTTCACTTTGCTTCGCCTTCAGCCAACTGCCCGCGGGTTGGTTGGCCGATCGTTTTGGTCCTCGTAAGGTGTATGCCTCTGCGGCGACGCTATGGGGGTTATCCACCATGCTGACAGGCCTGTGCAGCACGCTGCCCGCGCTGCTGGCCGCCCGTGGTTTGCTGGGCATGACTGAAGCCCCTGGTTGGCCAACCTCGGCCAAGATCACCTCTATCTGGTTCCCACGGAAGGAGCGCGCGCTGGCCAGTTCGATATGGGATGCATCATCACGTTGGGGTTTAGCTTTCGCGCCACCGTTGTTGGTGTTTATGAGCATTCACTTTGGTTGGGGAGCTCTGTTTTATCTTGCAGGCAGCCTGGGGGTTATTTTTGGTGTGGTGTTCTTTTTCATCTATCGTCACCCAGAAAATCATCCGAGCATGACGCAGGCCGAACGCGACTATATCCTCGCGGATGGCGGAGGCAGTTTGCCGCAACAGCCCGCCGGGACTCGGGTGAAATGGGCTGAACTTTTCCGCTACAAATCGATGTGGGGCATGATGTTGGGCTGGTTTTGCTACATCTGGCTATTCAATATTTTTGTCACCTTCCTGCCGCTTTACCTGATGAAAACACAGAATATGACGCTAAGCAGTATGGGCGTTTACGCCAGCATCCCCTATCTGGCAGGTATTGTTGGCGCTGCGCTGGGAGGATTCGCGGTCAAATGGCTGATTGATGGCCGACGCGTCGCTGAACCGCTTAAGGCCAAGAAAATCGTCATTATGGTAGCGGCCTTGATCAGTGGTGCCACCACGGTCGCGGTTCCCTTCTGCGATTCACTGGTGGCAGCGCTGGCGATGATGACCATAGCAATGTTCTTTTTGTCCGCAGTTTCCTGTACCTGCTGGGCCATTCCCGGTGATGTAGCATCGAATGATATCGTAGGGACCGTTTGCGGTATTCAGAACTTTGGCGGCTTTTTTGCAGGTGCGTTATCACCTTTGGTGACCGGTTACATCGCCGACGCCACCGGCTCATATGCAATGGCGTTTATCAGCGGCGGCGTGATCGCAGCACTGAGCGGCTTGTGTTACTGGTTACTGGTGAAGAAACCCATTGTACGTGAAGGTGAATGCTTAGCTGGAGCGGGTCAGCCCCTGCAGAGTCAACTGTAACAAGCGTAAAAAAGGCAGGTTATCCTGCCTTTTGTTGTTAATTACTTTGCCGTATACGCTTGTCCACCGACATGTACTTTATAGATACGGAAGTTTGGCACTGCCGGGTTATCAAAATTCATGTCACCCCCCACCCATGAGTTCAGATGGTTGCTGACGAAAAAGAGATCGCCTTTACCGCCCCAGCCAATGGTATCCGGCCACGCAATGGCTTCATCTGTCACGTAAGGTGTAACCTTGCCGGTTTTCGCATCACGTTTCATCAGTCCATTCAGCGTGAGTGCCGTCATGTAAAGGTTACCCGCACGATCTGCCGTCATACCATCCGTGTTTGAAGGCAGGGTATTGACGACTTTAATACCCTTTTCAATCTGCGCTTCGCTGTTGGAGAAATCGCGTAGCAGTGAGGTTGGCACGCTCATCAGGCGGTTGCCGGTCAGATTGGTCCAGTAAAGGGTTTTCTTATCACCCGATAACGCAATGCCATCGGCGCCCGTCAGCATTGGATTAGCTTTACCCTCTTTATCTTTCAGGACTTTCTCGCCATGAATGCTGAAGGTGAAGCCAGGCTGATCGTTGACCCACTCCGGGTTCGTCAGCACTTTTTTGGCCTGTCCGCTTTTCATGTTATAGACCAGCAGCGAGCCTTTCAGTGGATGGCACATGATGCCGGAATCGGTGATGTATACCACGCCACGATCGTTATCGACCGCCACATCATTCAGGAATGAGCAGGTGAAATCGACCTGGTCATTGGTGAAGGCATAACGAGCAACCTCCTTGTTACTGTTTAAATCCCAGGCGATGAGTTTCTCATCACCCGATTTGTTTGGTGCCCCTGCAATGTGTCCCTGGTCCAGAATCCACATCACATTGTTGCGATCGATTTCAAAGCCAAGTACGGCCTTCAATCCCAATGGATTCTTGACGTCATTCATCTCAACGCTGGGGAAAGGCTGTAACAGCCACTTGCCCTCTTTCTTCACTAAGCGCGATAAAGTAGCCGGTACTTCTGGGCCACCCCAGCGCGCGGTGCTGACATAGATATTACCTTTAGCATCCACCTTGACGCCGAGCAGCATCGCTTTGGTGTCGTTCTTTTGCCACGCGGCTTCTGCATCCGCATTGCCCAAGTCATAAGGCAGACGATTCCATTCTGCGACCACTTCAAGTTTGGGTTGCGTGGCACTCATTGCCATCGACGGCATGGCGGAGACCACACCCGCCACCAACATGGGTAAAAGTGCAAAGCGCGCTGAAAAGTTCTTATTAACCATTGTATGTTCCCCCTGTCTTAAGTCAGACCGTTCTGACATGTCAGAATTTAGCATCGCGGACTTTATTCTTTCGATAGACAATTTTAGAAAACGCTCAGCGCTTCACAGAAAATATCCTTAATGAAATCAACTCCCCTTCTACATGAGCGTTAATATCCGGAATGAAAGAGGCCCACAATCTGGAAATTTAATTTATCGATATGATTTTTAATGATTTAAATATTAATGACATGATGATTTTTAGTGGTGAAACTTAATATCACAAAAATTTATTGTGGATATAATGATAATTTATATCACGTGAAATTTTTATATCAGGTAATTTTTCTTCAGTTTAACCCGCCAAAGGATACTTTTCACAGCCCATATCCCCTCTCCACCATGACTCTCAATCATGGCCAAAGTCTTATTAATCAATTGATAAATATCATTTAAACCCTCAGAGCAGCTAACATGTCACGTGGAAATAATGATTTCGCTTTTAGGCGTTAGCAATTTGTACGCCAGATATCCACCTAATTGAGATATTGATCACATAAACACTCAAATTCAATGTGTTGTTGTGATCATTATTACAATAAAACAACAATCACCATGCGTAACCTTATCGCGATGATAGATTATCTAACATGTCAGATTGATTTATGGCTTTTTAAAAGACATCCAGAAGCACCTCTGGAGCGGCGGCTCAGTACATCCCTTCCTCTGAGCTCTCAAACAACATAAGAAACAGGGTTTACGCCATGAGTTCACTTACACACCCATCAGCGCCTGACAGCGTTGATGAAATCGAAAAATCGACGATACGTAAAACCATCATGATGCTGGTTCCACTGATGCTGGCAATGTACGTGGTGGCCTACATCGATCGACAAAATATCAGCTTTGCGAAATTGCAAATGGTGAGCAGTCTGGGCTGGAGCGAATCCGCATTTGGCTTGGGTGCTTCACTGTTTTTCATTGGCTACCTGCTTTTTAGCGTGCCAGGGAATTTAATTCTTTCCAGGGTGGGAGCAAAACGCTGGTTCGCCCTCAGTCTCTGCGCCTGGGGCATCATTACTATTGCATTAGCCTTTACGCAAAGCCTGACCATGTTCTATTCACTGCGTTTCATACTGGGCCTTGCAGAAGCCAGTTTCTATCCCGGACTGATTTTCTACTCTACTCAGTGGTTCCCGACCAAGTATCGTCCACGCATTGTCGGCTTCCTGGTCACCGCCAGCATGTTTGCCAACATGATTGGCGCGCCACTTAACGGTTCGCTGCTCAGCATGCACGGCATCATGGGTTATGAAGGCTGGCAGTGGTTGTTCCTGGTCACTGGCCTGCTGGCGCTGATTTTAGTAGTCCCGGTTCTCGCCTTTTTCCCGGGTACACCTGAGCAATCAAATTTCCTGTCTGCAGAACAGAAAAAATGGTTAATCAGCCGTCTAGAATCAGAACGCCGTGAGCAGGCGGATAAGTCCGTCGATACGCTGTTTAAGTCGCTGACGGATAAACGCGTGTTAGCACTGGCACTGGTTTACGGCTTCATCTGCTTTGGTGCTTACGGCATCAGCTACTGGATGCCCACTATCGTCAAATCCTTTGGGGTATCCGATATGGCCAACGGCTTCCTTAATATGATCCCGTGGGCATTGGTAATGATGCTGCTGCGTTGGCTAACGAAAAACCCGGACCGTTAGAATAATCCATTTATTAACGTTGCAATGCCGATGTTTACCTCCGCGTTGTGTCTGGTCGGATCGGTCTATTTCTTTTCACAACCCGCTATCAGTTTTGCCTTTATCTGTGGCGTGGTGCTGTCAGTGTTTGCGATTCAACCCTGTTTCTGGAACATGGCGAAATTTCTCTCTGGTGCCTCTGCTGCCGCTGGTCTCGCCGCGATTAACTCACTGGCAAACCTGGGCGGATTCTTCGCGCAAAACACCATCCCACTGGTGCGCGATCAAATGCAAAGTGCATCCGCACCGATGATCTATCTGGCCATTGTGATGCTGGTTGGCGGCCTTTGCACTGTCATGATCATTAAGTGGTTGCAACGCAAAGACGCGCCATCCACGATCACAACAGCAACAAACTAACATTTCAGATAAAGCAAAATAACGTGACGCAAATCACCATTCAAGGTAATTAAACTTGTTACCTCAACATAAATTCGTCACTCTAAATTAAAACTAACATGTCAGATTGAGATAATCATGAAAAAGATTGTGGTACTCGAACCGGGTTATGAGCATTACCAGGAAGAGATTAAGGTACTCGCTGCATTCAATCCTGAATTCATCGTGGTGCCCAATAGTGCTTCTCAGGAAGAGCGTGCAAAAGCCCTGTTACAGGCTGATGCCTTGATGATTCGTGAGGCTCCGCTGCCGCTGGAATACATCGCCTTACTGGATAAATGCCAGGCGATTGTGCGCTATGGCGTAGGTGTCGATAACGTGGATTTAGCCGCGGCGAAAGAGAAAGGTATTTATGTTGCCAATGTGCCGGACTACGGCTCGGAAGACGTGGCAGAACACGCGCTGGCTCTGCTGTTAGCGACCACCCGACGTCTTACCTCGCGCAATACGCAGGTCCATGCAGGCCAGTGGAACATTGGCCAGGCAGAGCCGATGTATCGTCTGAGTGGCAAAGTTTTGGGAATTGTCGGTTTTGGCCGCATTGCACGTTGCCTGGCTGCCAAAGCCAGCGGCATCGGGTTTAGCCGCATGTTGGTTAGCGATCCCCTGTTAAATGATGCCGATGCCATGGCTGCAGGTGTTGAGAAAGTCACGCTTGAGCAGTTGTGTCAGCAAGCTGATCTCATTTCGCTGCATGTCCCACTGTCAGAGAAAACCCGACACCTAATTGGCACAGAACAACTGGCCCTAATGAAACCGACAACCATCGTGGTGAATACTTCGCGCGGGGGATTGATTGATGAGACCGCCCTTTATCAGGCGCTGATTGAAAATCGCTTATTCGCCGCGGGTCTGGACGTGTTCGAACAGGAACCCGTGCGCCAGGACCACCCTCTACTCACATTACCGAACGTTATTTGCACCGACCACACTGCCTGGTTCACGGAAGAATCCGTTACCGAACTACAGCGGAAAGCCGCTCAGGAAGTTCTGCGTATTTTCGAAGGTAATAAACCTCTGAACTGGGTTAACCCGTAAATTTCCGATCTCTAAGGAGTAAACAATGTACAGCAAAGAAATCATTGACGGTTATCGCGCCATTTATTCAACCGCATCCATTGCCGATGCTTGCGACCAAATCGTGGGCAAAACCATGTTTCTGCCGTTCGAAGTAAAGAACCGCATCAACGATAAGAAAATCGTTGGTCCAGCCGTCACTATTCTTGAAGACGTCACTGAAGAGAAAGTTCCGCCACAGCATGCGCTTGATGCGATTGATGAATCTGAAGCGGGTTCAGTCATTGTAATTGGCGGTGCAACTGCGCTGGAAACCGTTGCGGTCTGGGGCGGGTTAATGACAGCGGGTGCGGTAGCGAATAAACATGAAGGTGCAGTGCTGATGGGTGGCGTGCGCGATCTGATTGAAATCCGCCGTGATTACGACTTCCCGGTATTTGCCAAAACGGTGACACCAGGCACGACACTGGGTCGGTTCAAAACGCTGGCCTCCAACAAGCCTGTGCAGATGGGTGATGTCACCGTGCATCCTGGCGACTTAATCATTGGCGACGTGGACGGTGTAGTCTGTGTACCGCAAGAACATGTTGAAGCCGTACTGGCGCTTTCTGTTTCCATTGATAGCCGTGAACTGGAACAGGCCAAATTGATCATTGCGTCTGGCTCACTGCGTGAAGGCCTGGCGAAGTACGGTCGTATTTAATACCCCCTGCCTTTATACGCCCTGAAAATCTTCAGGGCGTACTCCACAGGATCTCTGTTATGAAAACCATTGATATTCTCTCCTTCGGCGAGCCGCTCTATGAATTCAGCGAGCTGCCTCAGGGTGAAATCCCCACCAAGTATCTCAGCGGTTTTGGTGGTGACGCCTCGAATTTTGCGGTCAGTGCTGCCAGACAAGGCGCGAAAGTCGCCATGCTGACGCAACTGGGAAAAGATGTTTTTGGCGATAAGTTTGTCGCCTTGTGGCAGCAGGAAGGCGTTAATACTGACTTCGTGCTCCGCCACAACGATGCGCCAACCGGGATTTATTTTATTACTCATGACGAAGAGGGGCATCATTTTACGTTTTATCGTAAAGGGTCCGCCGCTTCGCTCATTCGCCCCAGTGAGTTGCCGCAGACCGCCATTCAGCAGGCGCGCTTGTTGCATACTTCAGCGATTACGCTCGCTATCAGTGATACTGCCTGTGACAGTGTGTTTGCTGCTATCGACCTGGCGCGTCAGTCTGACACACAGATCTCATTTGACACCAATCTGCGCCTGAAACTGTGGCCAATCGCGCGCGCGCGCGCCGTGATTCATGAAGTGGCGCGTCTGGTCGATATCTGCCTGCCGAGCCTTGATGAAGCCAGGCTTCTCACCGGGCTTGAAGATGCGGATGCCATTGCTGATTTCTATCTTGGTCTGGGTATTAAACATCTGGTACTGAAGATGGGAAGTGAAAGGGCGATGTATGCCAGCCCGCAGCAGCGATTGCGCGTGGCGGGTCATCGTGTGGCGACCGTTGATGCCACCGGCGCGGGAGACTGCTTCTCAGGCGCCTTCCTCACTCAGTTCCTGGCTGGAAACGCACCTGCTGAGGCGCTGCGTTATGCGAATGCGGCGGCGGCGCTCACCACCACGGGCTTCGGCGCGGTGGCACCTATCCCTATCCGTGCCAGTGTTGAGGCATTTGTAGATTATCTCAACTGAGATTCGTTTTGTTGATCACGCGCATCCCGATGGGTGCGCAATACCCTTTCAGTGCATGTCCGACCATGCGGTTATCTGGTATAAAGACAGCTTCTGCCATTTTGGCAATCCGCAGGTAATGGAGAAGTAACAGAGCATGGCGCAGGACCTTCTGAAAGATGTGGTGTATAGGCGAATCAAGGACATGATTATTAATGGTTCGCTGCCAATGGGCGGCAAACTATCAGAATCTGCGTTGGCGACCCGGCTCGCAGCCAGTAAAGCGCCAGTGCGCGATGCGTTGCGTCGTCTGCAAAGTGAAGGCCTGGTACAGATCAAACCCAAAAGTGGCACTTTTGTGTTCAGCCTGAATGATGTCGAATTCAAGGATCTGCTGGAGTTTCGTTTCTATGTCGAAGCAAAAGCTATGTCGCTATCGCTGAAAAAGAATCCCAAGCAGCTGGTCCAGGAGATCTCTGCCATTCTCGATAACATGGATTACTGCATCAGTAACGGATCAACAGTCGAATATATTCGGCTCGATAATCTGTTCCATGAGGCGCTGTTTAACTGGTGCCAAAACCCCTACCTGACCCAGGCTTACATACTGATCTCTTCACGGATGGCCACCATTCGCCACTATATGGGCAGCAATGATGAGCACATGAATCGCTCTTACCAGCAGCATGTCACCATCGTCAAAGCATTGCGTGAAAATGATTACGACACCGCATTAGATGCCTTACAAGGCCATATTTTGCCTGAGTATGGTGCTTATTGGGGTCTGTTGTAGTCGATCGATTCCACCTCCTTATTAAGCAGCGGCGGTTTAAACACCAGTGACAGCCTGACCTAACGGTATGCCATCAATGCTCTTTGGAAGGTCTACGAGATAAATGTGGAACACCTGCTCAGTTTTAGCAGTCGACCCTTTACTTTTAACCGGCTGTTTCACCGGTATATAAAGCTTCCGCTGTTGTGAAATAAACGAGCCGTCTGGTCGCACCAAACGCGGATCACTCACTAGCACTGCTATTTGACCCGTCGGCGACCATACAGTGATGTTATGGGTGACCGTTTCGGAGAAATAAACATTCCCCTCGGAATCCATTGAACACCCACCTGAAAAATTATTGTCGTAGACAGCTTCAACATGAGTAGCCACTTCGGCATCTGAACGCGTTGTATCGAGTAAATATTGGGTTTCAACTCGATACAGCGGCCCTGTTGGCGCGGCCCAGTAAAGCCATTTTCCATCGGCAGTTATCTCAATCATGTCGCTGTTAGGCGGATGGAAGGTTTTTCCGCCTTTGACATGTGCCAGCATCGTCGGGGGGGTTTTATTACTGGCTTTTACCACCGCGAGTCCCGACAAGCGCCTTACTGTTTTTCCGCTCTGTAGATCATGAATAATAATGCCTCCCAGCCCGGAATCGGAGATGTACATCAGCGATCCATGGAAACGCAGATCGTTCATTTGGGCTCCCGTCGGCAAAATGTGATCATCAAACCGCAGAATCCGCAGAATCTCACCGCTGTTTGCATCAAGTTGCACAATTTTCTGCACGCCTGGCGCAGGTATACTGTACTGCTCGCCAAACACACCAGCACTTAATGAGCCTTGGTCAACACACCAAACAGTCTCATCATCAAATACATGCACGGAGTTAAGGTAGACAAATGCTTCTCTTCCATCATCACCTGGCTTCCACGTATTCCAGCTATTACCTGGAAAAGGTTCTACGCTGCCATCTTCCGCCTGACGAGCCAAGGAAGGGGTAGCATATTCGGCAGAATAACGAGGTAAGCCCAAAAAAAGTCGGTTATGGCGGGTGATAGCGACCTGATTCGCCATCCAAGGCGATGTCAGCGCGAGCTTGAGTGCAGTTTGTGCGCCTGCGGCGCGCACCATCGCTACTTTAGCCATAGTCATGGCGGTAAAGGCTTTAAGAAAAATACGGCGTGAGATAGCCAATCCTGGATTCCCCTTATTTCAAAAATAACATCCAGGCATATTACGAATTTTATCACATGCACGTTTAACGTCGTGGTGACATGTTCTAAGCGAAATTATCACGCCCAGGCAGCTTATTGGATTTATTTCGCTTCACTTATATATACATCCTACAAAATCACCAAAAAATCCCGCATGCTAATGGCTTTCAGGGCCACGATAATTCAGTGCTATGACTGCCACCAAAACCGGATTTACCCTTGCAGCGCTGGCGATCGTCGCTGCGCTGGCCGTGCTGTTTTCCCACTGGACGGCGTTTCTCGCCTGGTCACTACAAACACAAATCCAACTCCATCGCTTACTGGTCACGCATCTGCTACAAATTAATAGCGGGCAATACAGCGCAGGGTTGTGGTTGATCGGCGTGACCTTCATCTATGGCATCTTGCACGCGGTTGGCCCCGGACATGGCAAATTTATCGTCACCACCTGGCTTACTACCCATCAACCACCGCGCGGTGTCGCGCTGAGCGTGCCGTTTCTCGGTAGCCTGGTGCAGGGTCTCAGCGCCATCGCGTTTGTCTTCATTCTGGCAATTGGCTTTAACCTGACCACGGGCGATCTCAGCACCAGCCGCTGGTATCTTGAGAAAGCCAGCGCGCTGTTTATCGCCGCGTTGGGCGTGATGATGATGGTGCAAGCCTGGCGAGGTCGCAGTCAGCATCGGCATCAGCATCAGCATGAACCTAAGCATGAGCATGAGCATGAG
>NZ_JZRH01000045.1:0-13886 GCF_000963985.1 Pantoea sp. BL1 | reverse complement strand
CCCCCGCCGCTGAACATGCCGCTCTTTTTGGTCTCGCTCAGGCGATAGCTTGTCTGGGTATCAGTGGCGGCAGTGATGCTGAGGTCATTGCCCGCTTTCAGGCCGACATCGCTCTCGCCGACGACAGAGGAGCCGCTCACGACCAGGTCGTGGCCTGCCACAATTGAGACGTGATCACCGCTCAGGCTGGAGGCTTTTTCTGTGGTGGAGCTGTCTTCGCTGACGGTGTGGGTGGTTTTCTTACTGAACAGCCCTTTACTGGTTTTGGTTTCTTCTTTGTAGGCGTAATCGCTTTCTGTCGCTGTGGTGATGTTGACGTCGTGCCCGGCCTGCAACGCCAGATCTTTGTTTGCTGTGATTGTCGCGGCCTGGCTGGTGATGTCATTACCCGCCAGCATCGTGGTGCTGCCACCGCTGACAATTTCAGTACCCTGCTGCCGCACGGTTTCGTTAATCACCGTCTTGTTACTGCCGCGTACGCTGTTGCCAGAACGATTCTCTTCTGCAACGAGGCTTATGTCGCGACCAGCATACAGTCCGAAATCCCCCTCAGCCGCCAGAACTGCCGCCTGGCTTTTCATATCCTGCCCGGCATTCATTGTCAGATTACCGCCGCTGGACACCGTTGTGCGCGCTGCACTGGAGCTATGACTTTCTTTATTACCGATTTGATCATGGGCACTGGACTGCTGAGACGTTAAATCGAGGTTATTCCCCGCCGTCAGCGACATGTCCTTGCCTGAATTAAGCTGCCCTGACTCGACTGAAAGGTTTTTGCCTGCATTAATCGTTAATGCCGAACCTGCGGATAGCGTACTGCCTACCGCTGCGGTGCTGGCGTTATCACGATTACGGTTTTTAAAGTTACTGTTGATGGTATTCGCGCCGAGCCAGACATCATTCACTGCCTGAATTTTCAGGTCATTGTCAGCCTTTAGCAAAGAGGCGGTGTTGAGCAGGCTGTCACCAGCCATCAGAGAGAGATTACCTGTAGAGGTAATGGCTGCCTGATTTCCCTGCTCAGTAATGGCGTATTTACTCCAGATTGAGTTATTGCTGGTATTGGAGGTGTTCGTCAGGTTAATAATGTTTCCACTGACACTTTCAAGTGCCACCTGCTTGCCACTGATGGTTGAGCCAATGTTATTGATATTTCCCAGGGCTCTCAGGTTCAAGCCTTCGCCTGCCTTAATAAGGCTGCTGTTAATATTCTCAATCTGAGTCTGACTGGTCAGCGCGACATTCTGCGTCGCGGCAATGGTGCTGCCGTTATTGCGGATATTGTCTGCCGTCAGCGTGACGTTACTGCCTGCAATCACGCTGCCGTTGGCCACGGTGACATCTTTAGGTGACAGGTAAAGTTTCGGTACCATCACCGTCTGGCCATTGATCGTCGCTTGCTCCCACCACAGTATGCTGTGATCGAGAGCAGCAATCTGTTCCGCATTCAGTGATACACCGAACTCTAATCCCAGAGATTGCTGTGCTTTCGCTGCGTTATCCATCAGATAGGACATCTGTTCCAGATCGGAACCCATACCGTTGATATAACGGTTCCCGGTCTGGCTCAATAACGCATTGCTGACATAACGGGTATCAAATGCCGCATCGCCAAGATAGCGATAATCCTGCTCCGGTTTGAGCTGCAAACGATCCAGCAAATAAGAAGACCCAAGGAATTGACCGACATCGGTATAGGCGCTTCGCGTCTCAGCCGGAGCGGCTGAAGGCTGACGATGAAGCAGGGTATTGAGATCGCTAAACAGGGTCTGATCAAGATCTCCCAAGCCATTAAGTTTCGGGTTAACGGTGATCAAATAGGGACTGGCAGGATCCTGCGACACCGTAAAGTAGCCATTCTGCGTTTCCGGGATCGGGTAGGCGCTGGTATCGACTTTCTGCCCCTCGGGAAGCCTTCCGGGCTGCGGTATAAATGCATCGTCTGAATTACCAACCAGAGTTATTTTTTTGCCGCTGGTTTGCAGGGCTACCGTTTTGTCAGTAATGGCGTTCAGTCCCCTGACCGTTGTGTCAGACGATACTAGGGCTCCTCCGCCATTCACGGTTTGCACCGCACGTGAAACCTGATCGACCCAGTCAGGGCTGCCCACGGCAACGGCTGAGGCTTGCTCAAGACCAAGACGTTGCAACCCATTGCTGAGCTCAGCGTGAGCCAGACTGGCTATCGGGGGGGCGTTAAGCGTTGGCGTAATGGTGCCACGAACATCGCTCGATTCACTGTTATTAACGATAGTGGTAAAATTCGCGCTGACGTTACCATTAGCCTGAATAACGCCGCGAATGGCAGTGGTGCCTTCTGTGCGATAGCTATCTGTAGCGGTAAAGTTGATCGTATCAACAAATAAATCTGGTTTAGGATAAAGTTTGTCACTGTAAGAGTAACCAGGAACACTCGTTGGCATCTTTTTATAAGTGGCCACCGCATTGTTGGCCGGGTCCAGCGTATAGGTTCTGTAAACCGTCTGACTGCCTGAAAGATATGATTGGTTATTTAATGTTGTTCCGGAAAGAGATAAAGATTTCCCTGCCAGCAAATAACTACCCAGGTTATCTAATGTCTGCGCGGTGCCCGTTAAGTTCCCTCCAGCACTGATCCTCCCGGCAGTTCCTGACGTTACTGTTGATGAATTCACGCGGGAAACCGCGACTTCAGTTTGAGTTATCCCGTCGCGCAGATCGGCAATCGTACCGGCGAGAACACGATTTTGATCACCAATAATTCTAAATCCAAAATTCAGAAATCTGACCTGGTCCGGCGAAAAGAACGTATAGGGAATCGCATAGGTGCCGGGTTGAGGTGACGTGAAGCTGTTCGCCAGATTTTCTGTGGTGGTTATGCCGGGTTGAATTGACAGCCACTGGTTGGTCAAATGGCGCGTGTTTAACTGGATGTCACCAGAGATTGTTTCAATTGTGCCCGAGGTATTGATGATTTCAGCGGTCTGATTGCCCGCTGCATCTTTCTGCATCTGGAGATTATTGCCTGCAAGGATATTCCCCTGCTGGTTTCGGATACTGTTGGCGTAAAGATAAAGTTTCTGCCCGGCATACAGCAGCGCGGTGTTCATAATACTGCCCGGTGAGGTGATGGTGAGATTGCCACGCGTACCGGTAAAGCCGTTGAGCGCCAGGTCGCTGCGGCTTGTCAGCGCGACATTGCCTCCCCCCTGCAGCGTGCCCGCGCCGTTCATCGTGATGCGATTGCCGATCAGGCTGCTGTCGCCGGTGCCGGTGGTGATCTGGCCGTTGTTCGTCAGGTCGCCGCCTGCACTCAGCGTCAGTGCCTGCCCCTGTAGCGTGCCCTGGTTATCGATAGCGCCATTGCTGCTGATGCTGAGACGGTTGCCTGCGGCCAGGATGTTGCGCGCGGTGAAGCCGTCAATCAGTTTCAGCGTCGCGTCGCCCAGCGCCACCACCTGTCCGAGCTGATCAAACCCTGTGCTTTCCAGCAGCAGATTGCCGCCGCTGAAAAGCTTACCCGCGGCCTGCTGGGTCACATTTGTCGCTTTGACATTCAGCTGACTGGCGCCGAGCAGCGTGCCGCTGTTGGTGAGTTGCGCATAGTTCACCGCCAGGTTCCCGCCCTGCGCGGTGCCCAGGTTCTGCAGGCTGTTGCCGGTGAGTGTCGCCTGCTGATCCGCCATCAGCGTGCCGCTGTTGCTGGCGCTGGCCGCATTGAGGGCCAGCTGCGAAGCCTGCAGCCAGCCGCTGTTGATCAGCTGTGGCGCGTTCAGCGTGAGATCCGCTGAAGAGAGGACTTTACCGCTGTTGTTAGTCAGGCCGCTGGTGGTAATACGGCTGGTGGCGCCCTGAATCACGCCGTAGTTATAGATTTCGGGCGCGGTCAGCGTCAGGCCGTTCTGACTGAGCAACGTACCGCTGGCGTTATTGGTGAGGCGTCCGCTGGCGTTCAGCTGCAGGCTGCTGTCGCCCTGCATGCGCCCTCTGTTGGTGACGCCGCCGCTGCTGAGTAACAGATCCTTACCCTGCATCCGGCCCGCGTTATCAACGGTGGCTGCATGCACATCCAGTGTGCCGCCGCTCAGCAGCCCCGCGTTTTGCTGCTGCGTCAGCGCGCCCGACAGGGTGGTGGTCAGGCCTTCCACGCCCGAAATCTCACCGCTGTTGTTAAGCGTCGTACCCTGTAACGTGAGGTTGCGGGCAATCCACTGCCCCTGGTTGGTGAAACTCAGGGCATTGAGCGCGGCGGTGCCATTGGCGGAGATTTTGCTGCCCGCCCCGGAGGTGAGCGTGTCGCTCAGGTTCAGCTGCAGGTCACCGGCGCTCTGAATGGCGCCGCCATTGGCGAGGCTTGTGGCATCCAGCAGGATCTGCTGTCCCTGCCAGGTGCCGTTATTCGTCACGGCGTCACCGCTGATGTGCAGCGTGCCCTGCGTCAGCAGCTGGCCGCCGGCATTGTTCATCAGCACGCGCGCGGGCTGAGCCTGAACGGCAAGCAGGCGGAACCCCTGGATGGGTGCCGGGCCGAGAGTGAGTGACTTCAGGCCAATCAGGCTGCCCTGATTGGTGACGCTGACGGGGCGGATGGCGAGCGTATCACCCTGCACCGTACCGCTGTTGTTAAGCGAACTGCCGCTGAGCGTGACGTCTTTTTCTGCCAGCAGTTTGCCGCTGTTATTCAGATTCTGCGCGTCAATCTGCGCGGCACCCTGAGACAGCAGCCCACCCTGATTATTCAGCTCCCCGCTGACCGATGCCGTGAGGTCAGCGCCGCTCAGCAGCGATCCCTGATGCTGCCAGCTTCCCGCTGTGACTTGTACGCCCTCACCCTGCAGCGTACCGGCGGTCTCCAGCGTGCCGGCATTCAGCCGCAGCGCTCCCCCGGTCAGAGTCTGACTACCCGCTAACTGTGTCAGACGGTCAGCCGCCTGCGCATCAAGCATTGTCGTGCCCTGCCACAGCCCCTGATTACTCAGCGAATCCCCGCGAAGCGTGAGGATGTCCGCCATTATATTTCCGCTGTTCGTCAGGCTGCCGGCTGACACACTGGCACCTCCAGCGGACAGCAGGCTGCCGCTGTTATCCAGCAGCGTGTCCGAGGTGCCGCTCAGGGAACCGGTGCCGTTGATGGTGCCGCTGGTGGAGAGTGAGGTGAAGTGATAGCCAAGGTTTTTGCCCTGCCACACGCCTGCGTTACTGGCCGTCCCTCCCTTCAGGGAGAGTTCGCCACCGCTGACAAGCTGCCCGTGAAGCAGGTTATCGAACTGGGCAAACTCTGCGCTCAGCAGCGCGTCACCCTGTAGCAGGCCCTTGTTCTGCAGCTTCGCGCCAGAGGTTTTGACCTGCTGTGCGGCAACGGTTCCTGCGTTATTCAGGGTGTTGACCTGAAGCTCGGCCTGCTGCTGTGCCAGCAGCAACCCGTCCGGACTGTTTTCCAGTGAGCCATTAAGACCCACGTTCAGATTGGTTGCCGTGATACGACCGCTGTTGCTGAGACTGTGTCCTGTCAGACTCAGGTCGCCTGCCACCTGCAGCAGGCCGGCGTTAGTGAGCGTGACGGGTGCAAGGGCGAGTGAATCACCGGTGATGAATTCACCGGTGGCGGTATTCGTGATGTCCGCGCTGCTGAGCGTGAGCGCGCTGTTGCCCTGAAGCAGGCCTGAGTTCGTCAGCCGAGGTGACGTGAGGGTCAGGCGGTCCGCTGCCAGCGTACCGCTGTTACTGAGACGGCTGCTGAGCAGGTTCATCCCCTGTTGGCTTATCAGCTTACCGCTGTTATCCAGCGCGCCACTCACGTTCGCGCTGAGCTGAGAACCTGCACGCGCGCTGCCGGCGTTCTGCCAGCTTTCCAGTTTCAGGTCGAGCTTATCCGCCTGGATGCTGCCCTGGTTGTTCAGCGATGAGCTCTGCACGTCTGCCTTGCCGGCCGTCAGTAACTGCCCGCTGCCTTTATTAACGAGCGTATCGCTATGCAGCGTCAGTGCATCAGTGCCCTGCATCAGCCCGCTGTTGACCAGGTCCCCCTGCAGCGTCAGCGCCTGCGCGAGCAGCCAGCCGCTGTTGTCGGTGCTTCCCGTTATCCCGATGTGCTGCTGGCCCAGTATCTTGCCGCTGTTAGTTAACGTGCCGGCAGCAATGGTTGCATCCCCTTCACTCAGCGCATTGCCGCTGTTCTGCCAGTCGCCTGCCGTCAGGTCAAGCTGCTGACCCTGCATCTGACCGCGGTTATCCAGCCGATCCTGCTTCAGCGTCAGCTGACCGCCGCTCAGCACGGTTCCGCTGTTGGTCAGCTGCTGCCCGGTTGCCTGCAGCGACTGTTTACCCTGCAGCGTGCCGCTGTTCTCCACGGTGGTACTGCTGATATCAAGCTGGCTGGCGGCTATCTGCCCGGCATTGGAAAGACTGCCGTTTTTCAGCTGCACGGCGTTATCCGCCAGCAGCAGGCTACCCTGCTGATTGCTGAGAGTGTCGTTGTCTGCCGTGATATCAGTGGCGCTGATTTCTCCGGCGTTGGTCAGCGTGCCGCCGCTCAGATTCAGGGCCGCACCGCTGGAAATCAGCCCGGCGTTGTTCAGCTCCGGCAGATCGAGCCCGAAACTGTTATCAGAGCTGACGGTGCCGTCTGCCAGGTTCGTGAGGCGCTGACCGCTGAAGCGGAGCGCCGTCGTCCCCTGGATCAGGCCGCTGTTGTCGGTTTCACCGCTGCTGAGCTGCAGCGCCTGCTGGCTGAATAGGCTGCCGGTGTTGTTCAGGCTGCCTGTTGTTAACGTCCCTTCCGCCAGGCTCAGCACCTTTCCGCTGTTCAGCCAGTTGTCTGCGCTGACATTCATCAGACGGCCCTGAAGTGAACCCGCGTTATTAAGCCCGGCGGTATCCAGCGTCAGCTGATCCTCACTGAGCACGGTCCCGGTGTTAGTCAGCTGCCGGCTCTGCGTTTGCAGCGTCTGTTTTGCCTGCAGCGTGCCGCTGTTACTGATGGCGTCGCTGTTGAGGGTCAGCCCGACGGCGGCCATTTTCCCCTCGTTGGTGAGCTGCTGGTTGTTCAGCTGCAACGCCTGTCCGGCGAGCAGCGAGCCGCCCGACTGGTTCAGCACCGCCGCGTTAAACACGCTGAGGTCCGCCGCATTAATTTCGCCCGCGTTACTGAGCCTGTCGCCGCGCAGCGTCAGCGTGGTGCCGCTGCTGATGAGGCCGCTGTTACTGAGATCCGGCAGGTTGAGCGCGAAGGCATTGTTGGAACTGAGGGTGCCGCCGCTGAGATTGTTCAGGCTGCTGCCGCTGAAGCTGAACGCACTGGTGCCCTGCAGCATGCCGCTGTTATCAGTCTGCGCGCTGCTGATATCCAGCACCGGCGCAGAGAACATGCCCTGATTGAGAAGACTGTTGCTCACCGTCGTCAGGCTACGGGTTGCGGCGACGCTCGCACCCTTGCTGTTCTGTAACGTACCCGCTTTAACGCTGATGGTACTCGCGGCCAGCGCGCCGCTGTTGTTCAGTTGCCGGGTATCGACGGAAAGGTTGTCAGCCGCGGTAAACTGGCCGCTGTTACTGATTTGGTTCTGAGCCTGAAGCTGAATGCTGCTGCCAGCGTTGACGCGGGTGGATTGATCCGCTGCCAGGTTCGCGCCACTGAGCCGGATGTCGCGGCCCGCCGTCAGGCTGGTACCGCCGGTGGTCAGATTGCCTTTTGCTGTGACGGCGATCCCGGCATCACTGACCAGGGTTCCTTTGCCCAGCGTGGCATCCTGCTGCGCATTGACCGTGATTTGTCCGGTGGCTTTGTTATCACCGTTCAGCGCAACCGATGCGCCATTCGCCGTCAGCGCGCCACTGCTTAGGCTGTTACCCAGCGTCAGTTTACCGTTCGCATCCAGCTGAATATCGCCCTGCTTCGCGGCCAGGTTGCCGAGGTTGACCCCCACGCCCTTCTCGCTCGACACCAGATGGATGCGGTTGGCGTACATGCCGCCAAGCGCGCCGGTATCGACCGCCACCGACGGCGCCGCGCCCTCGCCGGCTATCGGTGTGACCGAACCGTTCGCGCCCACGCGGTTGGCCCCCACGGTGACGGACAGATCCTTCGCGTGGATCCCGGCGTTGATCTCGGTTGCGCGCGCGACGATCGACACCGCGTCGGCGCCGCTGCCGTCCAGCCCTTTACCTTCGATGGTGACCGAGCCCTTCGTCACTTCCAGGGAGGATAGGTTGCCGTTTGCATCCAGCTGCGGTTTACCGGTGGTCAGCATAACGTTCGGCGTGTTGATAAAGCCGCAGCCGTTACAGGTGATGCCGTAAGGGTTTGCCACCATCACGTTGGCCGCTTTGCCCGCCACCTCGGTATAACCCTGCAGCTGAGAGCGGTTCGCGCCCGTCACTTCGTTGATGATCGCCTGCGCTTCGTGCCCGGCTTTCAGGTTGGGGTTGTTCTGGATCAGGCCGCCGAGCTGCGTCTGATTGAGCTGGCCGGTGGCATTGTTGAGGATCAGCCCTTCCTGGCCGACGTTGTACTGCTGGTACTGGTTGTGCGAGACGCCCGCTGCGTTCGGCGTGGCGATGTTGACCACCGGCACGCCGTTGCCCGCCGCATCCATTTTTGTGCCGGGCGTCACCGGGGTGATTTGGGCCGCCATGGCGGGCAGCATCGGCTGCACCGCCACCAGATAACAGATGAGATAGCTGAGCGCGCGACGGGCGAGGGAAACGGGTTGACGATCGTCCATAATCTTTGCCTCTTAGAAAACCAGCCCGACGCGGGCGTAGATGCTGACGTGATCCGGCTGCAGGTGGCCGGGATAGCTGAGCGGAATGCCGACGGTGTACTGGGTGTAGAAGTAGCGACCCCGGGTGGTGAGTCCCACCGCGCCACCCCAGAGCGTGCCGGTCGATTCGCGGTTCTGCGCGTCGCTCTTCAGCCAGCCGCCGTCGACGGCGGCCAGCGCGCTGACCTCGCCCATCACCGGCAGCGTGAACAGGCTGTAATCCAGCTCGTTACGCAGGTAGCCGCCGGCATCGCCGGAGAGGTACTGCTCCTTAAAGCCGCGCACCGAGCTTTCGCCGCCGAGCGTCAGGCGCTCGCTGCCGTAGAGCCGGTCCGGAGACCACTGGCCGTACACGCTGCTGAGCCACCACAGGTTATTCGCCAGCGGGCGCTGGAAGCTGCCGCTGAGGCTCCACTTGCGGAACTGCGCCTTTGGCAGGTCACCAGTTTTGCCGTCATCGCTTTCGGCATCAAACCACGGCATGCCCCGGCTGAAGGCCGGGTTGAGGGTAGCCACTCCGCCGAACATTTTCTGCGTGTGGTTCAGCCCGAGCTGCAGGCTGGTGATTTTGCGGCTGCTGCTCTGCAACAGGGTGTTATTAAGGAAGTTGTGGCTGGAATAGTGGTTCAGCCCCAGCTGCACGCCGGTTTTGATATCCCCGTTGCGGAACAGCACCCAGGAGGCGTTCAGGCGGTGCGCGACGTTGTCACCGTTGCTGAGCCAGGTGAAATCATTGTTGATGAAGCTGCTGTGATAGCTGCTCCAGGTGTAGCTGTAGTCGAGCAGGCCGTAGCCGTACGGAACGCTGACGCCCGCCTGCAGGCTCTGCGCGTCGCGCCATTCACTGAAGGCGCTGCTGCGTGCGCCGCTGATAAACCAGCGGTCAGCCAGTCCCAGCAGGTTGTTGCCGGTGAGTGAGGCGTTCAGCTGGCCCACGCCGGTGCTCTTCTGTCCGCTGTTATCAAAGCCCAGCGAGGCGCTGAGCGGAAACTCCGGTTTTGCCGTGAGGTTCACGACGGAATATCCGGCTTTGGGCGACGGCTGGATTTCAATCTGTACCGGTGTGGAGCGCACGCGGTTAATCTGCTCCATGCCCTGCTCAATATCGCGCAGGTTAAGTATCTTTCCTTCAAGGCCGGGAAACGCCATTAACAGCGCGCGCGGGTGCTGACCGTCGAGGCGTATTTCGTCGAGCTTCCCTTCCAGCACCGGAATAACCAGCTCGCCGGAGGATAAATCCTGCTCGGTTAAAAATGCGCGACTGGTAATATAGCCGCGCTGCATATACCAGTCGGAAATGGCGTGAACCAGCGCATTAATTTCCGTTAAGTTCAGGCAGCGATTTATCCAGGGCGCGGTGATATTCTGCTGCTGGCTCTGCGACAGTAAAGACGCATTGCGGATGATAATATGATGGACGGGGAAGCACGGGCCGGATGCGCTTAAACCGCCATCCGGTGCGGCCTGCGGGGCGACAGCGTTCCACAGCGCGTCGCGCTGATGCTGGTCTTGCTGCAGGCGCTGTTGCTGCTGATTCTGGATATAATCCCGGTCGCCCGGATTTAACGGCGCCGCGACTGCCGAAGCCGTTAATAAACTGACGCAAAGCGCCAGTAACTTCCCTGTATTTGCCATCATAAAGACTTAAGTGAAATTGATTGTAAATGTTTTGTAAGCTTGTTTGTGCAGAATATCACCTAAACAATCAGAAAGTTCCTGATGGGGCTATAAAACGAGAATGGAGTTAAGATTTTAATTAGGTCGGGATTATTTCTCAGACTAACTCAAATATAAAGCTGGTGGTTTTAGGTTGAAGACAAAAGCAAATATTTATCCGGATTATTTGCATCGTTCTTATTAGCAACAGAACTGAAATCAAGCGCGCAGCGTCTCTGATTGATTAGTAAAAGCGTAGCGTAAGCATCTCTGAGAGCAGCAGACTGAGCACCTTTCGTGCCCGTCGGACGGTATCCGTTCTTCAGACCGGCCGGATTTTTGGTTTCGGCTGAGGCGGGATTTTAGCGGTTATGCCTGTATCGAGGTGATGAATTGCGGGGATCGCGCGAGTGCCGGTGCATGCATCATCACGCCTCTCCTTGTTCGCAACGTCATTGTTAGCTTCTTAAACCGCGTGTGGTATCAACTGGTCACGTATGGCCGGGAGGCATTCAAAATGCCGGGCCGATCGTTTCGATAAAGCACGAAGTTCACAACACGTAATTTATGTTAAATATCAACAACATAAGAGGGTTGCATATCACAGCCATAAAAGACATCTTAAAGCCCAGAGAATGAGCGAAAAAGTGCATTCCTTCTGACTCATGCACGGTTAACGTATATTGCGAAAACACCAACTACTTACAATAGTATATAAAGGACATGCAGCTTAATACTATCAATTACTTTGGATCGCAATAATGAAAATGTGATGTAATGCATAATTGCGATCCTTTTAAAAATTATCTAGATTAAACCATCATCATCTTCTTCCATAGCCATGTAATTCCGAGCTATGAACTTAGCAGCCTTCTCAATCTCAGGAAAAAGAATGCTTTCATATACACCTAGTCTTTCAAGCTCTGTTCTTATTCTAGGTTTATGCTCAGGGGAAATATAAACTCTGCGAGCAGGTATAGCCTCCTCTGTTGATTTTACGAAATTGGCCTTGGAGCCATACAACATAAATGCGCCAGACTGAGCTATTATTCTTTTATTACTGAGTTTTGGCTTTACATAAACTGGCTTCAGAATATCTTCTGGTTTAAGAAGTTTCCTGAAATGAGGTTTTTCCATTCCGACATGAAAATATAGCTCATCCAGTACATCTTTTTTGCATTCATTACTGGACTTTGCTTCTTCACTCTTTTCTATAAATTGTTCATAACTTGAACTTTCACCAGCGAGTTTGAACAGCGTATCTTTACTGCTACCGCTCAAGTTTGCGACATTAGACATGCAACTAACTCTGTCACTGTCATAATAGCGCTGTCTTGATTCTGGGACGTAATATGCCGTGACGGTTCCACCTTTCAGACCTTCAGCAATAATTCGGCTGCTTTCATTAAAGTAGTAATCCTCTGTAGCAAACCAAAGTGCCACAAGTGGATTCAGCGTGACATCCATTAATCTGGTAGGCAGTCCAAAGTGTTGCATACGCACAAGTCGATCAAACATCGTTTTGTCAGTTTCAAACTCTGATGGATGTATGGAAACTATATCTCTGATAGCTCGATATTCGTTTTCATAAATCCTTCCTTCCCCTCTGAATAATTTAGGTTTTGCGATCCAACCATAAAACGCCTGCCCACGGAATGCAGTCGGATATTTACCTTTATGCTCCCACGTATTTACGTATTCAACAAACTCAGTAACTGATTTAATTTGTTCTTCGGGCTTTTTCCTATAAGGCATCGCCATACACTCCTTTACTGCGATTTATAAAATTAAGATGACCGTACTCGTTCGGCTTTGAAAGCCCCATCGAGATTGTAAAGGTCAGGCATAAATTCATTGAATTCCTGAAAGAAATATAAAATTTTTGAGGCTTCACAATACGTGAACGGGTTCATGCCAATAATGTTGCCAGCTTCCGGTATAATTGAATGTAACATCATATAAGGTGCATTTGACACGCATATGTTGTGATCCGTGTGGTTTTCATGCGCTTTATCGTTAATTTTGAGATAACATCACATTAAAGTCATCGCACAGCCAGAAAGGAATTTGTCATGCGCTCCAACTTTTCCGGGTTCTACGGCGTCTCAGAAGAGACCATAGCTAACGTTTTTACCTCTGCCAGCACGATTTTCGTTTTTGACGCCAACATCCTCCTGACCCTTTACCGGTGCGAGGAGGATACCCGGAACCGCTTCTTTGAAATCTGGGAAAAAATAAAGGATAAATGCTGGTTTCCCCATCAGGTATGCCTGGAGTATCAGCGTAATCGTCTCAAAGCCGTGAGTGAAAGTCGGGAAGCGTTAGGAAAGATACCGAGTAAAATCAACAGTTCCATAGCAGTGCTTAGAAAGGAAATCTTCGGGAATGATTTCAGTTCAACCATCGCCCGGTATTCCAATCTTCGTGGTGAACTGGAAGAATTGATTAGTTCTTTAGAAAAAACTGCCGATGAGTTTTCAAAAAGCCATATTGAATCGCGCAGAACGAACATCGATTTTATTAATAATCATGATGTCATTCGCGACAAAATAGATGAGTTGACTGACGGGCGAATCGGCCCTGCTCCTGCTGACCAGAGTACCATAGACGCCCTGAATAAATCAGGTAAAACTCGCTATCTGTATAAGATTGGTCCCGGCTATGATGATGAGAAAGCGAAAGAAAATAAATTCTACGCTTATAATGGCTTAAATTATGACGCCCAATACGGTGATTATTACGTCTGGAGCCAGGTTCTTGATCACGTTGATTCTAACCCGCAAAGAGCGGTCGTATACGTAACAAACGATGCAAAATCAGACTTCTTTTATAAAGTGGATGGTAAAATTCGTGGGCCAAATGAATCTCTCATTACTGAGATGAAAAATAAAGGTGCTTCTGAATTCCTTCTCCAGAACATCGATACATTTCTACATCACGCAAATACCCATCTGCATGCGAATATTGGTGAGTCTGCTATAGATGAGTTAGCCAGTGCCAGCCAAAATGAAGAGCGTAAGAAATATACATGGAGCAATCAGAGGAAATTATCTTTCTTACAGCGCAATCCAGATTACATTAATAAATTATTGTCAGATGATAACTCCAAAGAAGAAGTTAATGATTTATACTATATTATTAAGGATAGACTCCATAAATACAATCTTGAATATAATACACTGTCGACGCAATCATTTCTAACTTTTGATGACGCTGAGCCTGATGGATTTGAATTAAAAAAGGGAAAGTTAAGAAATTCACTGAATACTTATCGATTCTTATTGGACAAGATTACGAAGAAATTAGCCGCATCTCAGGAAGAGGACGCTATTCATCAACTCCTTAAAGAAATGGACAATAAAACACCTGACGAGTGATTTTCTCAGCTTGTGTAACGCGTGTCGCCTCCTGCATGACACGCGTTACAGCGTGCGGAGAAAGCATCATTCTTCCGCACACGCCTCCCCGCCCCGCCCCGCCCTTGCCCCA
>NZ_JZRH01000044.1:0-7108 GCF_000963985.1 Pantoea sp. BL1 | reverse complement strand
CGCGTGACCAGCGCGAAAGATAACGACATCTACGCCTGGCAGGATGCGTCGGGTTTATACCGTGTGGTGTTTGATGCAGACGAAGAGGGAAAGGATCGCGGTCTTGAAAGTATGCCCGGTCGCCTCGCGAAGCCTTACGGTGGGGATGGGTACGGCTTCCATTTTCCGCTGATACAGGGAACGGAGGTGGCCATAGCGTTTCGTGAGGGAGATCCGGACCAGCCCTATATTGCTCATGCACTGCATGATTCGCGTCATGTTGATCACGTTACTGAGAAAAACAGTACCCGCAACGTTATCCGCACGGCTGGCCTGAACAAGCTGCGCATGGAGGACAAACGTGGTGAGGAGCATATCAAGCTCAGCACGGAGTATGGGGGGAAGACTCAGCTTAATTTAGGTCACAATGTTGACGCCTCACGCGATCTACGTGGTGAAGGAGCAGAGCTACGCACTGACAAGCATGTCTCTATTCGTGGCGGTGCCGGAGTGTTTATCAGTGCGGATATTCAGTCTCAGGCACATGGGAAGATGCTGTCCATGCAGGATGCTCTAAGCGAACTTCAAAAGGCGCAGCAGTTAACTGAGTCCTTGCGAAGTGCAGCAGAGATGGCAAAAGCCGAATTGGCGGATTTACAAACCCAGAAGTCGCTTTTAAGTGATGCCATCGCAGAGCTGAAGCAGTCTGCACTACTGCTCTCAGCGCCAGGTGGCATCGCGCAAGCCACGACTAAAAGCCTGCAACTGTCAGCAGGTGAAAACCTCATTGCAACCAGCTGTAAAAACACTGACTTCAGCGTAATGAAAGCTTTCACGGTGGCAGCGGGCGAAAGAATCAGCCTGTTTGCACAGAAGCTGGGACTGAAGTTACTAGCGGCGAAGGGGAAAGTCGAAATTCAGTCTCAGAGTGATGAGATGTTGCTGGATGCATTCCAGGATGTACGTATCAGTAGTAGCGAAGGTAAAGTTTTCATTCGTGCCAAACAGGATATTTTGCTGGTGGGTAGCGGTGGTGCTTATCTGAGAATAGGAAACGGTGAAGTAGAGAGCGGTGCCCCGGATAAAATTATTCAGCGCGCAACGGTATGGCAAAAATTCGGTGGTCAAAGCGCAAGCGAAATGTTTAATACCTTGCAACAGGGTAATTATGAACTCAACACGCAACTCATCCGGGCAGGAACCAAAGAAGCGGTAAAAAGTCATCAGGGGAATGTGAGTAGTGCTCTCGGGAAGACATTAGCTACTTCAGATGCTGCAGGGAAAATAGCCCCTCAAAGCTTTCCTGACATTGCCAGCATCAATTTAAACTTGAACAAGGAGCGTTAGTCATGTCTGAGGAAAAAGCGACACCAAAAATTGAGCCGACATTTGATGAAGATGGTAATGCTTGTTATCAGTTGTTTAGCACGCCTAAAGAAAAAAACATTGTTCAGCAATGTGTCGTGTATCCAGACCGGGTTATTCCAGTCATTTTTATTCCGGGTGTAATGGGCAGCAATTTAAAAAGTGATGATGAAGACGGATTAAAGATCTGGCGCCTGGATAGCAATGATCAGATTGCTGGTGACTGGTTTGGCACAAATGCTGAGACTAGAAAGAAAATGTTGGATCCAAAAAAAGTCGTTGTCGATGATGGTGGGAAAATAGACGAAAAATCAGAGCTCTACCTTCTTAAAACTCGTCGGGACCGCGGCTGGGGAACCGTAGGTTATACCAGTTATGCTACTTTCCTTAACTGGCTACAAAATACGCTCAACGACTTTAATGATGGTGACTCCAATGAACGTGCAAGTTTGCTACAGACTACGCTGAAAACGGAGAAGGGTGATGTATCACTAAGTAAGGAAGAGGTGGATTTGACATACCGCTATCTCTTTCCTGTCTTTGCTTTGGGGTATAACTGGCTGCAGTCAAACTCTGATTCAGCAACAGCGCTGGCTAAATACATTGATAAGCAAATTCAGTTTTACCGGCAACATGAACGGCAGTGTGAGAAGGTTATTTTGATTACCCACTCTATGGGGGGGCTGGTTGCAAGACACTATACGCAGCACCTCGGAGGAGCAGATAGGGTACTAGGGGTAATACATGGCGTGATGCCAGCGCTGGGAGCTGCGGCGACTTACCGCAGAATGAAAGCAGGAACAGAAAACGGTTCAGGGAACGCAAAGGGATGGGTTGCTGCTCAGGTGCTGGGAGGAAATGCCAAAGCCATGACTGCAGTCCTCTCACAGTCTTCCGGCCCTTTGCAGTTGTTACCTGGGAAAGCCTACGGACAGCACTGGTTGAAAATAACGGATGATAAAACTACTCATGCATTTCCGGAAGAAGATCCTTATAGCGAAATTTATTTGCAGCGGGATAAGTGGTGGGGATTGTGTGAAGACCAATTTATAAATCCCAGCAAAGGCTTAAATCAAGCAGGTTTGGACAGGGACTGGGAAACATTCTCAAAAATAATACAACGTGAAGTTAAGCCTTTTATTGAGGAGCTTTCTGGGAAGTATCACCCCCAAAGTTGGGCCTTCTACAGTGCAGATAAGACCTATCGATCATACGGCGACGTCTGCTGGCGAGCCAATACACCGCGTGTAGATGCATGGCTGAATCGTAATCGTCAGCGTGACGTGCTGGCAGGTCGCGCGGTTGATAAAACCGAGATGCTTGATAAGCGAAGTATTTCATCGCCCTTGTCCGGAAACGGGTGGGCAAAAGGCATTCATCAGACTTTTCAATTGTTGTCTGCAGAAGAAGCGGGGGACGGTACGGTGCCAGTTCGCTCCGGATGTATTGCTGAACACTATTTACACGCAAGGTTTCAGGTTTCGGTCGAACATGAGCCTGCCTTCCAGAACCAGTTGGCGCAGCAGTTTACCTTGCGGGCGCTTGTGAAAATTGTTCAGAACATAAAACAGACAACGCTGAGGGATGAGTGAAAATTAATAAAACTATTCTCGCGCTAGTACTTTTATTTGCCGTTTTTTTCGGATGGTACGGTTATAGCTGGCTGCCGCCACGAATCAATTTAAGTTCTGAGGAGCGTAAAAACGTGACACATTTTTTACAAGAAGCGGTCACTCGCTGTTTTGGTCGTTACATGATTGACCTTCCTGAAACATATACTATTACACACGATAATGTTATGGCGTTTATTGATGGAATGCCAATTAAATATAAGCGTATATATCACCCGGCATTTAAGCAAAAAATTCGCTTGAGGGAGGCCGAACTATCCGCAACGAAAACGTTGAGGCCTCTGGATATGCCTTATCTTAAGGGAGTTTATTCCTTACCTGACGGCATGGAAGGGATCATATTTGAAAGAAATAAAAGTACACAGGTTGTTGACGCTTCACGTATACTTGAAGCGCACCTTTATACCAATGGCGTTGCAATAGAAATAACTTTAGAAGCCGATAATGGGTTGTCATCACGTTATGATGAAGAACGAAAGTTGACCCCTGAAATCTACGGTGATACTGTTCCGAAAAAACTGGTTGAGCTAATAGATTTTCTCACACGTATTTCCGGTAAGCAGGAGAATGAAATCCCTCAAGAGCCAGGGTTTTGCCTGCCAGAATTATTTATTAAAGATGGAAATGCTCAACCTAAAGAGGAAGTTAGTGCGAATTACACTTCTTTAGAATACCCCGCTATAAAATTTCATTTTGACAGTGATAATTATAGCGCCTCTGAAGATTCTCTACTGGAAAGAAGCACCATGATGGAGCGCAACATTAAAAAGGCGGGAGGCTATACTATCCTTAGTGGTCGTCGCGAAATAAATGGATTATACGCAGAGCAGTGGTTAGCGCAGGGACAGTTAAGTGATACCAATGGTGAGCAAGCCCTGCGATTTGTCATTAATATCAATGAAAAAACGGCATCTCCCAAGCATCCAATGTTATCTCTGACGCTCCTGCAGCAGGGCCTGGAGGGCGAGGGACGTCTTACAGAGGCCGAAGCTGTAAGTATCTGGCAGCAGATTACCGACACTATCCGTATCCGTCCAAATGCGATAGCAAAATAGCCTGCTTTACCTAATCATTAGTGCAACCGTATGACATATATTTTTATGCACTGAATGTCGCCTGTCTATTGCCAGACATTCTCCCATGCAATGTCAATCGTCCATTCAATCCAAAAATTTTTACTGTTTTAGTCCACGGCTGTTTGAAAAATGTGCGCAGGGCGCAATGCCCTGGTGCATTGGTCTGTATTTATTCCGGCGGCAGCTCTTTTTAACATTTTAACTTATTTTCAATAACCTAAAGGAAATCCTATGAAAACGCAGAATATCCCTGTTTCACCCGCATTTGTCGCAATTTCCTGGATTGCCATGATCGGCGGCAGTGTGGTTTATTTGGCCGGTTTGTGGCAGGCAGGGATGGAGCTAAATGAAAAAGGCTACTACTTTTCTGTGCTGATTCTAGCGCTGTTTGCTGCGGTTTCATTGCAAAAAACGGTTCGCGATCGCCAGGAAAATATTCCCACAACTCGCCTTTATCACGGAGTGTGCCTGCTGGCATTTAGTCTTTCAGTTGCGCTGCTGGTCATCGGATTGGTGAATGCAACACTGATGCCTAGCGAAAAAGGGTTTTACGGTGTGTCATTCTTCATGGCGCTATTTGGTGCAGTAGCCGTGCAGAAGAATACCCGTGATAACCAATTCACAGAACAAAGGGCACCGGTTAATAATAACGCTGAGAATACTGTGGAATAATGGCTGTCGGGCGGTGATGCGCCCGATTCGAATTATACAATTAAAGATTGCTCATATTTATTTTTATTTGGACCATTACACCTTTTGTTGAGAGTATGCTCATTCAATAGAGTATGCAATTATGATTGACAGGAATGCAGTGGTTCAACTTTTATGCGATCACGTTTTTGTATATGAACGATATAGTGAATCTATAAGTTTAAAACCAGTCAACCTTTGGTCGTTATTATGCAATAAAGTATGTTTCGCGGTTATTTTTTATTTGTTGTTTTAAAATATTCATTTTTAGACTTCATGATTTATTAATTTCCGTTAATGATGTATCTCACCATTTAAAATAGGAGGGAAAGTATATGCCAGCACTGACTTGCTTAGGCGATGCAACAACACACGGCGGTACGGTTATATCAGCCTCATCAACTATGTATGTGGAGGGTGTACAGGTTGCATTAGTAGGAGATGGCGTTTCATGCCCACTGCATGGTTTTAATCATATTAGACAAGGGGATCCTACAATGTTCGATCAGGGCGTACAGGTGGTTGTACACGACTGCATATGTGAATGTGGATGCAAAGTTATCAGCTTTCGAAATGAGATGGTTGAATAAAAAATGAATTGGCCGATTCCAGATATCCCACATAAAAAAAATTTAAATAAACCATCCATTAAATTATTGACGGTTTCTTTTATTCTTTTGATTTGCTTAGGTGCATTGACTTCTATTTTTCTGCTGAAAGTTCATGGTTACAGAGATGTAATAATCAATGGCTTGCTACCTTCAGGTTTGATATGGCTATGTCTCGTAGGGATTGTTTGGTTTCGGTATGATCAAGCATCTAATGCAGCTATATTATGGGAAGTTCAGACCCAAATTACTAAATCACACTGGCAGCGCTGGGCTATGTGGCAAAGACCGATTGTGGCCAATATAATCTTGTGTCCTGAGAAAAATGGAAGTGAAGCTTTAATTGGAGAGCCTTCTTATATTCCAGCATATCCTGTGAAATGTAGACGTCTACACCATAATTTTTTGACTTTAAGCTCTAAGTTGAGTTTTTTAGATAAAAATCTGGAAGAACAGTGCCCAGGTTATAGAAATGACCTTCATGACATCATTGTGCTTATTACAGAAAAACATGATGTATCTTCCATTTCTCAGGCTGTATTTAAACAATGGGATATGATCCCTGATATTGTTTCTGAAATAGACCAATACTTTTCAGGTTCTGAATCCTGTTCGATTAAAGGAAATGCGCTGATTATTACTTTACAGGATTGGCCTAACTCTATTGAGCGTGAATATAGTGAGTTTATCAACGCAAATCTCATCTGTTCATCAGAGATGAACGAGAGTAATTCATTGCTTGTCAAGGCTGGTGTAGGACGATTTTTGCATTCAGACTCTCTGACGAAATCACTTGATGTTCTTACTGAGTATAACAGGTTGGTGGCTTCAGAAATGAAGCATGTTTGGCTTTCGGGAATTGGGGAGGCTGATATGATTACAATCGTACGCTATGCTGAAGAAAAAAAATGGGCTCTTCCTTCCCGCCATCCTTTTTTAATTGTTAATCATTCATTTGGTCCTCCAGGACCACTAGCTTTTCCTGTTTCGATTTCATTATTAGTGGATGCTGCAATTAGGACTGGAGAAACTCAATTATTAATATCAGGTGGCAAGGATAAAGCCTATTCATTTTGTCTGATTACAAGGAGGTTGTTTTTATGACATCAACAGCTTCGCCGGTCATTCGGCGTTTTAGTGTGACAGGTTATTCAATATTAGTCGTGGCGCTTGCATGCGTAAGTGCATTCCTGATCACTACTTTCAGAAGTGGTATGGATATTTTAGGGGTAAATGTTGAATATGTTTGGTTAATCTGGTGTGTGTGTGTAATAACTTTAATAATAGCTGTCTTTACTCTTCATTTTTCTCAGAAAAAGTCAATTGGCCAAGAGCAGGAGCAATATTTACCTCAAAAGATAATTGGGCACCACAAGCAATTAGATAAGAAAAAAGCGACTTCTACTGAAAATCACCGGATTATTCTCCAGCATCTCCGTTATGCTCTCCGCCAACAACACGGCCGTCTTTGGAATTACAAAGTTCACATCCTTCTCATCACGGGCAGCGTGCCAGACGTTGAGCGCCTGACACCTGGCCTGACCAATCAACTCTGGCAAGAAGACAGTGGCACGCTGTTGTTGTGGGGCGGCGATCCCGCCTCTCAAACTGACGAAAACTGGCTGATTGCTTTAAAGCGTCTGCGTCGCCGTCCTGCTGACGCGATAATTTGGGTGACTTCTGCTGCTGACCAGCTTACCGACATTGCCGGGTTGCCCATTGCAGCGCAACCCTCTGGCGCCGCGATGGACGCCACCGC
>NZ_JZRH01000043.1:0-146495 GCF_000963985.1 Pantoea sp. BL1 | reverse complement strand
TCAGAGTCAAACACTTTTTTAAGCGTTTTATCTGGCGAGGTGAATCTCTTCACTCCCTGCTGAGCCGCTTGCGTTGCCGCTTTGCCGTCTCAGTGGATGCGCATTATAGGGATCCGATTTTTTTGCACAACCCCTTTTTTCGATCTTTTTAATCGACTGGCGAGTTTTCAATCTTTTCGCTGCGATCGCGAGCGATCCGCTCAAAATTCATCTTGTTTGCCCGCCTGATAAGCCGCAGGCTAGGGGGAAAAGTGCAAAAGGAGAACGATCATGTCTGTAGCCCTACGACCTTATAAGAACCATTTTCCACAAATCGGCGATCGCGTAATGATCGATCGCAGTAGCGTGGTGGTGGGTGAAGTGCAGCTCGCCGACGATGTCAGCATCTGGCCACTGGTTGCTATCCGCGGTGATGTGAACAAAGTCGTGATAGGTAAAAGAAGCAATATTCAGGACGGCAGCGTTTTACATGTCACGCACAAATCCACCAGCAACCCGGAAGGGCATCCTTTAGTGATTGGTGAAGACGTGACTGTCGGTCATAAAGCGATGCTGCACGGCTGTCATATCAGCGATCGCGTGCTGGTTGGCATGGGATCGATTTTGCTGGATGGTGTGTTTGTTGAAGAGGATGTCATGATTGGAGCGGGTAGTCTGGTTCCGCCGGGTAAAAGACTGGAGAGCGGCTATCTCTATTTAGGCAGCCCGGTTAAACAAATCCGCCCATTGAGTGAGGCGGAAATCGCAGGTCTGCTCTATTCATCGAGCAATTATGTTGGATGGAAAGATGAATACCTCGCTCAGGAAAGCCAGATCCAACCTTGATCATCTATCTCATCCTGACGGATAAGCGCTTCCGCTTCTTCTTCCAGATCCCAGCGATGCGCGCTAAACAGCGCCATCGCAGCACCCGTTCCAAATCGATCCTGTAATCCGTCGAGCTTGATAGCACAAGTTAACCCCATTCCTTGCACCAGCACCGGAAAGACGATCGCTCCTCATTCCTCGTCCCAACTTTCACGATCGGGAAAATGGATCGCCTGATTCACTCCTTCATGGCCTGCTTTAATTGAGCAATAACAGGGGTAATTTCTGGCATCACGCCATGCCACAGTTGGAAAGCATGCGCCGCCTGCCCCACCAGCATGCCCAATCCATCGGCCAGCTGACCCGCACCGTGCTGCTGACACCACAATAAGAATGGCGTCAGTCCTTGCTGATAGAACATGTCGTAGCAGCGTGTTTGCGGGGTGATCAATGAGTCTGGCAACGGCGGCACTTTACCCTCAACGCCACTGGAGGTTGCATTGATGATCAGATCAAATGCCTGACCGGAGAGCTCAGCAAAGCCGTTGGCCTGGATATCCCCACTATGCTGGAAGATATCTGCCAATTCTTCAGCGCGGGCAACCGTTCTGTTGACCACTACCACTGAACATCCAAAAGAAAGCAGGGGAAGGATCACACCTCGAGCTGCACCACCGGCTCCCACCAGTAAAATGCGGTCACCAGAACGGATCAAATTCAATCGTTCCAGATCGCTTAGCAGGCCAATCCCATCGGTATTATCACCAAAGATCGAGCCATCTGCCTTTTTCTTTAAGGTGTTAACCGCCCCAGATAAGGCTGCACGTTCACTGAGTTCATCGGCCAGTTCCCACGCCTGTTGTTTAAATGGCAGTGTGACATTTGCACCTTTTCCACCGACAGTAAAAAAGTCGCTAATTGACTGAGGAAACCCCTCCAGCGGTGCACAAACCCGGCCATAGGTGTGCGCGATTCCTGTCTGCTCGGCAAAAAGGCTATGAATAAAAGGTGACTTGCTGTGTGCAATGGGATGACCAAAAACGGCGAAATGTTCCATAAATTAACCCTGACGAATAAGTTCGCCGCTGATAACGTCGCGAATTTCAGAAGGATTTAACCGCCCGCCCGTTGCAGCATGCAACACGGGGAATTGAGCACCGAATTGCTGTGCAACTTCATCAGCATTGCGGCACGGCGCCTCGCCGGAGAGATTGGCGCTGGTAGACACCAATGGTTTGCCGAAGCCACGGCAAAGTGCCTGCACATCCGGATGATCGCTAACGCGGATAGCCAGCGAATCGAAACGTCCTGTTAGCCAGCGTGGCGTATGAGGTGTTGTCGGAACCACATAAGTCACCGGCCCTGGCCAGCTAGCAAACATGCGCTCACGCTGTAGCACCGTGAGCTCACGATCGGCAATGTAGGGTTCCAGTTGCGCATAATCTGCTGCAATCAGGATAAGCCCTTTCTCAACCGGACGCTGTTTGAGCGCCAGTAAGGCCATGACGGCGCTTTCGCTATCGGGATCACAGCCTAAACCAAATACCGCTTCTGTTGGATAGGCAATAACCGCCTGCTGTTGTAGTTGCTCGATGCAAAACTCGAGACTTCCGGGAACATACGCTTTTTGCTTCATGATCGTTCTTCGTCCTGGGCGATGAGCTTGCCACAGCGTTTGCTGGCGCATAAGCGCTTCATGCCTTGTGCGGTTTTCTTCTCTATTAATAAGGGAAACTGGCAATGCGGACAGATACCTTCAACAGGCGTTGCATTGATTGCAAATTGGCAATCGGGGTAACGGTCGCAGGAGTGAAAGGTTTTGCCATAGCGCGAACGGCGCTGAACCAGCTTTCCGTTCTGACATTGGGGACAGGCAATCGCGGTCTCGTCGGGCTTATCGATGGTTTCTGTGTAATCACATTCAGGATAGTGGCTACAACCAACAAACATCCCAAATCGCCCCTGACGCAGAACTTTATCTGCGCCACACTGAGGACACACGTGCCCTTCCAGCACTTTAACGATATGCCCATCGGCCTGATTTTTCAGGGGACGAACATAATCACAGGTTGGATAATTCACACAGCCAAGAAACGGGCCGTGTTTACCACTGCGTATCACTAAATCTGCCCCGCAAGCGGGGCAGGGATCGTGTTTACGCACAGAAAATAGTGCTGGTTTACTCATATTTCCGGATGCATTAATCGCAAATTAATGCAGCATACCTTCATTGACGTCGAATAACAGTTCTTCCATCTGCTGATAAGCGTTTTCACATCCAGGGATGTTAAACAGCACCATCAGCACCACCCATTTAAGATCTTCAAGATCGAATTCCTGAGTATCAAGAGCCGTGACCCGTTCGATGACCATCTCGCGCGTTTCCATATTCAGCACCTGAACTTGTTCCAGGAACAAAATAAAACCGCGACAATCAGCATCAAGACGCTGGCATTCCTCGTCCGTATAAATTCGCATTGAGAGCGGGTCGGCAGCCAATTGTACTGGCGCGACCAGACCATCCTGATAGTCCGCTAAACGTTCAAGCCAATTCAACGCATTGTAGATATCTTCACGATGAAAACCCGCATCGGCCAAATCATCGGTCAATTTATCCTGGTCAACACGCATTTCAGCTTCGTTGTGGATATAGGTCTCAAACAAGTACATAAGTACGTCGAACATGGCATGCCCTCCTCAATCGGACATAGCCGCCGGGTACAGCTGCGATCCATCCTGCTAACTCCAGCTCCAGCAACTGGGCTGCGATAACTGGCACAGGTTGGCCGGCACGTTCAGCGACGACGTCAACAGGTGTAACCTCATCACCTACGTTAGCCAACACGCTTGCAAATGGCAATGGAACATCGTCACTGTCTTGTGAATATATTGTTTCTGAAGTGGTTGCCGGCAGCCATTGCAAATTGGAATGCAAATCTTCAAGGATGTTATTTGGATGGGCAACCAACAGTGCTCCCTGCTGAATCAACCAATGCGTACCTTCACTGCCATCATTACCCAATGCTCCGGGTAACGCATAAACATTGCGATTTTGTTCCAGCGCGCAGCGAGCCGTGACCAGCGAACCGCTTTTCAGTGAAGCCTCAACGACCAGCACTCCCTGGCTCAACCCACTGATAATGCGGTTACGGCGCGGAAAATTAACAGCATGTGGTGCCATATCAAGAGGAAATTCAGAGACTAAAGCCCCTTCGTTATCCATGATCGCCTGCGCCAGCGACTGATGGCTTTTGGGGTAGATATGTTGCAAGCCGCTGCCCAGCACTGCGATTGTTTTACCACTTGCGTCCAAGGCTGCACGGTGTGCAACGCCATCAATACCGCGAGCCAGTCCGCTAGTGATGGTCAACCCACTGAGTGCAAGTTGCTGTGTAAACCATGTGCCCCACTCTTTGCCATAGTGGGAACAGTGCCGACTGCCCACCACAGCTAATTGCGGTGTCTGCAAAACGGAGAGGTGTCCAGCTACATAGAGCAATGAGGGGCGTTGACTGATTTCAGCCAGGGGGCCAGGATAATCAGCATCTATGCAGGAGACTAAATGATGATGAGGTTGATCCAGCCACTGTAACGTGCGCGCCAGTTGCCGTGGGCAATAATCGTTAAACTGTTGGCGCTGCAATTCATTCAAACCATGGCTGTGCAGTAATTCGTCATCGACGGCGGCACCGTTTTGCAAATTCCGCGCGAGATTCACTACGCGATGCCGGCGCAGGCCTTTAACATTTGCCAGCCGGAGTATCCCTTCCACTCGCTCCACGCGTCCATCCTTAAGCCTGCTCACATGCGGTGCAATGCTGTCAATCAGGCCACAAAAAGTCTACAATATGAGGTAGTAATCTTTTCTTTAACGCATACAGATCTGGATATTTATGTCAGTTTTGCAGGTATTACATTTCCCTGATGATCGCCTTCGCAAAATCGCTGCGCCGGTGGCTACCGTAAACGCAGACGTTCAGCGCATTGTCGATGACATGTTTGAAACCATGTACGCCGAAGAAGGCATTGGCTTAGCGGCCACTCAGGTCGACATTCATCAACGCATCATTGTTATCGATGTTTCTGAAAATCGAGACGAACGTCTGGTGTTGATTAACCCGGAACTGCTGGAAAAAAGCGGTGAAACCGGCATTGAAGAGGGTTGCCTCTCAATCCCTGAACAACGTGCCTTTGTGCCGCGTGCGGAATGGGTCAAAGTCCGTGCGCAGGATCGTGACGGTAAAAGTTTTGAGTTGGAAACGGATGGTCTGCTGGCAATTTGCATTCAGCATGAAATCGACCACCTGGATGGCAAGCTGTTTATCGATTATCTGTCGCCGCTCAAGCGTCAGCGCATTAAACAGAAACTGGAAAAGCTGGCCCGCATGAATGCACGCGAAGCCTGAGTACTAACAGAAGGTTAAACTGTGTCTGCATCGCTAAAAATTATCTTTGCCGGTACACCTGACTTTGCAGCGCGTCATCTCGACGCGCTGCTTGCTTCTGAGCATCAGGTGGTTGGCGTATTTACTCAGCCCGATCGTCCATCGGGGCGAGGTAATAAACTCACTCCAGGTCCCGTCAAAGTGCTGGCGCAGTCACACGATGTTCCTGTGTTTCAGCCGAAATCGCTAAAACCTGAAGAGAACCAACAACTGGTCGCGGATTTGCAAGCCGATATCATGGTCGTGGTGGCTTATGGCCTGATTCTGCCGAAGGCCGTTCTCGATATGCCGCGACTCGGCTGCATCAATGTCCATGGTTCACTCCTGCCACGCTGGCGCGGTGCGGCACCTATTCAACGTTCGCTCTGGGCTGGCGACCGCGAAACCGGCGTGACCATTATGCAGATGGATGTGGGTCTGGATACGGGTGACATGCTGCATAAGCTCTCCTGCCCTATCACGCCTGAAGACACCAGCGCATCACTGTATGACAAACTGGCCGAGCTTGGGCCACAAGGCATGCTGGATACACTCGACCTGCTCGCTAGCGGCAAAGCGCAACCGGAAGTGCAGGATGAAGCACTGGTTTCTTACGCTGAAAAGTTGAGCAAAGAAGAGGCGCGTCTTGATTGGTCACTTTCTGCTGTACAGCTTGAGCGCTGCATTCGCGCCTTCAATCCCTGGCCGGTGAGTTTCTTCCTGATCGAGGATCAGCCCGTCAAAGTGTGGCAGGCTAGCGTTTTACCTCATCAGAACAAACGGCCGGGCGAAATCATCCATGCTGATAAAAATGGCATTCAGATTGCCACCGCTGACGGCGTACTCAATCTACTTTCGCTGCAGCCTGCGGGTAAGAAAGCCATGTCCGCGCAAGATCTGCTGAATTCGCGTCGTGAATGGTTTGCCACTGGCACCCTTCTGGCCTGATCTCCAGCCCGGTTTAACCGGGCTTTTTGTTTGATGAATGAATATGAAAAAAGCAACTAACCTGCGTAGCCTTGCCGCGCAACTCATTGAACGCGTGGTAGATAAAGGTGAATCACTCAGTGCCATTCTGCCTGGCGCGCAAAAAACATTGGCTGATAAAGATGGCGCGCTGTTGCAGGAACTCTGCTTTGGCGTAATGCGCACTTTGCCGCAGCTGGAAGCGCTGATTGGCAAACTGATGGAGCGCACGCTAACGGGTAAGCAGCGCGTGCTGCACTACCTGATCATGGTTGGGTTGTATCAGTTGCTGTACACGCGCGTGCCAGCACATGCCGCACTGGCCGAAACGGTTGCAGGTGCAGAAGTGCTAAAACGCACGGCGCTGAAGGGATTGATCAATGGAGTGCTACGTCAGTTCCAGCGTCAGCAAGAAACGCTGCTTGCTGAAGTGGATCAAGGCCCGCAGCGCTACTGGCATCCCGGTTGGTTACTCAAACGTTTGCAGACCGCCTGGCCAGATCGTTGGCAGCAGATCGTTGACGCCAATAATCAGCGTCCGCCGATGTGGTTGCGCGTCAATCGTCAGCATCATAGCCGCGATACGTGGCTAAGCCTGTTGCAGGCTGAAGATAAAGCAGCTTTCCCCGCCGATGCGCCGGATGCTCTGCGTCTTGAATCCCCTGCCCCCGTCAGTCAGTTACCGGGCTTCGATCAAGGATGGGTGACAGTACAAGACTTGTCTGCACAGCGCTGTGCTCTGCTGCTTGAGCCACAAAATAATGAAACCATTCTCGATCTCTGTGCAGCACCTGGCGGCAAGACCACGCATATTCTGGAAATCGCCCCTCAGGCAAACGTGCTGGCCGTGGATATTGATCAACAACGTTTGACTCGCGTGCATGAAAATCTACAGCGCCTGGGCATGCAAGCCGAAGTCCGCCAGGGCGATGGTCGGACACCTGCAGAGTGGTGCGGCGACCAGCAATTTGACCGTATTCTGCTGGATGCACCTTGTTCTGCAACCGGTGTGATTCGACGTCATCCTGATATTAAATGGTTGCGCCGTGATCGTGATATCCCAGAGCTGGCTACACTGCAGCGCGAAATCCTCAATGCAGTTTGGCCACGTTTGAAATCCGGCGGCACGATGCTTTACGCGACCTGCTCGATCCTGCCTGAAGAAAACCATCAGCAGATCGCGGCCTTTCTGGCTGAGCACGATGATGCTGTCGCTGAGCAGCTGCCCGAAGGCCAAATCAATGGGTGGCAAGTCTTCCCGAGCGTTGATGGCGGTGACGGATTCTTTTACGCTAAATTAATAAAAAAATAGCGCGGCGCATTCTGACAAGAGCGATTCAACGATGAAAATTATTATCCTCGGCGCCGGGCAGGTTGGCGGCACGCTTGCTGAAAACCTGGTGGGCGAAAATAACGACATCACGGTTGTAGATACGGATGCCAACCGTCTGCGCGCGTTGCAGGACAAATTTGACCTGCGCGTAGTGCACGGCCATGGTTCCCATCCACGTATATTGCGTGAAGCCGGCGCTGAAGACGCCGATATGCTGGTTGCTGTCACCAATTCCGACGAAACCAACATGATTGCCTGTCAGATTGCCTATTCGCTCTTCAATACACCGAACCGAATTGCCCGTATTCGCGCGGCGGAATATTTGCGGGATGCCGAAAAGCTGTTTGTACCGGAAGCTGTGCCGATCGATCATTTGATTTCACCGGAACAGTTGGTGATCGACAACATCTATCGCCTGATTCAGTATCCTGGCGCATTGCAGGTAGTTAACTTTGCCGAAGGAAAAGTGAGCCTTGCGGTAGTTAAAGCCTATTACGGTGGGCCTCTGGTCGGTAACCCGTTGTCCATTTTGCGTGAACATATGCCGCATATCGATACACGCGTAGCGGCTATTTTCCGTCAGGACCGCCCTATTCGCCCCCAGGGTTCAACGATTGTCGAAGCGGGCGATGAAGTCTTCTTTATTGCCGCAAGCCAGCATATACGCGCGGTAATGAGCGAAATGCAGCGCCTGGAGAAACCCTACAAGCGCATTATGCTGGTCGGCGGCGGCAACATCGGTTTTGGTTTGGCCCAGCGGTTGGAAAAACAGTACAGCGTGAAGTTGATTGAACGTAATCAACAACGCGCAGCAGAACTGGCTGAACGTCTGCACGACACCGTGGTGTTTTATGGTGATGCTTCAGATCAGGAATTGCTCGCCGAAGAACATGTTGATCAGGTGGATCTTTTCATCGCCGTCACCAATGACGACGAAGCCAACATTATGTCGGCCATGCTCGCAAAGAAGATGGGAGCGAAAAAGGTCATGGTTTTGATCCAGCGTCGTGCTTATGTCGATCTGGTTCAGGGTAGCGTGATCGATATTGCCATCTCTCCGCAGCAGGCCACCATTTCCGCCCTGCTTGGTCACGTGCGCAAGGCAGATATTGTTGGCGTCTCCTCACTGCGACGCGGTATTGCCGAAGCTATCGAAGCTATCGCACACGGAGAAGAGACCACGTCCCGCGTGGTGGGCCGTTTAATTGAAGATATTAAACTGCCGCCAGGTACGATAATCGGTGCCGTCGTACGTGGTGATGAAGTCATCATCGCGAATGACAATGTGCGTATTGAGCAGGGCGACCATGTCATTATGTTCCTGACAGATAAGAAGTTTGTCCCAGATGTTGAACGTCTCTTCCAGCCAAGTCCTTTCTTCCTCTAAATCTCCGCGGGCGTTTGCCCGCCGTGATAATTTTGCTTAATCCGCTGTTATCATGGCAATTGCACAAAGGTTTGTTAGACTTTAGCCATTGGCCAAGGCAAGGAGATAACAATGAGTTTATTCAAAGAGTTTCGTGATTTTGCAATGCGTGGGAACGTGGTTGATTTGGCAGTCGGTGTGATTATCGGTGCCGCTTTCGGCAAGATTGTTTCATCACTGGTCGCGAATATCATCATGCCACCACTGGGATTACTGATTGGCGGAGTCGATTTTAAACAGTTTAAGTGGGTCCTAAAACCGGCCGAGGGTGATGTACCTGCTGTCGTAATGGAATACGGTAACTTTATTCAAACCATTTTTGACTTTGTCATCGTTGCCTTTGCCATCTTTATGGCCATCAAGTTGATGAACAAGTTGTATCAGAAGAAAGAAGTTGAAAAACCAGCGCCAAAACCAACCAACGAAGAAGTGTTGCTCACTGAAATTCGCGATCTGTTGAAACAGCAGAACAGCGATAAATTGTGATAAAAAAGCCGCCATGTCCAGGCGGCTTTTTTGTCTGTAAAGCAGAAGGCCAGTGATAAACTTTTCTGCTTATCACTGGCCTCCCAGTTTCTACCCTTCGCATGTTTATCTTTACGTCGGTAGCTGCCTTTCCCTTTCTGATTCTGTTCAACTCGCTGACGAAACAGCGGATCATGTAACAGTGCCTCCAAAGCGTTATCGTTAATCTTGCCTTTGCGATGCTGATAGCGACTCATAGTGTCCTCCGGTTAATAATGGCGCAACTATAGGCTTTCCTGCGTGAAATTCAATCCTTGCTACAACAAATTTCCACCTGCGGCTCTTCACCTTTTTCCAGCGCTTCAAGGATAGAACAGCAGGCGCTGCTATGTAGTTCCCCGCAACAGGTCGCGGCTAAACGTTCTAGTGAGCGCTGAATGGTTTGCAACTCGGTAATCATACTATTCACTTCATCCAGACGTCTGGCTACGATCGCTTTGGACTCCTGGCAGGTATGGTGTTCGGGATCGATACGGATCGATAATAAACCGCGGATCGAATCCAGGCTAAAACCGAGCTGACGCCCATAGCGAATGAAGCGCAAGCGCTGAAGATCATCATCGTTATAGAGACGGAAGCCGCCTTCAGTACGAATCTCATGATCCATCATTTGCTGCTTTTCATAAAAACGTATGGTGTCAGGTGTGACGTCCGCAAGTTTAGCCAGCTGGCCAATTTTATACATGTTACTTCTCCTGCAATAGACGATGCCGAACGGGCCCGCCATATTCACCACGTAAAAAATCTGTGCTCATACCGGCCTGCTGTAACTTCATCTCCAGCAGGGTTAATCTTTTATTGAGTTCACTGGCTTGATGATCGTCAGGATCCAAATGCTGTAAAAGATCGTTGAGTTGCAAAGCTTCGCGGCGCATTTCAAGTTCAGGGGGTAAAAAACCTGAGTTTTTCAGCAGTCGATATGCCGTGCGTAACTCTGGCGGCACGCCACTTTCGTCTTCGAGCTGCAAAGGTGCACCTTCACCAGGTAGATTACTCAGTTCACCTTTTTCCTGCGCGGCGCGTATCTGCTGCTCTACCAGCTGGTCAATTAACCACATAATGAACCTCTGCGACTGACAACAGCGTTCAGCATAGCGAAAGATGGGGGAGATGGGGAATTGGAGGCAATAAAAAACCCGCCGAAGCGGGTTTTCTACGTTACTGCAAATTACTCTGCAGCAGCTTCTGCTTGAGCTTCTGGACGATCAACCAGCTCGATGTAAGCCATCGGAGCGTTGTCACCAGCACGGAAGCCACACTTCAGAATACGAGTGTAACCACCGGCACGGCTCGCGAAACGCGGGCCCAGCTCGTTAAACAGTTTTGCCACGATCTCGTTATCACGAGTGCGGGCGAATGCCAGACGACGATTAGCTACGCTGTCGGTCTTGGCAAGAGTAATCAGCGGCTCAACTACGCGACGCAGTTCTTTGGCTTTCGGCAGAGTCGTTTTGATGATCTCGTGACGAACCAGAGAACCGGCCATGTTGCGGAACATAGCCTGACGATGGCTGCTGTTGCGGTTCAGTTGACGACCACTCTTACGATGGCGCATGACCTTATCCTTCTCAGTGAAACCTTAACCTGTGATCTGATTATTCATCAGCAATGCTTGCTGGTGGCCAGTTTTCCAGGCGCATGCCCAGAGACAAACCACGTGAAGCGAGCACATCTTTAATCTCAGTAAGAGATTTTTTACCAAGGTTAGGCGTTTTAAGCAGCTCAACCTCGGTACGCTGTACCAGATCACCGATGTAGTGGATAGCTTCTGCCTTGAGGCAGTTAGCAGAGCGGACAGTCAATTCCAGATCGTCAACAGGGCGCAGCAGGATCGGATCGAATTCTGGTTTCTCTTCTTTCACTTCCGGCTGACGTACATCACGTAAGTCAACGAAAGCTTCCAGTTGTTCTGCCAGGATGGTAGCCGCACGACGAATCGCCTCTTCAGGATCGATTGTGCCGTTGGTTTCCATTTCGATGACCAGCTTGTCCAGGTCGGTGCGCTGTTCTACACGCGCTGCTTCAACATTGTAGGCGATACGGTCTACAGGGCTGTAGCAAGCGTCAACCAACAGACGGCCGATTGGGCGCTCATCTTCTTCCGAATGAATTCGGGCAGAAGCCGGCACATAACCACGACCACGCTGAACTTTGATACGCATGCTAATAGATGCGTTTTCATCGGTCAGATGGCAGATCACGTGCTGCGGCTTGACGATTTCGACATCACCGTCGTGGGTGATATCGGCTGCAGTCACAGGGCCAATGCCAGATTTATTCAAAGTAAGGATGACTTCATCTTTACCCTGAACTCTTACCGCCAGCCCTTTCAGATTGAGCAGGATTTCCAGGATATCTTCCTGTACGCCCTCTTTGGTGGAGTACTCGTGGAGCACGCCATCGATCTCAACCTCGGTCACCGCGCAACCCGGCATGGAAGAAAGCAGAATACGGCGCAGTGCGTTGCCAAGAGTATGGCCAAAGCCACGCTCTAACGGCTCAAGGGTCACCTTGGCGTGCGTCGAACTCACTTGCTCGATATCTACCAGGCGCGGTTTTAGAAACTCTGTCACAGAACCCTGCATTGTGTCCTCTCTTTGGTACTAAGCTTTACTTAGAGTAAAGCTCGACGATCAGGTGTTCGTTAATGTCCGCAGACAGATCAGTACGTTCAGGAATACGCTTGAACACACCTTCCATCTTAGTCGCATCAACTTCCAGCCAGGTTGGCTTTTCACGCTGCTCAGCCAGCTCCAGAGCGGCCTTCACGCGAGATTGCTGTTTGGCTTTCTCACGGATGCTAACGACATCATTCGGAGATACCTGATAAGAAGCGATGTTAACAACGCGACCGTTTACCAGGATAGATTTATGGCTAACCAGCTGACGTGCTTCTGCACGAGTGGCGCCAAAGCCCATACGGTAAACAACGTTATCCAGACGACCTTCCAGCAGAGCCAACAGGTTTTCACCGGTGTTGCCTTTCAGACGTGCTGCTTCTTTGTAGTAGTTACGGAACTGACGCTCAAGCACGCCGTACATACGACGAACTTTCTGCTTCTCACGTAACTGACCGCCGTAGTCAGACAGACGCGGTTTACGCGCACCGTGCTGGCCAGGTGGTTGTTCAATTTTGCACTTGGTATCGATCGCGCGAACGCCAGACTTAAGGAATAAGTCGGTGCCCTCACGACGGCTCAGCTTGAGCTTAGGACCCAAATATCTTGCCATTTTCTTTCTCCAACTAACCTAAAAACGGGCGTTAAACGCGACGTTTTTTCGGCGGACGACAACCGTTGTGAGGGATTGGAGTCACATCAGTAATATTAGTGATGCGGAAACCAGCAGCGTTCAGAGCACGAATTGTTGATTCGCGACCCGGACCTGGACCCTTAACCATAACTTCCAGATTCTTAATACCGTAATCTTTCACTGCTTCTGCACAGCGCTCTGCAGCTACCTGAGCAGCAAACGGAGTAGATTTACGTGAACCGCGGAAACCGGAACCACCGGCGGTTGCCCAACCCAGTGCGTTACCCTGACGATCAGTAATGGTAACGATGGTGTTGTTAAAAGATGCATGGACATGAGCCACGCCATCTGAGACTTGCTTTCTTACACGCTTGCGTGCACGAACTGGTGCCTTTGCCATTATTTACTCACCCCGATTATTTCTTGATCGGTTTACGCGGACCCTTACGGGTACGTGCATTGGTCTTAGTACGCTGACCGCGAACTGGCAGACCACGACGATGGCGTAAACCACGATAGCAACCAAGGTCCATCAGACGCTTGATGCTCAGGGTGATTTCACGGCGCAGATCACCTTCAACAACGAATTTACCAACTGCTTCACGCAGCTGTTCAATTTGTTCTTCAGACAGCTCTCTGATCTTAACATTTTCAGCGATACCCGTTGAAGCACAGATGGCTTTAGAACGGGTCTTGCCGATACCGAAGATCGAAGTTAATGCGATTACGGTATGTTTTTGATCAGGAATGTTAATGCCTGCTATACGGGCCACTATGCACTCCTATAATTAAATAAATGCGTCCCATGCTGAAAAGCCCGTTTTCAGGATACTCAAATGGTAACGCATCGACATACAAAAGATTGGCTGGCTAATCTAGCCAGCTCAACCCGACTTTGCAAGAAAAATATGTGACAATATCAGCCTTGGCGCTGTTTATGCTTTGGCTCGGCGCTGCAAATCACACGTACGACACCGTCGCGGCGGATGATTTTGCAGTTACGACATAATTTCTTGACGGAAGCACGAACTTTCATTTTTACTCTCCGTAACTTCTCAAGCGCCTGAATTAACGGCCGTAGCCTTTCAGGTTTGCTTTCTTCAATGCAGACTCATACTGACTCGACATCATCAGAGTTTGCACTTGAGCCATAAAGTCCATGATGACAACCACTACGATAAGCAGCGATGTGCCGCCAAAGTAGAAGGGAACCTTCATGGCATCACGCATGAACTCCGGGATCAGGCAGATAAAGGTAATGTACAGTGCGCCGATTAAGGTCAAACGTGTCATTACTTTATCGATATACTTCGCCGTTTGCTCTCCCGGACGAATTCCCGGTACGAATGCTCCAGACTTCTTCAAGTTATCAGCTGTTTCACGTGGGTTGAAAACCAACGCCGTGTAGAAGAAACAGAAGAAGATGATTGCAGTCGCATAGAGTAGCACATAAAGCGGCTGTCCTGGTTGCAAATACAGCGAAATTGTTGTCAGCCAGTTCCAACCGGTTCCGCCCCCGAACCATGACGCGATGGTTGCTGGGAACAGAATAATGCTGGAAGCAAAAATAGCCGGAATTACACCCGCCATATTCACTTTCAACGGTAAATGTGTGCTCTGTGCAGCATATACACGACGACCTTGCTGACGTTTAGCGTAGTTGACCACAATGCGGCGCTGGCCACGCTCAACGAAAATAACAAAGAACGTCACTGCAAATACAAGAACTGCAACCAACAGCAACAGGAGGAAGTGCAGGTCACCTTGCCGCGCTTGCTCGATGGTATGGCCAATGGCCGGCGGGAGACCCGCAACAATACCTGCGAAGATAATGATCGAGATACCGTTACCGATACCTCGTTCAGTAATCTGTTCGCCCAGCCACATCAGGAACATTGTCCCGGTAACCAGACTTACAACAGCGGTAAAGTAGAATGCGAAACCTGGATTCATTACCAGGCCTTGCATTCCAGGCATATTCGGCAGACCGGTAGCAATACCGATCGACTGGAATACAGCCAGAACCAGGGTGCCATAGCGAGTGTACTGGCTAATCTTACGACGACCAGCTTCACCCTCTTTCTTAATCTCGGCCAACGCTGGGTGAACCACCGTCAGCAACTGGATAATAATAGAGGCCGAAATATACGGCATAATACCCAGTGCGAAGATTGAGGCACGACTGAGAGCACCACCAGAGAACATGTTGAACATTTCAATGATGGTGCCACGCTGTTGCTCAAGCAGTTTGGCAAGTACAGTGGCATCGATACCAGGGATTGGAATAAAAGAGCCAATACGGAAGACAATCAGTGCACCGATAACAAACAAAAGTCTGCGCTTCAGTTCACCAAAGCCACCTTTGGCACTTTGAAAATCTAATCCCGGTTGCTTTGCCATCTGCTACTTATTCCTCGATTTTACCGCCAGCAGCTTCGATTGCAGCACGCGCACCTTTAGTGACACGCAGACCACGAATCGTTACCGGTGCAGAAACTTCACCAGACAGAATCACTTTCGCGAACTCGATCTGAACACCGATGATGTTGGCTGCTTTCAGAGTATTCAGGTCAACAATACCGCCTTCAACTTTCGCCAGGTCAGACAGACGAACTTCTGCAGTGACCATTGCTTTGCGAGAGGTGAAACCGAATTTCGGCAGACGACGATACAGAGGCATCTGACCACCCTCGAAACCGCGACGTACGCCACCGCCAGAACGAGAGTTCTGACCTTTGTGACCACGACCACCGGTTTTACCGAGGCCAGAACCGATACCACGACCCAGACGCTTAGAAGCGTGTTTAGACCCTTCGGCCGGAGACAGAGTGTTTAAGCGCATCTCTTACTCCTCCACTTTCAGCATGTAGGAAATCGCGTTAACCATACCGCGCACTGCTGGCGTGTCTTCACGCTCAACGGTATGACCAATACGACGCAGACCCAAGCCAACCAGAGTGGCTTTGTGCTTAGGCAGGCGGCCGATTGAACTGCGGGTTTGTGTAATTTTAATAGTCTTAGCCATCGTGATTACCCCAGAATTTCTTCAACGGATTTACCACGCTTGGCAGCGACCATTTCTGGAGAATTCATATTGCCCAGGCCATCGATAGTTGCACGAACCACGTTAATCGGGTTAGTAGAACCATACGCTTTAGCCAGAACGTTATGTACTCCAGCAACTTCTAAAACAGCGCGCATTGCACCGCCGGCGATGATACCGGTACCTTCAGAAGCTGGCTGCATGAACACACGAGAACCCGTGTGAGCACCTTTAACAGGGTGCTGCAGGGTGCCGTGAGTCAGCGCGACGTTAATCATGTTGCGACGGGCTTTCTCCATCGCTTTCTGGATCGCTGCTGGAACTTCACGCGCTTTACCGTAACCAAAACCAACGCGGCCGTTACCATCACCCACTACAGTCAGTGCGGTGAAGGAGAAAATACGACCACCTTTTACAGTTTTAGATACACGGTTTACCGCGATCAGTTTTTCCTGCAGTTCGCCAGCTTGTTTCTCGATGTTTGACATCTTAGACCTCTACCTTAGAACTGAAGGCCAGCTTCACGGGCAGCATCTGCCAGTGCCTGGACACGACCATGATATTGGAACCCGGAACGGTCGAAAGAAACATTAGTAATGCCTTTCTCGACAGCGCGCTCAGCCAGAGCTTTACCTACGGCTGCAGCAGCGTCTTTGTTACCGGTGTACTTCAGTTGTTCGGCAATAGCTTTTTCTACAGTAGAAGCAGCAACCAGAACTTCGGAACCGTTCGGGGCGATCACCTGTGCGTAAATATGACGCGGGGTACGATGTACCACCAGGCGAGTAGCACCCAGCTCTTTGAGCTTGCGACGTGCACGGGTCGCACGACGGATACGAGCAGATTTCTTATCCATAGTGTTACCTTACTTCTTCTTAGCCTCTTTGGTACGCACGACTTCGTCGGCGTAACGAACACCCTTGCCTTTGTAAGGCTCAGGACGACGGTAGGCGCGCAGATCCGCTGCAACCTGACCAATCAGCTGTTTATCAGCGCCTTTCAGCACGATCTCAGTCTGAGTTGGACATTCAGCAGTGATGCCGGCCGGCAGTGCATGGTCAACAGGGTGAGAGAAGCCCAGGGCCAAGCTCACAGAGTTGCCTTTAACAGCTGCACGATAACCAACACCAACCAGTTGCAGCTTCTTGGTGAAGCCTTCGGTAACACCGATAACCATGCCGTTCAGCAGCGCACGAGCAGTACCTGCCTGTGCCCAAGCGTCCGAGAAGCCTTCGCGTGGAGCGAAAGTCAGGGCGTTGTCTGCATGCTTAACTTCTACAGCACTGTTGATAGTACGAGTCAGCTCGCCGTTTTTGCCTTTGATCGAAATTTCCTGACCGTTGAGTTTTACCTCTACGCCCGCAGGAACAACGACAGGTGCTTTTGCAACACGAGACATTTTATCCTCCGATTACGCTACGTAGCAGATAATTTCGCCACCAAGACCAGCTTGGCGCGCTGCACGATCAGTCATGACACCTTTAGAGGTAGAAATTACAGCGATGCCCAGACCAGCCATTACTTTTGGCAGCTCATCTTTTTTCTTATAGATGCGCAGACCTGGACGGCTAACACGCTGAATGCTCTCTACCACAGCCTTGCCCTGGAAATACTTTAAAGTAACTTCCAGCTCAGACTTGATGTCGCCTTCGATTTTAAAATCTTCAATGTAGCCTTCTTCCTTCAGCACGTTGGCAATTGCCACTTTCAGCTTGGAGGAAGGCATAGAGACCGCAACTTTGTTCGCGGCCTGACCGTTACGGATACGGGTCAGCATATCCGCGATCGGATCTTGCATGCTCATCTGTGTTACTCCCGTGATTCAAATGGTGACAATTACCAGCTAGCCTTTTTCAGACCCGGGATTTCACCGCGCATTGCGGCTTCACGGACCTTGATACGGCTCAACCCAAACTTCCGCAGGAAACCGTGCGGACGACCTGTCTGACGGCAGCGGTTACGCTGACGGGAAGGGCTGGAATCACGCGGCAGACTCTGCAGCTTGAGAACGGCATCCCAACGATCTTCGTCGGATGCGTTCACATCAGAAATGATCGCTTTCAGTTCAACGCGCTTAGCGAAGAACTTGTCTGCTAATTTCACACGCTTTACTTCGCGTGCTTTCATCGATTGCTTAGCCATTAAGTAACCCTACCTTACTTGCGGAACGGGAAGTCAAAGGCAGCCAGCAGAGCACGGCCTTCATCATCAGATTTCGCAGTAGTGGTAATGGTAATATCCAAACCACGAACGCGATCGACTTTGTCATAATCGATTTCTGGGAAGATGATCTGCTCACGAACGCCCATGCTGTAGTTACCACGACCATCGAAAGACTTAGCAGACAGGCCGCGGAAGTCACGAATACGTGGAACAGCAATAGTGATCAGGCGCTCAAAGAACTCCCACATGCGCTCGCCGCGCAGAGTTACTTTACAGCCGATCGGATAGCCCTGACGGATTTTGAAGCCTGCAACTGATTTGCGTGCTTTGGTGATCAACGGTTTTTGACCGGAGATTGCTGCCAGGTCAGCTGCTGCGTTATCCAGCAGTTTCTTGTCAGCGATCGCTTCACCAACACCCATGTTCAGGGTGATCTTCTCGACCCGAGGGACTTGCATGACAGAATTGTAGCCGAACTCAGTCATGAGTTTCTGGACTACTTCGTCTTTGTAGTAATCATGCAGTTTCGCCATCGTACTACTCCAAATTACTTGATAGTTTCGCTATTAGACTTGAAGAAACGGACTTTTTTGCCTTCTTCGAATCTAAAGCCTACACGGTCAGCCTTGCCGGTTGCCGCATTGAAGATTGCAACGTTAGAAACCTGAATAGCAGCTTCTTTTTCAACGATGCCGCCTGGTTGGTTCAGAGCCGGAACCGGCTTCTGGTGTTTCTTAACCAGGTTGATACCTTCAACGATGACCTTACCAGAAGTCAGGACATTCTTTACTTTACCGCGTTTACCTTTGTCTTTACCGGTAATCACGATAACTTCGTCGTTACGACGGATTTTCGCTGCCATTGCTCGCTCCTTAGAGTACTTCTGGTGCCAGAGAGATAATTTTCATGAACTTTTCAGTACGAAGTTCACGAGTTACCGGCCCAAAAATACGCGTACCGATAGGCTGCTCGCTGTTATTGTTTAAAATAACGCATGCATTACCATCGAAGCGAATGACAGAACCGTCCGGGCGACGAACACCCTTCCTGGTGCGCACCACTACCGCCTTCAGGACATCACCTTTCTTAACTTTACCGCGAGGAATTGCTTCCTTGATGGTAACTTTAATGATGTCGCCGACGCCTGCGTAGCGACGGTGCGAGCCACCCAGAACCTTGATACACATTACGCGACGTGCACCGGAGTTGTCGGCGACGTTCAGCATAGTCTGTTCTTGGATCATTTTAGTGCTCCGCTAATGTCAACTACTACTTCGGGACCCAAACCTCAGGTCGTTAAAAAGCCCCATAATTGAGGGCGCGGCATTATAACACCGGATCTCGCAGATGGGTAGAAAAAATGAACGGCTCAGACGAGCCGTTCATTTTATTTTTTAGAGGAAGCGGATTCTATTACAGAACCGCTTTCTCTACAACGCGAACCAGCGCCCAAGACTTAGTCTTAGACAGTGGACGGGTTTCGCGGATTTCTACCACGTCACCGATTCCACATTCGTTGTTCTCGTCATGGATGTGCAGCTTAGTCGTACGCTTGATGAACTTACCGTAGATCGGGTGTTTCACGACACGTTCGATAGCAACAACTGCAGATTTCTGCATTTTGTCACTAATTACACGACCCTGCAGAGTACGGATTTTATCGGTCATTACGCCGCCTTCTCAGTCAGTAAAGTCTTAACACGTGCAACATTACGGCGCACTTGCTTCAGCAGATGGGTCTGCTGCAGCTGGCCGGATGCTGCCTGCATGCGCAGGTTGAATTGCTCACGCAGCAGGTTAAGAAGCTCAGCGTTCAGCTCTTCAACGCTTTTTTCACGCAGCTCATTTGCTTTCATTACATCACCGTCTTAGTAACAAAGGTGGTTTTGATAGGCAGTTTTGCTGCTGCCAGCTTGAATGCTTCACGGGCAAGCTCTTCCGGAACACCGTCCATTTCATACAGGACTTTACCCGGTTGGATCAGGGCAACCCAATACTCCACGTTACCCTTACCTTTACCCATACGCACTTCAAGCGGCTTCTCGGTGATCGGTTTGTCCGGGAATACACGGATCCAGATCTTACCTTGACGCTTAACTGCACGGGTCATAGCACGACGTGCTGCTTCGATCTGACGAGCAGTCAGACGACCACGGCCAACAGCTTTCAGACCGAAAGTACCGAAGCTGACATCCGTACCCTGCGCCAGACCACGGTTGCGGCCTTTGTGCACTTTACGGAATTTCGTACGCTTTGGTTGTAACATCAGCGACTCTCCTTACTTACGGCCTTTACGCTGCTGCTTTTTAGGTTGAGCAGCCGGTTCCGGTTGTTCAACAGCAGCCATACCACCCAGGATCTCACCTTTGAAGATCCATACCTTAACGCCGATTACACCATAAGTGGTGTGCGCTTCAGAGGTGTTGTAGTCAATGTCTGCACGCAGAGTGTGCAGTGGCACGCGACCTTCACGGTACCATTCGGTACGTGCGATCTCGGCTCCGCCCAAACGGCCGCTAACTTCAACTTTAATACCCTTCGCGCCCAGACGCATTGCGTTCTGAACAGCACGCTTCATAGCACGACGGAACATCACACGACGCTCCAGCTGTGAAGTGATGCTATCAGCAACCAATTTAGCGTCCAGTTCCGGTTTACGGACTTCGGCGATATTGATCTGTGCAGGAACGCCAGCGATTTTCGCTACGACCGTGCGCAGTTTTTCTACGTCTTCACCTTTCTTACCGATAACGATACCCGGGCGAGCGGTGTGAATGGTCACACGGATGCTCTTAGCCGGACGCTCGATAACGATACGAGATACAGACGCTTTAGCCAGTTCCTTAGTCAGGAACTGACGTACTTTAAAATCGCTGTCCAGGTTGTCAGCGAATTCTTTGGTGTTCGCAAACCAGGTAGAGTTCCATGGTTTTACAATACCCAGGCGAATACCATTAGGATGTACTTTCTGACCCATTGCTAGTCTCCAGAGTCTCAGCGATCGGACACAACCACAGTAATGTGGCTGGTGCGCTTCAGGATGCGATCTGCACGACCTTTCGCACGCGGCATAATGCGCTTCATGCTTGGGCCTTCGTCTACGAAGATTTTCGCGACTTTCAGATCGTCGATATCAGCGCCATCGTTGTGTTCGGCGTTCGCAATGGCAGATTCCAGGACTTTCTTAACCAACACAGCAGCTTTCTTGTTGGTGTAGGTCAGAATATCCAGAGCCTGCGACACTTTCTTACCGCGAATCAGGTCAGCAACAAGGCGGACCTTCTGAGCAGAAGAACGAGCATGGCGATGTTGAGCAATAGTTTCCATCTCTTCCTCCTACTTATTTCTTCTTGGCTTTCTTATCTGCAGCATGGCCGCGATAAGTACGTGTCGGTGCAAATTCACCCAGTTTGTGGCCGACCATTTCGTCGGATACAAAGACAGGAACGTGCTGACGACCATTATGGACAGCGATGGTCAAACCGATCATGTTAGGGAAGATCGTTGAACGACGGGACCAAGTGCGCAGGGGCTTCTTGTCACCGCTTTCCACCGCTTTCTCTACCTTCTTCAGCAAGTGCAGGTCAATAAAAGGACCTTTCTTGAGAGAACGTGGCATGGCTTATCCTCTAAAATTATTTGCTACGGCGACGTACGATAAATTTATCAGTACGCTTGTTGCTACGGGTCTTCTTACCTTTGGTCTGAACGCCCCACGGAGTTACCGGGTGCTTACCAAAGTTACGACCTTCACCACCACCGTGCGGGTGATCGACTGGGTTCATCGCAGTACCGCGAACGGTAGGACGAACACCACGCCAACGGGTTGCACCAGCTTTACCCAGAACGCGCAGCATGTGCTCAGCGTTACCGACTTCGCCCAGGGTTGCGCGGCAGTCGATTTCGACTTTACGCATTTCGCCTGAACGCAGACGCAGGGTTACGTAGGAACCATCACGCGCAACGATCTGCACGTAAGTACCAGCTGAGCGAGCAATCTGACCGCCTTTGCCTGGTTTCATTTCTACGTTGTGAACGGTAGAACCCACCGGGATGTTACGCATTGGCAGGGTGTTACCTGCTTTAATCGCAGCATCAACGCCAGATTGAACCTGATCACCAGCTTTCAGGCCTTTAGGGGCCAGGATGTAACGGCGCTCGCCATCTTTGTACAGAACCAGTGCGATGTTCGCAGAACGGTTCGGATCGTACTCAAGACGCTCAACAACTGCTGGGATACCATCTTTGTTGCGTTTGAAGTCAACAATACGGTAAGCCTGCTTGTGACCACCACCGATATGACGGGTAGTGATACGACCATTGTTGTTACGACCACCGGATTTGCTGTTTTTTTCTAACAGCGGAGCAAAAGGTTTGCCCTTGTGCAGCTCTGGGTTCACCACTTTAACTACGTGACGACGACCCGGAGATGTCGGTTTACATTTAACAACTGCCATTGTCTTTCTCCTCCGACTTACTCAGCGCCGCCGACGAAGTCCAGGTTCTGGCCTTCCTTCAGGGTGACGTAAGCTTTTTTCCAGTCGCTACGACGACCGATACGCTGTCCGTGACGCTTAACTTTGCCCTTAACAACCAGGGTGTTTACGTCTTTAACTTCAACTTCGAACAGCTTCTCAACAGCAGCAACGATCTCTGCTTTGGTCGCGTCTTTAGCAACTTTGAGAACGATGGTATTGCTTTTTTCCATCGCAGTAGATGCTTTTTCAGATACGTGCGGTGCACGCACTACTTTTAGCAGACGTTCTTCACGGATCATGCCAGCATCTCCTCAACTTGCTTAACTGCTTCCGCAGTCATAACGACTTTGTCGAAGGCGATCAGGCTAACTGGGTCGATACCTGCTGCATCACGCACGTCAACCTTGTACAGGTTACGCGCAGCCAGGAACAGATTCTCATCCAGTTCACCGGTGATGATCAGCACATCTTCCAGCGCCATGTCTTTCAGTTTCTGTGCCAGCAGCTTAGTTTTAGGCGCTTCTACAGAGAACGTCTCGACAACGATCAGACGGTCCTGACGTACCAGTTCGGACAGGATGCTTTTCAGCGCGCCGCGGTACATCTTCTTGTTAACTTTTTGACTGTGGTCCTGTGGACGCGCAGCGAAGGTCACGCCACCTGAACGCCAGATCGGGCTCTTTACAGAACCTGAACGCGCACGGCCGGTACCTTTCTGGCGCCAAGGCTTTTTGCCTGAACCAGTTACTTCAGCACGAGTTTTCTGCGCACGAGTACCCTGACGAGCACCAGCGGCATAAGCAACAACAACCTGGTGAACCAGCGCTTCGTTGAAATCACGACCGAAGGTAGTTTCGGAAACAGTCAGCGCGCTCTGCGCGTCTTTCAGTACTAATTCCATTGCTATCCCCTTACGCCTTCACAGCTGGTTTAACAATCAGGTCGCTGCCGGTTGCACCCGGGACAGCACCTTTGACCAGCAGCAGGTTGCGCTCAGCGTCAACACGTACCACTTCCAGGCTCTGAACGGTTACGCGCTCGTTACCCAGTTGACCAGCCATTTTCTTGCCTTTGAACACTTTGCCCGGAGTCTGGTTCTGACCGATAGAACCCGGAACGCGGTGAGACAAGGAGTTACCGTGTGTAGCGTCCTGGGTACGGAAGTTCCAGCGCTTAACGGTACCTGCGAAACCTTTACCTTTAGAGGTACCGGTAACGTCTACTTTTTTAACGTCAGCGAAAATTTCAACACTGATGCTCTGGCCTACTGAGTACTCTTCACCTTCGGTGCGGAATTCCCACAGACCACGGCCAGCTTCAACGCCAGCTTTAGCAAAATGACCTGCTTCCGGCTTGCTCACACGGTTTGCTTTTTTAGCACCGGTGGTCACCTGGATAGCCTGGTAACCGTCGTTTTCCAGGCCTTTGACCTGAGTAACGCGGTTTGCTTCAACTTCGATTACGGTTACTGGGATTGAAACGCCATCTTCAGTGAAGATGCGAGTCATGCCCACTTTTTTACCGACTAAACCAATCATTGTATCAACCTCTCAATCGCTCGATGACCTGATTAACCCAGGCTGATCTGCACGTCAACACCGGCAGCCAGATCCAGACGCATCAGTGCATCAACGGTTTTTTCAGTTGGCTCAACGATGTCTACCAGACGCTTGTGAGTACGGATCTCGTACTGATCGCGCGCGTCTTTGTTAACGTGCGGAGAGATCAGAACGGTGAAACGCTCTTTGCGAGTTGGCAGCGGGATCGGACCACGTACCTGCGCACCAGTGCGCTTGGCAGTCTCAACGATTTCCGCGGTTGATTGATCGATCAGGCGATGATCAAACGCTTTAAGACGGATACGGATTCTTTGGTTCGACATGAGACCAAGGCTCCAAACATTTTATAAACGAAAAGAATTACTACCCACACCCATTACGATTGATGGAGGAGTGTAATCGTTCAGCATATAACTCCCCAATCGGGAGTATTGTCAGGTGATACATCGCTTGCTATCACCTGCGATTCTGCTCGAATCGCGCCATACCAATATCGGCAGGCCCGCGCATTATACGCAAATCAGTTCAGGAAGCAACCCGTGATGCGTTTTTAACCACATCAATTGCGGACTAAATGCGAAAAAGCCTGTATGGGGCTCGATATTTCCCCTTACAGGCTCTGTGACATTGCTACAACGAAAGGGTTTTAGTCTGTGCTTTCTTCTTTTAATTGCGCCTGCAGGTAATTCTGCAAACCGAGTTTTTGAATCAGGTCGAGTTCGGTTTCCAGCCAGTCAATGTGATGCTCTTCCTCGCCCAGAATCTCAATCATCATGTCGCGGCTTACGTAGTCATGTACCTTGTCGGCATAGGCAATCGCTTCACGTAAATCCTTCGCCCCTTCTAACTCCAACGTCAGATCGGACTGCAGCATTTCCGGTACATCTTCACCAATACGCAACCGGCCGAGATCCTGCAAATTTGGAATCCCTTCAAGAAAAAGAATGCGCTCAATGTATTTGTCCGCATGCTTCATTTCATCGATGGATTCGTGATACTCGACATCGTTGAGGCGAATAAGCCCCCAGTTTTTGAACATACGTGCATGAAGAAAGTACTGATTAATCGCAACCAGTTCATTCCCCAGCAGTTTATTGAGATGAGTTATGATTTTACTGTCGCCCTTCATTTTGCTTCCTCCGCTTCCAGGTAAATAGATCGTAGATGCGGATAAAAAGAAGTCAAAAAAACAGGACTGTTTTTGTGGTTATTGCCAGAGGATGCCGAGTCGACCTAAGCGATTTCTTTGTACAGCGGTACCTTCTGCAGCTCATCATCCATAATCTCGCGCGCAAAACGGATGCACTTACCACACTGTTTTCCGATAGGAACCAGTTGACGAAGATGTTGGATCGATTTGGGCTGATAGCGACGCACTACTTCACGGAGGGTTTTGTCACTCACGGCATTACACAGACAGACGTACATTTACTGCGACTCCAGTACAAATTCTGATCAAAGTGTAAATGAGAATGGTTTTTATTTCAAACGTAGCTTTTGTGTGGGATTGGCTTGAGTGGCGAATTTCAGACAAAAAAAAGAGCACCGAAGTGCTCTCTTTTCGTGCTGCGGCGGCTACCCAGGCAGCCACCGACATTCCGCGATTAAGCCAGAACTTCAGCAACAACGCCCGCACCAACAGTACGGCCGCCTTCACGGATTGCGAATCGCAGACCCTGGTCCATCGCGATTGGGTGGATCAGCTCAACGGTCATTTTCACGTTGTCGCCTGGCATTACCATCTCAACGCCTTCTGGCAGCTCAACGTTACCAGTCACGTCAGTAGTACGGAAGTAGAACTGTGGACGGTAGCCTTTGAAGAACGGAGTATGACGGCCGCCTTCGTCTTTAGACAGGACGTATACTTCTGATACGAACTTGGTGTGTGGCTTGATGGTGCCTGGCTTAGCCAGTACCTGACCACGCTGGATGTCTTCACGCTTGATACCGCGCAGCAGAACACCACAGTTTTCACCCGCCTGACCCTGGTCCAGCAGCTTACGGAACATTTCAACGCCAGTACAGGTAGACTTAACAGTCGCCTTGATACCAACGATTTCAACTTCGTCGCCCACTTTAACGATACCGCGCTCAACACGACCGGTTACAACAGTACCACGGCCTGAGATTGAGAATACGTCTTCGATTGGCAGCAGGAACGGCAGGTCGATTGCACGTACTGGCTCTGGGATGTAGTTATCCAGGTGACCAGCCAGCTCAATGATCTTCTCTTCCCACTCAGCAACACCGTTCAGTGCCTGCAGAGCAGAACCGCGTACGATTGGAGTATCGTCGCCTGGGAAGTCGTATGCTGACAGCAGATCGCGAACTTCCATCTCTACCAGTTCCAGCAGCTCTTCATCATCAACCATGTCGCACTTGTTCAGGAACACGATGATGTAAGGAACGCCAACCTGACGACCCAGCAGGATGTGCTCACGGGTCTGTGGCATTGGGCCATCAGTCGCAGCAACAACCAGGATCGCGCCGTCCATCTGCGCAGCACCGGTGATCATGTTTTTCACATAGTCGGCGTGGCCTGGGCAGTCAACGTGTGCGTAGTGGCGAGTCGGGGTTTCATATTCAACGTGTGAAGTGTTGATGGTGATACCACGAGCTTTCTCTTCTGGTGCGTTATCGATCTGATCGAACGCTTTAGCAGAGCCGCCGTAGGTTTTAGCCAGAACGGTGGTGATAGCTGCAGTCAGAGTGGTTTTACCATGGTCAACGTGACCGATGGTGCCAACGTTTACGTGCAGTTTGTTACGCTGAAATTGCTCTTTCGCCATGGCGATAATTCCTTACGTTGTGCCTTCATGAGTCATGAAGGCATCAGTTCACAATTTTTAAACCGTAGCTTATTTGCTACGAGCTTCAATAACGGCCTGAGCGACGTTGTTCGGCGCATCATCGTACTTCAGGAACTCCATGGAGTAAGAAGCACGGCCTTTGGTCAGAGAACGCAGCTGGGTTGCATATCCGAACATTTCAGACAGCGGAACTTCAGCATGGATCTGAACGCCAGTAGCGTTAGATTCCTGTCCTTTGAGCATACCACGACGACGGCTAAGGTCACCGATAACGTCACCGGTGTTCTCTTCCGGAGTCTCTACTTCAACCTTCATGATCGGCTCAAGCAGAACTGGCTGTGCTTTCTTAAAGCCATCTTTGAAGGCTAAAGAAGCGGCCAGTTTAAACGCCAGCTCAGAGGAGTCAACGTCATGGTAAGAACCGAAGTGCAGACGAACACCCAGGTCAACTACCGGATAACCGGCCAGTGGACCAGACTTCAGCTGCTCCTGGATACCTTTATCAACCGCAGGGATGTATTCAGTTGGAATCACACCGCCCTTGATATCGTTGACAAATTCGTAGCCTTTCGGGTTAACACCCGGCTCCAGTGGGTACATGTCGATAACAACATGACCGTACTGACCACGACCACCAGACTGCTTAGCGTGTTTACCTTCAACATCGGTAACTTTAGAACGAATCGCTTCGCGATAAGCAACCTGTGGTTTACCGACGTTCGCTTCAACGTTGAACTCACGCTTCATACGGTCAACGATGATGTCGAGGTGCAGCTCACCCATACCCGCGATGATGGTCTGATTAGATTCTTCGTCAGTCCATACACGGAATGATGGATCTTCTTTCGCCAGACGACCCAGAGCCAGACCCATTTTTTCCTGGTCAGCTTTGGTTTTCGGCTCAACGGCGATAGAGATTACCGGCTCTGGGAATTCCATGCGCTCAAGAATGATGACGTTTTCTGGATCACACAGGGTGTCACCAGTGGTCACATCTTTCAGGCCGATCGCTGCTGCGATGTCGCCCGCACGAACTTCTTTGATCTCTTCACGTTTGTTTGCGTGCATCTGAACGATACGGCCCAGACGCTCACGGTTTGACTTAACCGGGTTGAACACGGTGTCACCGGTGTTAACAACACCAGAGTAAACGCGGAAGAAGGTCAGGTTACCCACAAACGGGTCGGTTGCGATTTTGAACGCCAGAGCAGCAAACGGCTCGTTGTCGTCAGAATGACGCTCAGCCGGGGTGTCTTTACCGTCGTCCAGCATACCGTTGATCGCGGTAACGTCAGTCGGTGCTGGCAGGTATTCAACAACCGCATCCAGCATCGCCTGAACACCTTTGTTCTTAAATGCAGAACCACAGGTTACCAGGATGATTTCGTTTTTCAGCACGCGCTTACGCAGAGAAGTTTTGATCTCTTCTTCAGTCAGCTCTTCACCGCCGAAGAATTTCTCCATCAGCTCATCAGAACCTTCAGCAGCGGCTTCAACCAGGTTGGCACGCCACTCTTCAGCCAGTTCCTGCATATCAGCTGGGATATCTTCGTAAACGAAGGTAACGCCCTGATCTTCATCGTTCCAGTTGATGGCTTTCATTTTCACCAGGTCAACAACACCGGTGAATTTCTCTTCTGCGCCAATAGCCAGCTGAAGTGGAACCGGGTTTGCACCCAGGCGCGTTTTCATCTGGTCAACAACTTTCAGGAAGTTAGCACCCATGCGGTCCATTTTGTTAACGAACGCGATGCGTGGAACTTTATATTTGTTAGCCTGGCGCCATACGGTTTCAGACTGTGGCTGAACACCACCAACCGCACAGTAAACCATTACTGCGCCATCAAGCACACGCATAGAACGCTCAACTTCAATGGTGAAGTCAACGTGTCCCGGGGTGTCAATGATGTTGACGTGGTGTGGCTCGAACTGCTTAGCCATACCTGACCAGTAACAGGTGGTTGCAGCGGAAGTGATGGTAATACCACGTTCCTGTTCCTGCTCCATCCAGTCCATGGTTGCGGCGCCGTCATGCACTTCACCGATTTTGTGGTTTACACCGGTGTAGAACAGAACACGTTCGGTAGTGGTAGTTTTACCGGCGTCGATGTGAGCACTGATACCGATGTTACGATAGCGCTCAATGGGTGTTTTACGAGCCATTTGATTCCTCTAATTCTGAGACGTTCTAAGTTAAAAAAGCCCAGCAGGTAAGCCACTGGGACGCCCGCTGGGTTAATAACAACTACGTGGCTGTTACCAGCGGTAGTGTGCGAACGCCTTGTTGGCTTCAGCCATACGGTGAACGTCTTCACGTTTCTTAACTGCAGTACCTTTGTTCTCTGCAGCGTCAGAAAGTTCGTTCGCCAGGCGAAGAGCCATTGATTTATCACCGCGTTTACGAGCAGCTTCAACGATCCAACGCATTGCCAGAGCATTACGACGAACCGGACGGACTTCAACTGGAACCTGGTAGGTTGAACCACCAACGCGACGTGACTTAACTTCTACAGTCGGACGTACGTTTTCGAGAGCAACTTCGAAAGCTTCCAGACCATCTTTACCTGCACGTTGAGCCAGGGTATCAAGTGCGGTATAGACGATAGATTCTGCAGTAGATTTTTTACCATCTACCATCAGGATGTTTACAAATTTAGCCAGCAATTCTGATCCGAACTTAGGATCTGGCAGGATTTTACGCTGACCAATGACGCGACGACGTGGCATGGAAATACTCCGTTGTTAATTCAGGATTGTCCAAAACTCTACGAGTTTATTTTGACATTAAAGTGAAAATGTTTGGCCTTACTTAACGGAGAACCATTAAGCCTTTGGCTTCTTCACGCCGTACTTGGAGCGTGACTGCTTACGGTCTTTAACACCTGAGCAGTCAAGCGCGCCGCGAACGGTGTGGTAACGCACACCTGGCAAGTCTTTAACACGACCGCCACGGATCAGGATCACTGAGTGTTCCTGGAGGTTATGACCTTCACCGCCAATATAGGAGGTAACTTCAAAACCGTTAGTCAAACGCACACGGCAAACTTTACGCAGTGCTGAGTTTGGTTTTTTAGGGGTAGTGGTGTACACACGAGTACAAACACCACGTTTCTGCGGGCAAGCTTCCAGCGCAGGCACGTTGCTCTTTGCAACTTTGCGTACGCGTGGTTTGCGAACCAGCTGGTTAACTGTTGCCATTAAATAGCTCCTGGAATTTAGCTTTTTGCTTCGTAAACACGTAATAAATCGCCTCGTATTACTACGAGGAGGCAGAATTTTAGGGCTGTGTCAAAAGGGTGTCAAGAAATAACCAGGTTTTCCTTGCTACCAGGCCACTTGTTGTTGGTGCTTCACCGTCATCGCAACGAAACCAGTATAGTCCAAACGTGCTACTTTGGTTGAAATTTGCTCAACCAACCCACGCGCGACCACATCTTCCTCAAGGACCCAAAGCGCGGCCGGAGAGGCTTGCAGCTTGATGAACATCTGGCTGCCCTCAAGCGCGGCCGTGACGCCATCCTGCATTAGCAGCAAATCGTCGCCCTCCTGCATCAGCAGTAACAGGCTATCGATATCGCATTGCCAGGGTGATTGCAGTAGCGTGTAGAGCATGTTGGATTCTCAGAAACGAAGGATTCGGTGATAAGTGGCGAGTGTCTGGCGCAGTGTCGCGGCATCCAGCACTTCAGCCGTCATCACACGTTCAGCCGTCAGGCTTTGCCCGCGCGCATCAAGTGACTCGCGGCAGACGAAACACTGGTCGATGTCGTAGAGATCGAGCACGCCAAACGTCGCGATATAGTTGCGAGCCAAAATCTGCTCAGGCTGCTGTTCGCGTTGCAGTTGCAGCACGCCATCGCCAATAAAGAACAGTCCAATGTCTTCGCTGAGCGCGCCAGTGGCCAGCACCGCATCCAGCCCTTCCCTGCCCGCGCTGCTACCGTGAGGTGCCTGAGTGAAAAGAAATGCCACGCGATTCATCAGAATTGCACCAGACGATCACAGCTCAACGCGGCTTCTGCCAGCGCACCTAAGCCGCTCAGTTCAAAACCAGGCTGCAAATTACTGCCTGCCAGTTGCAAGCGAGTGGCTTCCTGTTCATCCGTCACGCCACGGCGCAATGCGGCAGCCACGCAAATATTCAGCGCGGCACCGCTCTCTTCACGCAGTTGTTGCCATGCGCGCACCACATCCACTTCATCGCTGGCAGGTGCACTAAGCTGGTTGGCATTCAGCACGCCTTCTCTATAAAAGAAAACACTTTCCAGCTGATGCCCTGCTTTGAGCAACGCACGAGCAAACAGCAATGCACTACTGGCATGCTGCGTACCGTACGCCGGCCCCGTTACCAGCAAGGTATAACGCATTAGCGATCCTGCCCCTGGAAGTCACCGCTTTTGAACTGACGGATGTAGAGGTAAACCGTGTGCTTGGAAATATTGAGACGGTCAGCGACCTGGTTAATCGCATCCTTGATATCAAAAATTCCCTTCTCATACAGGTTGAGCACAATCTGGCGATTCTTGGCGTTGTTCGAGACGTTGCGGTCGTTACTCACTTCCTCAATGGTAAATTCCAGCGTTTGCATCACCAGGTCTTCGACTGAGCTGGCAAAGTTGACGTTGGAATCCACCTGCTGCATTTCCGGCGGCATAAAGGTCGACATAATCTGCGAGAACGGCACATCAAGGTTCATGTTGATACACAGCAGGCCAATCACTCGCTGCTGACGATTGCGAATCGCAATGGTGACAGATTTCATCAGCACACCGCTTTTGGCGCGCGTGAAGTAAGCACGGGACACATTGCTGTCTGCGCCATGCATATCATGCAGCATGCGCAATGCCAAATCGGTAATCGGCGAGCCCACTTTGCGGCCGGTATGTTCACCGTTGGCGATGCGCACGGCGGAGCATTTCAAATCTTCCAGTGAATGCAGCACGATTTCGCAGTGCGAGCCGATCAGCATCGCGAGGCCATCAACGACGGCTTCGTAAGATTTGAGAATATCGTAATCGGCTTGCTCGAACGGACGTTGCTCCAGTAAATCGAAGTCAGTCAGTTCACCGGGATTGAATGGATTAGACATCGAAGACATTACCCTAAATGGCTGGAGCCTGTCTCGACAGCTTTGGGGCAGACTCATATTGTGATAGTTGTGCAGGCGCTAGTCTGGCAAATGTCGGGATGTTTAGCCAGAGCTTTACTCATTCCCCTAAACAATTTGGGTGGCTGCAAGACGGCATGTTCGTTCAGCCCTGAGTATTGCGAGTACAGCCAGCGAATCTCAAGTCTGGCGGACAAATAAAAACGCCGCCCGGAGGCGGCGTCAGAAGCGCAAGCAGATTACTGCGCTTTCTTATCAGCAGCGGCCGGAGCCTGTGCTTTCTCATCCGCTTTTGGCGCTGGCTTGATATCCAGCAACTCAACATCAAATACCAGCGTTGAGTTGGCCGGAATGCCCGGAACGCCATTTTTGCCGTAAGCCAGGTTCGGTGGGATCACCAGCTTGATCTTGCCGCCTTTCTTCACGTGCTTCAGACCTTCGGTCCAGCCTGGGATCACGCCGTCGAGACGGAATGACAGTGGCTCGCCACGGGTGTAAGAGTTATCAAACTCGGTACCGTCAATCAGCGTACCTTTATAGTTCACGACGACGGTGTCGCTGTCTTTAGGTGCGTCACCGGTGCCTTCTTTCTCAACCTGATACAGCAAGCCAGATTCAGTTTTCTTCACGCCTTTTTCTTTGGCGAATTTATCAGCGTAAGCGGCACCCTTGTCAGAGTTCTCTTTCGCGTCTTTTTCCATCTTCGCCTGTGCAGCGCCTTTCACGCGGCCTTCGAAGGCTTGCAGTGTCTGCTCGATCTCTTGATCAGACAGTTTGCTCTTGCCACCGAATGCATCCTGAACACCTGCGATCAGCTGATCTTTGTCCAGTTTGATGCCCAGCTTCTCTTGTTCCTTCAGAGAGTTGTCCATGTAGCGACCCAAAGAGGCACCCAGCGCATAAGCTGACTGCTGGTCTTCGTTTTTGAAGGCAGCATTTTTCGGTGCCTGCGGTGCTGCCTGAGCAGCGTCAGCCGGAGCCGCAGCGGTTTCAGCTGCCATTGCCAGCGGTGCATTCAGCGCAATGGCCATGGTGGTAGCTAACAATGTGACTTTAAACAGTGATTTCATCCTTTCTCCAAAACCGAAGCATCTAAACCTCGGGAATCATTGCGGACAGTGGCCCACACTATAACTTTACGTGGCAGCGGCGAACACTCCCACAACGTAATTACCCGCTTAACATCCGACCTTTTTTGCATCAGGAAGTTTCACCAGAGATGAAGGCATTAGCGCTGATTTCAACCGCAAAGCCCCATAAAGGTTAAAAATCGGGTGATTCTGGCGCTAAAGGCCGTAGAATCACGCCCGATACGCGCCAGGCGCAGCACCGTGACAGGAGAAGAGATGATGCAGCATGAAGAGTGGGAACAACGCCTTGAGGCGCTGGAGAGCAAACTGGCATTTCAGGAGCATACCATCGATCAGCTCAATCTGACGGTGACTCAACACGAACTAGAGATGAGTCGTATGCGCGAACAGGTACGTTTATTAGTGGATAAAGTGAAAGCAGCGACACCCTCACCGATTGCTTCGCAGTCCGAAGAGACGCCACCACCGCACTATTAAAGCAAAAGGCCACCCGGAGGTGGCCTTTTGTTGTTCAATGCAGAACTTAGTGGCTGCAGCCGCAACCGCCAGTACCACAACCGCCCTGGCCATGATCGTGACCATGGTCGTGATCGTGGTCATGATGATGACCATCCGCGCCATGCACATGGCCGTGAGCGATTTCTTCTTCCGTTGCTTCACGGATCGCTACCACTTCCACGTTGAAGTTCAGGTTCTGACCCGCCAGCATGTGGTTACCATCAACCACAACGTGCTCGTCTTCCACTTCGGTGATTTCAACCGGCACTGGACCCTGATCGGTTTCTGCCAGGAAGCGCATGCCAACCTGCAGTTCGTCGACGCCCATGAACACGTCTTTTGGTACACGCTGCACCAGGTTGTCATCGTACTGACCGTAAGCGTCGTTTGCTGGAATATGCACATCAAACTTATCGCCAACCGCGTGATTTTCCAGCGCTTTTTCCAGACCAGAAATCAGGGAACCATGACCGTGCAGATAGTCCAACGGTGCACTCACCGGTGACTCGTCAACCAACACACCGTCTTCGGTACGAACCTGATACGCCAGGCTCACCACCAGGTCTTTTGCTACTTTCATGATATCTCCTAACCGTTGAGAACTGAGATCCCGTCTCATTGGTCTATTTTGCGTGCAATAACCAACCAGAAAGGTTCAAGACTGAGGATGCCAACAAATGTGTTGCTGCATACAGCTCAGCGTTAATGGCGCCGATTGTAGCGGAATTCAATCCCGCTGTAAGTTTAAGCTTAAAAAAAGCTGCGCCATTCCGCTACTCAGGATGAAAAATGCCGATCACTTGCTCATTGCTGCGCACCTTATCGCGAACTTGTTTATCCGCTTCACGCATTTGATGGCCGCACTGCACGCACTCCACCACTTCGACATTGTTTTCACGCCATAACGCCAGCGTGTCTTTTTCCTGACATTGCGGACATACCGCACCAGCAATAAAACGTTTACGCATACTCTTTCCTGCCCGCTATTAAGCAACGGATATGTTAAGTGTAGTCCTACTCGTCATCCCAACCGTCGATCTGGCGCTTTTCATGCTGCATTTCGCGCTGGAAGATGTCTTCTAACTCACGGCGAGCTTCACGCACACGTGAGGCCTGCGCGTTATCATCGTGGCTTGGCACCAGCTCACGCAGCATGCGCATATCGAGTCGACGGAAGTGCTGTTGCGCACGTTGCGCCTGATGCGGATGCATACCGAGTGAAATCAGCGTCTTGCGTCCCAGCTCCAGCGCACTGGAGAAGGTTTCACGCGAGAACAGCGTGACGCCCGCTTGCAGTAATTCATGGGCTTCCACACGGCCACGCGCACGCGCCAGGATTTCCAACTGCGGGAAGTGCTGCTGGCAAAGGTGAACGATGGACATCGAATCTTCTGGATCATTGCAGGTAATCACAATGGATTGTGCATTCTCCGCACCGGCAGCACGCAGTAACTCAAGCTCAGTGGCATCGCCATAGTAAACCTTATAGCCATATTTGCGCATCAGGCTGACAGCCGAGATGTCACGCTCCAGCACCGTAATACGCTTATTGTTAGCCATCAGCAAGCGGCCCACCACCTGACCAAAACGACCAAAGCCCACCACAATCACCTGCGGCTGATCATCTTCGACAAACGGCTTCTCATTGTCATCATCGGGCTCATTGAACCGGCGTGCGAGAATTTTATCTACCCCCTGCATCAACAGCGGTGTAGTCATCATCGACAGCGTCACCGTCACCAGCAACAGGGGTAATTGATCGCCGCTAAACAGTTTGGCCGACGAGGCCGCCGAAAACAGCACAAAAGCAAATTCACCGCCCTGACTAAGCACCCCGGCAAACTGCAGGCGCTCGGAACTGCGTAAGCCATAAATACGGCCAAGCACATAGAGCACCAGCGTTTTCACCGCCACCAGAATCACTACGCCAAGGATAATTTCCGCGATATGGGTATAGAGCACGCCCAAATTCAGCGCCATGCCAACGGAAATAAAGAACAGCCCGAGCAGCAACCCTTTGAAGGGTTCGATCGCCACTTCAAGCTCGTGCCGATATTCACTCTCGGCCAGTAGGATCCCGGCGATAAAGGTGCCGAGGGCCATCGACAGCCCTAGCATATCCATAAACAGCGCCGAGCCCAGCACCAGTAATAATGAAGCCGCCGTGAACACTTCACGCACACCGGAAGCGGCGATAAAGCGGAAAATCGGACGCAGCAGATAACGGCCACCCACCAGCATGCCGGCAAACGCCAGCACCTTCATACCCACTTTCAGCCAGTCAACATGACCGCTGTCCCCACCGGCCAGCAACGGCACAAGTGCTAATGCGGGGATGACAGCCAAATCCTGGAAGAGGAGCACTGAGAAGCCGAGCTGTCCCGCTTCGCTACGATTCATGCCTTTATCGCGCATCAATTGCAGTGCCATGGCCGTGGAGGACATGGCCAGGCCAATCCCGCCGATAGTCGCAGCCTGCCAGCTAAAGTTGGTTAGCCACAACAGCACACCAAGAATCGCCGCAGAAACCAATACCTGCGCAGCGCCCACGCCAAAGATTGAACGTCTTAACGCCCAAAGCTTGGCAGGATTCAACTCCAGCCCGATGATGAACATCAGGAACACCACGCCGAGTTCGGAGAAGTGCAGAATCTCATCAACGTCGCTGATAAAGCCTAGCCCCCACGGGCCGATGGCAATGCCGGCCAGCAGATAACCCAGTACGGCACCAATGCCAAGTCGTGCCGCAATCGGCACCACAACCACAGCAGCCACCAGATAAATCACTCCGGCGGTGAGTAACGTTTGACCTTCCATCACATCACTCCCTGCGGCAACGGTGACGAGAGCCAGTCACGATAGGCGCGCGCATAATTGCGCAGCACTTCCGGCGTCTGGCGGCGAGCCCAGTAGATCACCATCGGCGTCATCCAGTGCATACGACACATCTGCGCCGTCAGCTCAAACGGACGCATGATGTCGCTCATCGGATAACGATTCAGACCATTGTGGTGGTACGCGGTTTCTGGTTCTCCGGTGGTCACCACGCTGCGCCAGTACTTGCCCTCCAGCGCATTCCCGTCCTGACCGCTGGCAAAACCGCGCGACAACACGCGATCCAGCCACTCTTTCAGCAAAGCCGGGCAGCTATAGGTGTATAGCGGGTGCTGGAAAACAATGATTTGGTGGTCGCGCAACAACTGCTGCTCGTAATGAATATCAATAAAAAAGTCCGGATAGTGGGCGTATAAATCGTGCACCGTGACGTGGTCCAGTTCCATAGCCGACTGCAGCAAAACCCGATTAGCAATCGAATCCTGTGTTTCCGGATGGGCGTAAAGCAGCAAAATTTTGGGTGGCTGCGACATCGTTCCCCTCCAAAGCGTCGTCACCGCAGCGGAATTCCGCTACCATGCTCGACGCAACTAACCATTATTGAATTATGTTGCCGATAAATTAACATATTCTGACGATACGGCGCTTATGATTGTCTTTTCCGCATTACAAATACGCCGCGGCACCAACGTGCTGCTGGACAACGCAACAGCCACCATTAATCCCGGCCAAAAAGTCGGTTTGGTGGGTAAGAACGGCTGTGGAAAATCCACGCTGCTGTCGCTACTGAAGGGCGAAATTAGCAGTGATGCAGGCAATTTCACTTTCCCTGGTAACTGGGCGCTGGCATGGGTGAACCAGGAAACCCCGGCCCTTAGTAAAGCCGCGCTGGAATATGTTATCGACGGCGACCGCGAATATCGTCAGCTTGAATCCGAATTAGTTGATGCCAACGCCAGGGATGACGGCAACGCCATCGCCCTGTTGCACGGCAAGCTGGATGCGATTCAGGCGTGGAGCATACATGCTCGCGCCTCCAGCCTGCTGCACGGATTGGGCTTTAGCCAGGAACAGTTAATGCGGCCGGTGAGTGATTTCTCCGGCGGCTGGCGTATGCGCCTTAACCTTGCGCAAGCGCTGGTGTGCCGATCCGATCTGCTGCTGCTTGATGAACCGACTAACCACCTCGATCTTGACGCCGTTATCTGGCTTGAGCGCTGGTTGAAAAGCTATGAAGGCACGCTGATCCTCATCTCGCATGACCGAGACTTCCTTGATCCGGTGGTGGATAAAATCATTCATATCGAACAGCAGACGATGTTCGAATACACCGGCAACTACAGCTCGTTCGAGCGCCAGCGCGTCGCCAAACTGGCGCAGCAGCAGGCGTTGTTCCAGAGCCAGCAGGAAAAAGTACAGCACCTGCAAAAGTATATTGATCGCTTCCGCGCCCAGGCCACTAAAGCCAAACAGGCGCAGAGCCGTATCAAGATGCTGGAGCGCATGGAGTTAATTGCCCCCGCTCACGTCGATAACCCGTTCAGTTTTAGCTTCCGCGCGCCAGAAAGCCTGCCGAATCCCTTACTGAAAATGGAGAAAGTCACGGCGGGTTACGGCGAACGCATCATTCTTGATGCTATCAAACTGAATCTGGTGCCGGGTTCACGCATCGGTCTGCTCGGTCGTAACGGTGCGGGTAAATCAACGCTGATCAAACTGCTGGCCGGTGAGATTGAAGCGCTGGATGGCAAAGTTGGCCTGGCAAAAGGCATCAAGCTTGGCTACTTCGCTCAGCATCAACTTGAATACCTGCGCGCCGATGAATCGCCATTGCAGCATCTGGCCCGCATTGCGCCACAAACGCTGGAACAACAGCTACGTGATTATCTCGGCGGCTTCGGTTTCCAGGGGGATAAAGTCAGTGAAATCACCGAGCGTTTCTCCGGCGGTGAAAAAGCGCGGCTGGTGCTGGCACTGATCGTCTGGCAACGTCCAAATCTGCTGCTACTCGATGAACCGACCAACCACCTCGATCTCGACATGCGACAGGCATTGACCGAAGCGCTGATTGATTTCGAAGGCGCGCTGGTGGTGGTTTCGCATGACCGTCATTTACTACGATCCACCACCGACGATCTCTATCTGGTCCATGACCGCAAAGTCGATATGTTTGAAGGCGATCTCGATGATTACCAGCAGTGGTTGAGCGATCTGCAAAAGCAGCAAGCCCAGCAGGATGCTGCACCGAAGCAGGATAACGCCAACAGCGCCCAGTCTCGTAAAGATCAGAAACGCCGCGATGCCGAACTGCGTGCGCAAACCCAGCCGTTGCGTAAAGAGATCGAGAAGTTAGAGAAGCAGATGGCGAAGTGGCAGAGCCAGCTCAGTGAAGCGGAAGCGATGCTGTCAGACAGTGCGATTTACGATCAGAGCCGTAAGGCCGATTTAACCTCGGCGCTGCAACGTCAGGCTGAAAGCAAATCGGCGCTGGAAGACGTTGAAATGGCCTGGCTGGATGCGCAAGAACAACTGGAGCAGATGCTGGCGGGCTAGCCGCTAGGTTGATTCTGTAGGGTTAGCATTTTGCGAACCTGGTAAATTGTGTTGCTGTTTGTGTTGCTGTTTATGTTGCTGCCGGGTTTGGTGTAAGGGCCAGAAAAGCCCCGCCCGATCGCAAAGGGATCTCGCATCCATGCTGATCGACCGCCACATCCATGTGGCGGACGCTTTGCTCTTCGGGCGGGGCTTTCCTGTCCTGTTTAGATTCTCATCGCTGTATCTTGTGCGCTTGTCTGGATGTTTGCACACTTCGTAGCGGCGCAATTTATTGCGCATTTTTTTAGACACGCGCGATAAATAGTGCCGCTACGGATATGAATCAGCCAGTTAGAACGGCACATCACCCAGCACGGTTGCGCGATGCATCACTCTACGCGCCGGATAATAATCCGCATTGGCATAATGCTGCGTGACGCGGTTATCCCAAATCGCCACATCATTCTCCTGCCAGCGCCAGCGCACCTGAAACTCCGGTTTTGCCGTGTGCCAGAACAGGAAATTCAGCAGTGCTTCGCTCTCCTTCTCACGCAATCCCAGTAAACGCGTCGTGAAGCCTTCATTCACAAACAGCGCCTTACGCCCGCTCACCGGGTGCGTGCGAATGACGGGATGGTGCACCGGCGGATGCTTCGCCACGGCCTGTTGCCAGCGTTGATGTTCCTCTTCGGTCTTACGGTATTTATATTCCTGGAATGACTTCTTGAAATCGTGTTCTGCCTGTAAGCCACTCAGCAGCTGCTTGAAAGGCTCGGACAGCGCTTCATAAGCCGCAATGCCCGTGGACCACAGCGTGTCGCCACCGCTTTCCGGCAGCAGCTTCGACGCTAAAATCGCAATCGCTGGAGGCGTTTGAATAAAGGTCACATCGGTGTGCCAGTTATCGTTATCCGGCGGATTGTCCTGATGGGTATCCAGCACGATAATTTCTTCCACCCCCTCGGCATGCGGATACACCGGATGGATGTGCAGATCGCCGAAGCGGATCGCCAGAGCGCGATGCTGTTCCGGTGTAATCACCTGATTACGCAGGAACAACACCTGATGGCGCAGCAGACCATGATAAAGCTGCTCAAACTGCGCGTCGCTTAACGGGCGGCTGAGATCGAGGTCGCTGACCTGCGCACCGATATACGGGCCCAGCGCGGTAAAGGTGATACGTTCGTTCATTGCTGTTCTCCATTCCAGGGCGTTAATCGGCGCTGCAAAGCGCGCAGACCCAGTTCTAAGCTAAAAGCGATCAAGGCAATCACGGCGATTCCGGCCAGCACCACATCGGTGGCAAGGAACTCGCCCGCCGACTGCACCATAAATCCCAGTCCGCGCGTGGCGGCAATCAGTTCGGCAGCCACCAGCGTTGACCAGCCGACGCCGAGGCCAATGCGCAAACCCGTGAGAATTTCCGGCAAGGCGCCCGGCAAGATGACAAAGCGCAGCAGCTGCCAGCGCGACGCGCCCAATGCCTGTGCCGCGCGAATCCGTACCTGCTGAGCATTCTTCACACCCGCCAACGTCGAGAGCGTTACCGGTGCGAAGATCGCCAGATAAATCAGTAATATTTTTGAGGTCTCACCGATACCGAACCAAATCACCATCAGCGGCAAATAAGCGAGCGGTGGCACCGGGCGATAGAGTTCAATCAGTGGATCGAGCAGCCCCCGAATCGCCGGGCTTAGGCCCATCGCAATGCCGACGGGAATACCAATCAGCGCGGCAAAGAACAGTGCCACCAGCATGCGCGTCAGGCTGGCGCCCAGGTGCTGCCATAACGTGGCATCCATAAAACCTTGCGGGCTGGCAATCAGCAGCAGCTTTTGCAGCACCTGCTGTGGCGGCGGCAGAAACAGGGGGGCCACCAAACCCAGCGTCGTGACGCCCCACCACACCAGCAGTAACAGCGCGACACTCAGTAGACTCAATGAAAACTGGGGGGAAAACGGCCAGCGCAGTGTGCGTCGGCGAGTCTGGGTTTTCTCATCAATCACCGCACTCATACAAACGCCTCCCGCTGAGAAAAGACCTGATTCAGCACATATTCACGGCGCTCGATAAAGGCCGGGTCGGATTTAATACTGCGGCACGCTTCACCGGCAGCGAACCGCTGACCAAAATCGAGTTTGATACGCTCCACCACTCGACCGGGTCCCGGTGACAACAGCACCAGTTCGCTGGCAAGAAACACCGCTTCTTCAATATCGTGGGTAATCAGCAGAATCTGTTTGCCGGTATCGCGCCACAGCGTCAGCAGCAGGGTTTGCATCTGTTCGCGTGTAAAGGCATCCAGCGCACCAAATGGCTCATCTAACAGCAGCAACTGAGGATCAGCCGCCAGCGCACGCGCAATCCCCACGCGCTGACGTTGACCCCCAGAGAGCTGCCAGATATAACGCTTTTCTGCCCCTTCCAGTCCGACTTTGCGGATTAAACGGCGAGCAATGGTGTGGCGTTCAGCCTTGTCCATTCCCGCCAGCTGCAAGCCAAACGCCACGTTATCGATCACGTTACGCCACGGCAGTAGCCCTTCATTCTGAAACACCACGCCGCGTTCTGCGCCCGGTCCATTTACCGCTTTGCCATCAAGCGTGATACTGCCGGACTCCAGCGGCAGGAATCCGGCGATCAAGTTCAGTAAGGTGGTTTTGCCACAGCCAGACGGTCCCAGCACCACCAGCAGGTCGCGTTGATCCAGTTGCAGATTGATATCCTGCAGCGCGGGTTGTCCGGCGTAACGTGCATTCAGGTTGGTGATGCTGAGCATAGCGCCTCCGTTATTTCGCTAAAGGTGCAACAAATTGCGTGGTGACAAAGCTGCTGTAATCATTAGCCGCGTCCGGCACTTTGCCCTGCTCTTTCAGGAAGTGCGCGGTATCAACAATGGCTTTGTTCACTGGCTTGCCCAGCTGTTCCACCTGCTGCTGTGCGGTCAGGTAGGTATTGCCTTTGACCAGCACCGGCACATCGCTTTCCGGTACGCCACTCAGGCGCGCCAGTTTGCTGAGATTGTCGGGCTGCTTCAGCCACTGTTCTGGATTAGCAATGTAGGCTTGCTGTGCCTCAATCGCGCTGCGCGCAAAGGCAGTGACGATTTCAGGATGCTGCTGGGCGAAATCTTTGCGCACCACCCACACATCCAGCGTTGGCGATCCCCATTTGCCCACCTGAGAAGAGTCGGTTAACACCGTGCCATCCTTTTCCAGCTCGTTAACCGCCGGTGACCAGACGTACGCGCCGTCGATGTCACCGCGCTTCCACGCCGCAATAATGGCAGGCGGTTGCAGATTCACTAACTGCACCTGCGACGGCTTGATGCCCCAATGCTTGAGCGCTGACAGCAGGCTGTAATGGGTGGTGGAGATGAAAGGCACGGCGATGCGTTTGCCAATCAGATCCTTGGGACGGGTGATGGATTTCTTCACCACCAGCGCTTCGGAATTGCCAAGCTGTGATGCCAGTAAGAAAGCTTCGATGGGCAACTGCTGTGTTGCCGCCACGGCTAACGGGCTGGACCCGATATTACCGATTTGCACATCACCGGAAGCCAATGCCCGCAGCACGCTGGCACCGCTATCAAACTTGCGCCAATCCACCGTCGCGCCACTCTCTTTGGCAAAGGTGTTATCGGCCTGCGCCACTTTGGCCGGTTCCGCCGAGGTTTGATATGCCACGGTGACATTCACCGCCTGTGCCTGAAACGCCATCAGGGCCAATGCTGCCGCCACTGCCGTTATTGTTTTTTTTACTGCCATCATCGTTCACCCCAATGTTATGTCGTGATGGCAGTTTCTCCAGCTGCTGTAATTTCATAAAGGAATTAAAAATTATCCCTAATGAAAATCTGTTCTTAGATCAACATTGGGCAAGGCTATGCGAAATATGCAAATGCAAAGAAGGCGTAAAGACGGAAATATGTCACGCGCTCACATAACGACTGTGCTATTGATAGGCTTCTGATTTTTCACCTCTACTGGCGGTACTGAAATCCATGTCGATTGAAAAAGTTGCCCGTCTTGCTGGCGTGTCTAAAGCCACGGTTTCTCGGGTGTTGAACCAGCATCCCGGCGTGCGTACAGATACGCGAGAAAAAGTATTGGCTGCCATCAATCACTGTGACTATCAGCCCAATCTGCTGGCTCGCCAGCTGCGTACTGCCCAGAGTCATATGTTGCTGGTGTTAATATCAGACATCACTAATCCCTTCTGCTCACGCGTGGTACAAGGCATTGAAGCTGAAGCCGAAGCGCAGGGTTATCACATCCTGTTATGCAATTCGGCCTCGCAGCTGCCGCGCGAAGCCGCTTATCTGGCGTTATTAAGCGGTAAAGTGGTTGACGGTGTGATCACCATGGATGCCGCCGCCTGTTTGCAGCAGTTAAAAGATTTGATTGGTGACGCCCCCTGGGTGCAATGCGCCGAATACGATCCAGCCATTCCCGCTTCCAGTGTCACCATTGATAATAAAGAAGCCGCATTTGAAACGGTGCGTTATCTGGCCAACAAAGGCCGCCGACGTATCGCGCTGGTGAATTGTGATATGCGCTATCTCTATTCACATCAGCGCGAAACGGGTTATCGCGAAGCGCTGGAGCAGTTGGAACTGAGTTGGGGTGGCGTGGCTTACGCGGAAAACATTTCGTGTGAAGCGGGCAGTGCCGCACTGCGTGAACTGCTGGCGCGACCGGAGCGACCAGACGCCGTGTTTGCGGTTTCTGATGTGCTGGCGGTTGGCGTGATCCATGCAGCGCTGGAAGCGGGATTGCGGGTACCTGAGGATTTGGCGGTAGTAGGATTCGATGGCATTCCCTTCACCAGCAGCCTCAATCCACCACTGACCACCATCGAACAACCGATGAATCGACTGGGTGCACGCAGTGTTCAGCTGTTATTGAACCGCATCCGCCAGCCGCACAGTGAAGTGGTGCGTGAAGTGTTACCCTGGAAGCGCGTTGAACGCGCCTCCAGTTAACTCAACGCCAGATCAGCAGTACACAGGCTGCCGTGAGCGCACCCATCGCCAGGTTGAAGATTTTCCACGCACGCGGGCTGCGCAACAATCGGCCAATCAGCGAACCAAATCCCATCCAGATAACACCGGATACCACATTAACCAGCGCCATGCCGATACTGATCGCAATCACGGAATGCAGATACGCGTCGCCTGCAAGGCTGAAGCTGGCCACCGCGCCCAGCGCCATCAGCCAGGCTTTTGGGTTGATCAGCTGTAACAGACCACCCTGCCAGAACGGCATCTGTTTCACCGTGGCGTCTTCGGTTTCCAGCTTCTCGTACTCTGCGGTAGCAATTTTCCACGCCAGCCACAACAGATAGAGACTACCGGCAATCTTCAGCACCAGATGCAGTGAAGGATAAAGCAGGATCAAACCGCCGATGCCAAATGCCACCATCAGCAACATGACTTGCATACCAATCATGATACCAATGAGCAGCGGGATGGTGCGCAGGAAGCCAAAATTAGCACCTGAGGCGGTAAGTAACATATTATTGGGCCCTGGCGTGATGGCAGCGACCCAAAGAAAACCCAACATTGATAAAAAAAGACTCAGTTCCATGTAAATTCGGGTGCTCCTCACCCAGTAAAGCGGACAACCCATCGAAGCTATCAGCGAGTTATGCATCAGACAAGCCTTTACCCAAGCTATTTTGATCGCCTGAACGGCGAGCGATTCACTCCGCTGCGCGGATTCAGTAACGCGCATCTGCAAACCCTGCTGCCGCGCATACTGCGTCGGCGCGTAACCCTGCGTCCGCACTGGCAGCGACTTGATCTGCCTGATGGCGATTTTGTTGATCTCGCCTGGAGCGAAGACCCGGCGCAGGCGCGCCACAAGCCGCGTATGGTGATGTTTCATGGCCTGGAAGGCAGCTTTCGTAGCCCATACGCCCATGGTCTGATGCAAGCGTGTCAGGCGCGAGGCTGGCTGGCGGTGGTGATGCACTTTCGTGGCTGCAGTGGCGAACCTAATCGCCTGGAACGCATTTATCATTCCGGTGAAACCGAAGATGCGACCTTTTTCTTACACTGGCTGCAGCGCGAATGGGGCACGGTGCCGACTGCAGCAGTGGGCGTTTCACTCGGTGGCAATATGCTGGCCTATTTATTGGGCATGCAGGGCAATGATGTGCCTGTGGATGCAGCCGTCGCGATTTCGGCACCCTTTGCGCTCGAACCCTGCAGTGAAAAGCTCGATGCCGGCTTCTCTCGTTTCTATCAGCACTATTTACTGACCAAGCTGAAACAGAACGCCACGCGCAAACTGCTGGCCTGGCCTGGCACACTGCCGGTGGAACTGAGCCAGCTGCGGGCATTTCGCCGCATTCGTGAGTTTGATGATGCGATTACCGCACGGGCGCACGGTTTTCTGGATGCCAACGACTATTATCAACGTGCCAGCGCTATGCCGCTTCTCACGGGCGTGCGCAAGCCGCTGCTGATCATCCATGCCAAAGACGATCCCTTTATGACCGATGCGGTGATCCCGCAGCCGGAGCAACTGTCGCCTTCGATTGAATATCAGCTGACGCAAAAAGGCGGTCACGTTGGCTTTGTCGGCGGTACGTTAATGAAGCCGAAAATGTGGCTGGAACAGCGTGTGCCTGACTGGCTTTCAACCTATCTGGATGTGTGATCGTGATTATTCCCTGGCAAGAACTTGAAGTCGCAACACTGGAAAACCTGATTGAAACTTTCGTGCTGCGCGAAGGCACCGACTATGGTGAGCAGGAGCGCAGCCTGGAACAGAAAGTCGCCGACGTGCGCCGCCAACTGGAGCGCGGTGACGTTGTGCTGGTGTGGTCGGAACTGCATGAATCCGTCAACATTATGCCGAAAGGCGAGTTTCGCGGTTAATGCACCGCACAGTAATTCGTGGTAACAATGCTCATCGCCCGACTTCACAGGGAGTTCTGTTATGTCAGCCAGGCATCCAATCATTGCCGTGACCGGTTCCAGCGGTGCCGGTACCACCACCACCAGCCTCGCCTTCCGTAAGATTTTCCAGCAGCTGGATCTGCATGCTGCGGAACTGGAAGGTGACAGTTTTCACCGTTATACCCGTCCAGAAATGGATATGGCGATCCGTAAGGCACGCGATCTGGGCCGCCATATCAGTTACTTCGGCCCGGAAGCCAATGACTTCGGGCTGCTGGAACAGACGTTTAAGCATTACGGAAAAACCGGGTTGGGTGAGTCGCGCAAATATCTGCACACCTACGACGAAGCGGTGCCGTGGAATCAGGTGCCGGGCACCTTTACGCCCTGGCAACCGCTGCCGGAAAACACTGACGTGCTGTTCTATGAAGGATTACACGGTGGCGTGGTAACACAGCAGCACAACGTCGCCGAGCATGTCGATTTGCTGGTCGGCGTGGTGCCGATTGTCAATCTGGAGTGGATTCAAAAGCTGGTGCGCGACACCAGTGAGCGCGGCCATTCCCGTGAAGCGGTGATGGATTCAGTGGTGCGTTCGATGGAGGATTATATCAACTTCATCACGCCGCAGTTCTCGCGCACCCACATCAACTTCCAGCGTGTGCCAACGGTGGATACGTCAAACCCCTTTGCCGCACGTGAAATTCCGTCACTCGATGAAAGTTTTGTGGTGATTCACTTCCGTGGGCTGGAAGGCATTGCTTACCCTTACCTGCTGGCGATGATCCAGGGCTCGTTCATTTCACATATGAACACGCTGGTGGTGCCGGGCGGCAAAATGGGGCTGGCAATGGAGTTAATCATGACGCCACTGGTGCAGCGGCTGATTGAAGGTAAACGGATTGAATAATCCAGAAATTCTGTAGCGGCGGCCGTTTGGCCGCCCGCTGATGTTATCGCTCAATCACTTCGTAACTGTGCGTCATTTTCACACTATTGCCGAGCATGATCGCCACCGAGCAATACTTCTCCGCCGACAGATCGACAGCCCGCGCCACTGCTTTATCGCTTAGCGCGGTGCCGCTAACGATAAAATGCAGGTTGATGTGCGTAAAAATACGTGGCGCTTCTTCACGGCGCTCAGAGGTGAGTTTCACCTCGCAGTCAGCCACATCATTTCGGCCTTTCTGTAGGATCGATACCACGTCAATCGCGCTACAGCCGCCTGCTGCCATCAAAACCATCTCCATCGGGCTTGGCGCTTTGTCACCCGAGTTACCGTCCATTAATACCTGATGGCCAGATGAGGATTCTCCGAGAAAGGTCAGCCCTTCCACCCATTTCACTCGTGCCTGCATTATTCTTTCTCCTGAAGTGGCGGTTTTGCCGCCAGAGTACGCTTTCACTTGATAAACAGCAATCCAGACTCTTCCGCCTGTTGCTGAAGCGAGACAACAGAAGACAGCTTGCAAAAGCTGTGCTACAAACAGTGCTGAAAATATTTTCGTCATCACAGACGAAGGCGGGAAGAATCAAAAGCGTAGCTTAAGAATCACCCGGAAATAATTTTCCTTTACTGGAAACGCTCGACGATTACACCGCCTGACAGGGAAAACTGCCCCCTGTATTTTGGGCACGATTACAACAGAGGATAATAGCGAATGGTTCTCGGCAAACCGCAAACAGACCCTACACTCGAATGGTTCCTGTCCCATTGCCATATTCACAAATATCCGTCCAAAAGCACGCTCATCCATCAGGGTGAGAAAGCGGAAACGCTGTACTACATCGTGAAAGGTTCCGTTGCGGTTCTGATCAAAGATGAAGAAGGCAAAGAGATGATCCTCTCCTACCTCAATCAGGGAGACTTCATCGGCGAACTCGGCCTGTTTGAAGAAGGCCAGGAACGTAGTGCCTGGGTACGTGCTAAGACTGCCTGCGAAGTGGCTGAAATTTCTTACAAAAAATTCCGTCAGCTGATTCAGGTAAACCCGGATATTTTAATGCGACTTTCGTCGCAGATGGCGCGTCGTCTGCAAGTCACCTCCGAGAAAGTGGGCAACCTTGCCTTCCTCGATGTGACGGGCCGTATCGCGCAAACACTGCTTAATCTGGCGAAACAACCCGATGCGATGACGCACCCCGACGGGATGCAAATCAAAATAACCCGTCAGGAGATTGGTCAGATCGTGGGTTGCTCACGCGAAACCGTGGGTCGTATCCTGAAAATGCTGGAAGATCAGAACCTGATCTCCGCACACGGTAAAACCATCGTCGTCTACGGCACCCGCTAATTTCTTATCACCCACGGCGTGATGGCAACATCGCGCCGTTTTTGTTTGCGATGAGCTGATGTGGCGCCGAATCATCTATCATCCTGAGGTCAACTACGCACTGCGGCAAACGCTGGTGCTGTGCCTGCCTGTGGCACTAGGCTGGCTGTTTGGCGATCTGCAAAAAGGCCTGCTGTTCTCATTAGTTCCTGCCTGCTGCAACATGGCGGGTCTCGATACACCACATAAGCGCTTCTTTAAACGCCTGATTGTGGGCGGCTCACTGTTTGCTACCGCCAGTTTCCTGATCCAATTTCTTACCAGTGACGCCATTCCGTTACCGCTGATCCTGTTTGTGCTGCCGCTGTTGATTGGCGTGACCGGCGAAATCAGCCCGCTGCACGGCCGCTTACTGCCCGCTACGCTAATTGCTGCCATCTTCAGCCTCAGCCTGGTGGGCCGCATGCCCATGTGGGTGCCGCCTCTGCTGTATATTGGTGGCACGCTGTGGTACGGCCTGTTTAACTGGTTCTGGTTCTGGCTGTGGAAAGAGCAGCCAATGCGCGAAACCCTCAGCCTGCTGTATCGGGAACTGGCAGATTATTGCGATGCCAAATACACCCTGTTGACGCAGCTTACCGATCCCGAGAAAGCGCTGCCGCCGTTGCTGGCGCGTCAGCAAAAAGCCGTTGACCTGATCACCACCTGCTATCAGCAGATGCACATGCTCTCTGCCAGCCGCGATAACAGCCACAAGCGCCTGACGCGGGCTTTCCAGGTGGCGCTTGATTTGCAGGAGCACATCTCGGTGAGCCTGCACCAGCCGGAAGAAGTGCAAAAGCTGGTCGAGCAGAGTCACGCTGAAGCGGTGATCCGCTGGAATGCCAAAACCATCTCTGCGCGCCTGCGCCTGTTGGCCGATGCCATTCTCTATCATCAGTTGCCCGATCGCTTCCACATGGAGAAGCAACTGGGTGCGCTGGAAAAAATCGCGCGCCAGCATCCTGATAACCCGGTGGGCAACTTCTGCTACTACCACTTCAGCCGCATCGCCCGCGTGTTGCGCACGCAAAAGCCGTTATACACCCGAGACTTGATGGCGGATCGCCAGCGTCGCCTGCCGCTGTTCCCGGCGCTGCGCAGCTACCTGTCGCTCAAGTCCGCCGCATTGCGCACCGCCGCGCGTATCTCGGTGATGCTGATGTTCGGCAGCGCGCTGGCGCTGTTCTTCAATATCCCCAAGCCTTACTGGATTCTGATGACCATCATGTTTGTCAGCCAGAATGGCTACAGCGCGACACGGGTGCGTATCCAGCACCGTGCGCTGGGCACCTTTGCCGGATTGTTGATCGCCGCAGGATCGCTACAGCTCGACGTCCCCGAATCGATCACCCTGCTGTTTATGCTGGCCATCACCCTCGCCAGCTACCTGGTCACGCGCAAGTATTACGGCTGGTCGATGATTGGCTTCACCGTGACGGCGGTGTATTCACTTCAGCTGTTGTCGCTGAACGGGGCGCAGTTTCTGCTGCCGCGCATGATGGATACCCTGATGGGCTGCCTGATCGCTTTTGCCGGTATGATCTGGCTGTGGCCACAGTGGCAGAGCGGATTACTGCGCAGCAACGCGCATGATGCGCTGGAGGCTTATCAGGAAGCCTTGCGGATGTTGCTGGGGCCGGAGCAGTCTCCTGAAAAGCTGGCGTATCAGCGCATGAAGGTCAATCAGGCGCACAATGCGCTCTTCAATTCACTGAATCAGGCATCAAGCGAACCGGGCTTCAACGCGCAGTACCTGAAAGATATGCGCATGTGGGTGACCCACAGCCAGTTCATTGTGGAACACATCAACGCGATGACGATCCTGGCGCGTGAGCACACCATGCTGACGCCGAAGCTGGCGGAACGCTATCTGCAATCCTGTGAAATTGCGCTGCAGCGCTGTCAGCAGCGGCTGGCGTATGATGGGCCAGGCAATGACAGCAATATTCTGGAAGCGCCGGAGAATATGAATGAAGGGCCGGTAACGATTGTCGAGCAGCATGTGAAGCGCATCCTGCAACACCTGAATGTGATGCACACCATCTCTTCACTGGCGTGGAGCCAGCGACCGCATCACGGCCGCTGGCTGAAAGTGTTACGTCCGAAGGGCTGATTACGCCGCCAGCACTTTCTCAATCGCTTTGGCGAAACGCGCCATACCTTCTTCGATGTCAGTCGGCTCGATCACCAGTGACGGCACAAAACGCATCACATCAGTGCCCGCGGTCAGAACCATCAACCCTTCTGCTGCTGAGGCATTGAGGATATCGCGCGCTTTACTGGCGTGTTGTGGCTTCAGCGCTGCGCCAATCAGTAAACCTTTGCCGCGAATCTCACTGAACAGATCGTATTTGCTGTCGATCGCCTGCAGTGCCTCAACGAACTGCTGACGACGGGCCTCTACGCCACCCAGCACTTCTGGGGTGTTGATGATATCCAGTGCGGTTTCAGCAATCGCACAGGCCAGCGGGTTGCCGCCATAGGTGGTGCCGTGCACGCCCGGAGCCATCACCGACGCGATTTCATTGGTGGTTAGCATCGCGCTCACCGGGAAACCGCCGCCCAGCGCTTTCGCGGTGGTGATGATGTCTGGCTTGATGCCGTAATGTTCGTAGCTGAACAGCTTACCGCTACGACCCATGCCGCTCTGTACTTCATCCAGCACCAGCAGCGCTTTATGCTCATCGCACAGCGTACGCAGACCCTGCATAAATTCCTGCGTCGCAGCCACCACGCCGCCTTCACCCTGAATCGGCTCCACGACAATCGCGCAGGTGTGGTCATCCATCACCGCTTTCACCGCATCCAGATCGTTAAACGGCACATGTACGATATCTGCCGGCTTTGGACCAAAGCCGTCGGAGTATTTCGGCTGGCCGCCAACAGAAACGGTAAACAAGGTACGACCGTGGAACGCATTGTGGAAGGCGATGATTTTGCTTTTGAACGGGCTGTGTTTTTTGCAGGCGTAGTAACGTGCCAGCTTGAAGGCGGCTTCGTTGGCTTCCGCACCGGAATTGCCAAAGAACACACGATCGGCAAAGGTCGCGGCAATCAGTTTGCTCGCCAGACGTAATGCCGGTTCATTGGTAAACACGTTGCTGGTATGCCACAGGGTTTCACCCTGGCTTTTCAGCGTTTCCACCAGCGCCGGATGGCAATGACCCAGAGCCGTCACCGCGATACCGCCGGAGAAGTCGATATACTCTTTGCCCTGCTGATCCCAGACTCGGCTGCCCTTGCCTTTCACCGGCACGAACTGCGCAGGTGCATAAACAGGCAAAATCACGTTATCGAACGTTTCCCGGGTTACCGCTAGTTTTTCCGCTGCCATTGCCGACCTCATTGGGTTACTTATTGAGCTGAAGTGAAATTATAATCACAAAATATGCATAAAAAATCAAACGAAGGCAAACATAAGTTACGTGTCGAGGAAATTAGCCAACAGCTGATGGCCCTGCTCGCTGAGGATACTCTCAGGATGGAACTGCACCCCTTCTAAGGGCAGCGTACGGTGGCGGAAGCCCATGATCTCATCCGGCTCGCCATTACGCAGGCTCCAGGCCGTGACGTCGAATTCTGCGGGCAGCGTATCGCGCGCCACAATGAGTGAATGGTAGCGCGTAACGGTGAGCGGATTATTAAGGTCGCGAAAAACGCCCTGATTGGTGTGCTGGATAACAGAAGTTTTGCCGTGCATCACCTGCCGCGCGCGCACTATCTGCGCGCCATAGGCTTGCGCAATCGCCTGATGGCCGAGGCAAACACCCAGAACCGGCAAACGCCCAGCAAAATGGCGGATGGCGTCCAGTGAGATACCAGACTGATCCGGCGTGCAGGGGCCAGGGGAGATCACCAAATGGGTGAGTGGCAGCGTCTCCATCTCCGCCAGCGTGATGGCATCGTTACGCACCACGCGGACTTGTGCTCCCAGCTCACAGAAATACTGGTAGAGATTCCAGGTGAAGGAGTCGTAGTTATCAATTAACAGCAGCATAGTGCCCTCAGGCCAGTCAAACCGCCGCTATTCTACGCATTTTACCGGGCTGGGCTCACCACTTTTGCAAACTGCGCCGTCAGCGGCGTCAGATCGCCCGATACACCAGCATACAGTGCGGTACGCCACGCCTCTCGATCCAGCTTATCCCATGTCAGCAGATAACCGGCGTGCAGCGCCAGCTGTTCAAAGAAAATGCGCTGCGTGCGGCCGTTGCCGGCGCGGAACGGATGCAATACGAAGATTTCACAGTAGTAATGCGCAAGCCGCGCAACAAACTCATCCTGCGTCAGGTTTGTCAGTTGATGTTCATCTTCCAGCGCGCTCATCAGCGCGTTGCCCTCTTTCTCAATATATTCGCAGTGGCAATAGGGTGTCTCATCACGCCAGATATCGATGCTGCGTAACTCCCCTGCCCAACTGTAGAGATCCTGAAACAGCGTGCGATGAATATGGCATAGCCATGGGATGCCGGTGCTGCGCGGGCCGAGTTCCAGCGTGGCTAGCCGGGCGGCACTGAAAGCCAGTTCGGCTTTACGCAACTGCATGTCATCATGAATATCGAGGCGGTTTTTCAGCACCGTATCATTGTGCCAAACATAAGGGTCGCGCACGGCCAGCGTGTTATCCGCCATATTGCCTCCTCAGTGACTCAAGTCGATCTTCATGTTGCTCAGCCGTCATATCGCTGAGTACGTAGCCTGCAAGACGGCAACTGGCCTGATAACTGGCCATGCGGCGCTGTTGCCACAGGGTGGCTTTCTGTTTTTCGGTGAGTTGGCTGGTCATGGCGCCTCCGACAAGCAATTTGCCCTAAGTATAAGAGCTAATTTTAGCTTTGCTGGAGAGCAGCAGAACGCGCCGACGATCGCCGGCGCGTTAAATCATTAAGGCAGGACTTTCGCAGAAAGGATAACAACCGGTTTTGACGGCACATTTTGGTACGGGCCGACATCCTTGGTTGGCACCTGAGCAATCTTGTCGATCACATCCTGGCCTTTCACAACTTTACCAAATACCGCGTAACCGAAGTCACGTTGGCCGTGATCGAGGAACGCGTTATCCGCGACGTTGAGGAAGAACTGGCTGGTCGCACTGTCTTTATCAGCAGTACGCGCCATCGAGATGGTGCCACGCAGGTTACGCAAGCCGTTGTCGGCTTCGTTCTTAATCGGTGCCACGGTCTGCTTCTGCTGCATATCCGTGGTGAAACCGCCGCCCTGAATCATAAAGCCAGGAATTACGCGATGGAAAATCGTGTTGTTGTAGAAACCGTTGTTGACGTAGTCGACAAAGTTTTTCACCGAAACCGGGGCTTTCTGGTTGTTCAGTTCGAGTTCGATATTGCCCGCAGAGGTGGTGAGCAGCACATGAGTATCCCCTTTAGCGGCCAGAGCAGAAGCGGATACAGAAGAGAGCGCTAACAGGGCGACTGCCGCTGTCAAAGTACGTTTAAACATGAAAGATTCCTTACCATGAAGTGCAAGCTCAAAAACGAGATCGATTGTAAAGAGCAAGTTATATAAGAGCCAGCGTTTTACCGATATTTACGCTGATGTTGCGATTGTCATACTTTCTTTAGCACGCAATCATTTGCGTGATGAAAATCACACTATTAATGAAATATTTCCCGCTCGTTACACTCGTTGTTTATTAAGATCACAGTTGCATTTACAATTCATGACACTTTTTGCCAATCCCGGCGCATCACAGGTTCAGAACATGACAAACCGTAATCGCATTGGCCTTACCTGGATCAGCTTTTTCTCCTACGCGCTCACCGGCGCGCTGGTGATTGTTACCGGTATGGTACTGGACAATATTGCCCAATACTTCCAGTTGCCCATCTCAGAGATGAGCAACACTTTCACCTTCCTGAATGCCGGTATCCTGGTCGCGGTATTCCTTAACGCCTGGCTGATGGTGATTGTGCCGTTGAAACGCCAGCTGATTTTTGGCTTTGTGCTGATGATCCTCGCGGTGGCGGGCCTAATGACCAGCCATAACCTGACCATATTCTCGCTGTGCATGTTTGTGCTCGGTGTGGTCAGCGGTATCACCATGTCGATCGGTACCTTCCTGATTACCCATCTGTACGATGGCCGTCAGCGTGGTTCCCGCCTGCTGTTTACCGACTCCTTCTTCAGTATGGCCGGTACCATTTTCCCGATCATCGCCGGTGTGTTGCTGGCTCGCATGCTGCCGTGGTACTGGGTATACGCCTGCATTGGGGTGATTTACATCGCCATCTTCGTCCTGACGCTGATGGTGGAATTCCCGGTGCTGAAAAGCGAAGCTGCCGTACAAGGTGGCGAGAAAGAGAAATGGGGCATCGGCGTGCTGTTCCTGTCGATCGCTGCGCTGTGCTACATCCTCGGTCAGCTAGGCTTTATCTCCTGGGTGCCAGAGTACGCGACCAAATCGATGGGTATGGACATTGCGGCAGCCGGTCAGTTGGTGGGTAACTTCTGGACCGCGTACATGGTCGGCATGTGGGTGTTCAGCTTCCTGCTGCGCTTCTTCGATCTACAGCGCATCCTGATGGTGCTAGCCGCATTGGCGACGGGCCTGATGTACTGGTTTGTCACCACGAACGATGCCAGCATGCTGCACTGGATCATCATGATTCTCGGCTTCAGCTCCAGCGCCATTTACACCACCATCATCACCCTCGGTTCGCTGCAAACCAAAGTCTCTTCACCGAAGCTGGTGAACTTTATCCTGACCTGCGGCACCGTCGGCACCATGCTGACCTTTGTGGTCACCGGCCCGATTGTGGCGAAAGGCGGCGCACATGCGGCACTCTCTACCGCGAATGGCTTGTATGCCGTGGTGTTTGTGATGTGTGTGCTGCTGGGCTTTGTGACCAAACATCGCCAGCACGGTCATATTACGCACTAATGGGTGACGTGCAGGGGTGAACGTTCGCCTCCGTTGCCTAGTGCCGTAGCAAAAGAGTGCGCAGTGATGCGCACTCTTTTTTATTAAGCGACTATCGTCGGAATGTCACCGCTTCCGCCTCGCCCAAATAGATTTCACTGCTCGCGGGCTGCGTTGCCGCCACCACGCTTCCCTGCCGTATCGAATAGCGCACAGGCACTTGTCTGCGTACCGCATCAAAGCCACTCTCAGCCGGCAAAATAATCAGACTGGCATAGTCACCCACCGCCAGACCGTAATCCTTCAATTGCAACGTTTTCGCGCTGTTGGTGGTAATCAGACTCAGGCCGTTGTCGATCTGTTCGTAGCCCATCAACTGACAGACATGTAATCCCATATGCAGCACCTGCAGCATGCTGGCCGTGCCGAGCGGATACCAGGGATCAAACACATCATCGTGGCCAAAACAGACGTTGATGTCGGCGTCGAGCAACTCTTTCACTCGCGTGATGCCGCGACGTTTGGGGTAGCTATCAAAACGTCCCTGCAAATGAATGTTCACCAGCGGATTCGCCACAAAGTGAATCTTCGACAGCTTCAGCAAGCGGAATAATCGCGAGGTGTAGGCGTTGTTATAGGAGTGCATCGCCGTGGTGTGGCTGGCGGTCACGCGTTCGCCATTGCCATCACGATGCGCCAGCGCCGCCACGGTTTCGACAAAGCGCGATTGCTCATCATCGATCTCATCACAGTGTACATCCACCATGCGGTCATAACGGTTGGCGAGCTCGAAGGTTTTATGCAGCGATTCCACGCCATACTCGCGTGTGAACTCGAAGTGCGGGATGGCACCCACCACATCGGCGCCGAGACGCAATGCCTCTTCCAGCAGTGCTTCACCATTTGGATAGGAGAGAATTCCCTCCTGCGGAAACGCCACGATTTGAATATCGATCCACGACGCCATTTCCGCTTTCACTTCCAGCATCGCTTTCAGCGCGGTGAGAGTGGGATCGGAAACATCAACGTGGGTACGCACATGCTGGATACCGTTGGCAATTTGCCACTTCAGCGTCTGCTGTGCGCGCTGTTTGACATCGTCATGGCTGAGCAGCGCTTTGCGCTCCGCCCAGCGTTCAATACCTTCAAACAGGGTGCCGGACTGATTCCAGGCAGGCTGCCCGGCAGTTTGCGTGGTGTCGAGGTGAATGTGCGGTTCGATAAACGGCGCACTCGCCAGCCCTCCTTCGGCGTCCAGTGCGTCACTCTGATCCACGATTTGCGGTGGCTGGGGACGTATCGCCGCAATTTTTCCACCGTTGATTTCCATTTGCCACAAGCCCTGCTGGCCCGCTAAGCGCAGATTGTTGATCCACTTCAGTGACCGGTTCGCCATGCCATCCTCCTGTTCAAAGCAACAGGTTAAGCTAGCACGAAAAACTGTCTGTCAGCGTCATCGATTTTTCGGATGTCATTATTGGCGAACCAGCGAGTGACTTTTCACGGCGCCATCGGCAGTGACCCGTTCTGCACAATATCCAACCAAATAAGCCACTTATCTATTTCGTTCAAAATCAATTACATACCTCAAAATAGGTATATGAGGGTGCGCTTGATGTGCATCAATAAGCGCCTGAAGTAGCGCGCTATCGTAAGCGCAGATACCGCAATTTTTGAGGCAAGCATGAGCAAGCACAGTGTCGTGATCATTGGCAACGGCATGGTGGGCCACCGCTTTATAGAAGAACTGATCGATAAAGCCGAGCCCGGCCAATTTGCCATTACCGTCTTTTGTGAAGAACCGCGCGTCGCCTATGACCGCGTCCACCTTTCCGCCTACTTCTCCCATCACACCGCTGAAGAGCTGTCACTGGTTCGCCCCGGCTATTACGAAAAACATCAGGTCAAACTGCTGATCGGTGAACGGGCGATTACCATCAACCGCGACGAAAAACTAATTCACTCTAATACCGGTCGCGCGGTGCATTACGACACGCTGATTTTTGCCACTGGCTCTTATCCGTGGATACCGCCGATAAAAGGCGCCGAAGGCAGCGACTGCTTTGTCTATCGCACCATCGAAGATCTCAACGCCATAGAAGCCTGCGCCCGCCGCAGCCAACGCGGTGCCGTGATTGGCGGCGGTCTGCTTGGCCTCGAAGCGGCAGGCGCACTGAAAAACCTCGGTATCGAAACCCATGTCATTGAGTTCGCGCCCGGATTAATGGCGGAACAGTTGGATGCGCAAGGTGGCGAGCAACTGCGTCGTAAGATCGAACAAATGGGTGTGCGTGTGCACACCGGCAAAAATACCCAGCAAATTGTGCACCACGCTAAAGGCGGTAAGACGCTGGAATTCGCCGATGGCAGCGCGCTAGATGTCGATTTCATCGTGTTCTCCACTGGCATTCGTCCGCAAGACAAGCTGGCAAAACAGTGTGGGCTGGAAATCGGCCAGCGTGGTGGCATCGCCATCAACGACCACTGCCAGACGCGCGATCCGGCGATTTATGCCGTCGGCGAATGCGCAGCCTGGCAGAACCGGCTGTTCGGCTTAGTCGCGCCGGGCTACAAAATGGCACAGGTCGCCAGCGATGCGTTGCTGGGACGCGACAGTGCCTTTTCCGGTGCCGATATGAGCGCCAAACTTAAGTTGCTGGGCGTGGATGTCGGTGGTATTGGCGATGCGCATGGCCGCACGCCGGGCGCGCGCAGCTATATGTGGCTTGATGAGCAAAAGCACATCTACAAACGCCTGATTGTCAGCGAAGACAACCGCACGCTGCTCGGCGCGGTATTGGTCGGTGACACCAGTGATTACGGCAATCTGCTGCAGCTGGCGCTGAATAACATCGCGCTGCCCGATAATCCTGAAGGTTTGATCCTGCCAGCAGGCAGTGGCGAGAAGCCGGTATTGGGCGTCGATTCCCTGCCGGACAGCGCGCAAATCTGCTCCTGCTTTGATGTCAGTAAGGGCGATATCGTCAAAGCGGTGCAAGGCGGCTGCCATACCGTGGCGATGCTGAAAAGCGAAACCCGTGCCGGAACGGGCTGCGGCGGCTGCATTCCGCTGATCACTCAGGTGCTCAACGCGGAACTGAGCCGCCAGGGCATCGAAGTCAACAATCACCTGTGCGAGCACTTCCCCTATTCACGCCAGGAGTTGTATCACCTGATTCGTGTCGAAGAGATCACTTCCTTCGAAGCCTTACTGGCGAAATACGGTCAAGGTTATGGCTGTGAAGTGTGCAAACCGACCGTGGGTTCGCTGCTGGCCTCCTGCTGGAACGACTATGTGCTCAAGCCACAACTCGCTCCACTTCAGGACAGCAACGATCTGTTCCTTGGCAATATCCAGAAAGATGGTACCTACTCGGTCATCCCGCGCTCTCCTGGGGGCGAAATCACGCCAGAAGGGTTGATGACGATCGGTGCGGTGGCGCGCCAGTACAACCTTTACACCAAAATCACCGGCTCGCAGCGTATTGGCCTGTTCGGTGCCCAGCGTGATGACCTGCCTGCCATCTGGTCGCAGCTGATTGATGCCGGATTTGAAACCGGCCAGGCGTATGCCAAAGCGTTGCGCATGGCAAAAACCTGTGTGGGCAGCACCTGGTGTCGCTATGGTGTCGGCGATAGCCTCGGCTTCGGTATCGAGCTCGAGAACCGCTACAAAGGCATTCGTACACCGCACAAAATGAAGTTTGGCGTCTCGGGCTGCACGCGCGAATGTGCGGAGGCGCAGGGCAAAGATGTCGGCATTATCGCGACGGAAAAAGGCTGGAATCTGTATGTGTGCGGCAACGGTGGCATGAAGCCACGCCACGCCGATTTGCTGGCAGCGGACCTGGATCGCGATACCCTGCTGACTTATCTCGACCGCTTTATGATGTTCTATATCCGCACCGGTGACCGCCTGCAACGTACCTCGCTGTGGCTGGAAAGCATGGAAGGCGGTATCGACTATCTGCGCAGCGTGATTATCGATGACAAACTCAGCCTGAATGCGCAGCTGGAAGCTGAACTCGCGCGCCTGCGGGCTGAAGTCGAGTGTGAATGGGCTGCAACGGTGAACGATCCCCGGCAGCACATCCACTTCAGCACCTTCATCAACAGCGATCAGCGCGATCCGCTGGTGCAGCACGTCGCTCAGCGCGATCAGCACCGTCCGGCACGTCCTGCCGAGCGTATTGCCATCACCCAGATTGAGGAGATCGACGCATGAGCCAGTGGCATTCCGTGTGTGAACTCGAACAAATCCTGCCTGCCACCGGCGTCTGCGCGCTGGTGAAAGGCCAGCAGATTGCCATCTTCCGTCCGCATGATGATGAGCAACTATATGCGCTGAGTAACATCGATCCTTTCTCCGCAGCCAGCGTGCTGTCACGCGGCCTGATTGCCGAACATCAGCACACGCTGTGGGTCGCCAGCCCACTGAAAAAACAGCGCTTCCGTTTAAGCGACGGCGTCTGCCTGGAAGATGCCGCCCGTTCCGTGGCGAGCTATCCGGTGCGCGTTACTGCGGGCCAGGTCGAAGTGTGCGCCTGACAGAATTCTTTTACTTTATGAGACGTCACTATGTTTACTGACACCCTGAATACCTGCGCCGCCAACGCGGCGCGCATTGTGCGTACGGCACAGCACAGCCCGCTGGCCTTCTGGATCAGTTCGGCGATGGCGGGCGCTTACGTTGGTCTCGCCATCATCCTGATTTTCACCCTCGGCAATCTGGCCGATCCAGCCTGGCGTCCGCTAGTCATGGGCGCCACCTTTGGTATCGCTCTGACCCTGGTGATCATTGCAGGGTCAGAACTGTTTACGGGTCATACGATGTTCCTCACCGTGGGCGTTAAAGCCGGTAGCATTAGCCAGGGTCAGATGTGGTGTGTGCTGCCGCAAACCTGGCTGGGCAACCTGATCGGCTCGGTATTTGTCGCCCTGCTCTATTACTACGCGGCAGGCGCGATGCTGCCCAATGCAGGCGCACTGATTCACAGCGCGGCGCTGGCGAAAACCACGCAACCGGCAATGGCGCTGTTCTTTAAAGGGGCGCTGTGCAACTGGCTGGTGTGTCTGGCGATCTGGATGGCAGTGCGCACTGAAGGCACGGCAAAATTCATTGCCATCTGGTGGTGCCTGCTGGCCTTTATCGCCTCCGGCTATGAACACTCTGTCGCGAATATGACGGTCTTTGCACTGTCGTGGTTTGGTCAGCATAATGCCGAACTCACCTTAAGCGGCATCGGCCATAACCTGCTGTGGGTGACGCTGGGTAATATGTTCTCTGGTATGGTGTTAATGGGCCTCGGTTATTGGTACGCCACCCCGCAAGCTCAAAGACCGCAAGTGGCGACACAAGCCGCTGCGCTCAAATCTGTTTAATCGTGTTAGCCCGCTTTCCGCATCATGCTAATCAGTTTGCGCATCCATCCGGGTGCGCATGAATGCGCACTCTACATCATCGTAGGGTCGTCATTTATGGCGACCGAAAAGGTGCGATTGATGATCATCACGTGGCTCGCGGGCTTTTTTGAGGATGAGCGATGGACTATTTTCCACTGTTTTGCCGCCTGAAGGGCAAACGCTGCTTACTGGTTGGCGGTGGCGATGTGGCAGAACGCAAAGCGCGCCTGCTGCTGGATGCCGGTGCCGATCTGCACGTCGGCGCACTGGATTTCTCCCCTGTATTTCAGCAGTGGGCCGAGCAGGGAAAATTGCACCTCATGTCCGGCACCTTTGAAGAGTGCTGGCTAGAAGGCTGCTGGCTGGTGATTGCCGCCACCGACGATGACGCCGTGAATCAGCAAGTGGGCGATGCCGCCGAAGCGCGCCGCATCTTCTGCAATCTGGTGGATGCACCACAGGAAGCCAGCGCTATCATGCCATCGATTATCGATCGCTCCCCGCTGATGATTGCGGTGTCCTCCGGTGGTCGTGCTCCGGTGCTGGCTCGCCTGCTACGCGAGAAGCTGGAAGCGATGCTGCCACAGCATTTAGGCCAACTGGCTTCACTCGCTGGCACACTGCGCAGTCGGGTGAAGAACACTTTCGCCAGCATGGGACAGCGCCGGGCTTTTTGGGAACGCTTCTTTGCCAGCGATCGTTTGGCACAAACGCTGGCTAATCGCGACCAGCCACGCGCCGATCATATCGTTGATACGCTGTTCAATGCGCCGCTGTCACAACAAGGTGAAGTGGTGCTGGTGGGCGCGGGTCCGGGCGATGCCGGATTGCTGACACTGAAAGGGTTGCAGTGTATCCAGCAGGCCGATGTGGTGGTGTATGACCGCCTGGTATCCGAACCGATTCTCAACCTGGTGCGCCGCGATGCAGAACGCATCTTTGTCGGTAAACAGGCGGGACATCACTGCGTCCCACAGTCACAAATCAATCAGCTTCTGCTGGAGCAGGCCCAGAGCGGCAAACGTGTGGTGCGGCTGAAAGGCGGCGATCCCTTTATTTTTGGTCGTGGCGGCGAGGAGCTGGAGGTGCTGGCACAGCACCACATTCCGTTCAGCGTGGTACCGGGTATTACCGCCGCATCCGGCTGTGCCGCCTACAGCGGCATTCCACTGACACACCGCGATCACGCCCAGAGTGTGCGCTTTGTTACTGGCCATCTGCAACAGCAGGGCGAAATTGAGTGGAGTAAGCTGGCAGCAGAACAGCAAACGTTGGTGTTCTACATGGGCCTGAATCAGGCACCCGAGATTCAGCGCCAGCTGTTGCAACATGGCATGGATGCAACAATGCCGGTCGCCATCGTGCAGAACGGCACGACATCTGAGCAACGGGTAGAGACCGCAACGCTGGCTGAACTCAACACGCTGGCGCAGCAGTTTGCCAGCCCAGCGCTGATTATCGTCGGGCGCGTGGTCAGCCTGCGCCGCCAGTTACGCTGGTTTTAAACTTGGCTGCCCCCGTCCGATTGGGCGAGGTCTTACGCGCAAATTCATAAAAAACGGCGAGTCATGACAACTCGCCGTTGTTAGATCATACCGCTCGTCGCTTAAGGCTGAGCCACAAAGCCCACTGCTTCGTAGACTTTCTTCAGTGTCTCTTGCGCCTGCGCACGGGCCTTGGTGGCACCATCGCGCATGACCTGATTCAGGAAAGCTTCATCATTACGGAAACGATGATAACGCTCCTGCAGCTCAGTCAGCATGCCGGAAACCGCTTCCGCCACTTCGCCTTTCAGGTGGCCATACATCTTGCCTTCGAATTCCTGCTCCAGCTGCGGAATCGACTTGCCGGTGACACCCGACAAGATATCCAGCAGGTTAGAGACACCGGCTTTTTCTTTGACATCGTAGCGTACGACTGGCGGCTCGGCGGAGTCAGTTACCGCGCGTTTGATCTTCTTCACTACCGCTTTGGTGTCTTCCAACAGGCCAATCACGTTGTTGCGGTTGTCATCCGACTTCGACATTTTCTTGGTCGGTTCCAGCAGCGACATCACGCGTGCGCCTGATTTCGGAATAAACGGCTCAGGAATTTTGAACACATCGCCATACAGTGCGTTGAAACGACCGGCGATATCGCGGCTCAGTTCCAGATGCTGCTTCTGATCTTCGCCCACTGGCACCTGGTTGGTCTGATACAGCAGAATATCGGCCGCCATCAGCACCGGGTAATCGAACAAACCCGCGGTGATGTTTTCAGAATAACGCGCGGACTTATCCTTAAACTGCGTCATACGGCTCAGCTCGCCAAAATAGGCATAGCAGTTCAGCACCCAGCTCAGCTGCGCGTGCTCAGGCACATGCGACTGTACAAAGATGGTGCTTTTTGCCGGGTCGATACCGCAGGCAAGGTACAACGCTAACGTATCCAGCGTGGCTTTGCGCAGCGCAGCGGGGTCCTGACGAACGGTGATGGCGTGCAGATCGACGATGCAGTAAATGCAGTGGAAATCATCCTGCATCTGCACCCACTGACGCAGCGCACCCATATAGTTGCCAATGGTCAGTTCACCGGAAGGCTGGGCGCCGCTGAAAACGATGGGTTTGCTCATGTTATATCCTGATAATTACAGCCCGAGAGCGGGCAAAAGTTCGCTAAAAGTATCGAGAGTTAAATCGGGTTGGCTGGCGGCAATCGGCTCGCCATAGTTGTAGCCAAAAGTCATACCGACATTGGGTACACCCGCAGCCTGAGCTGCGTGAATATCATTACGAGAATCACCGACAAACAGTAATTCTTTTTGCAGTACGCCAAAGTGACCCAAAACAAGGAAGATCGCTGCCGGATGGGGCTTTTTCACCACCACATCATCACCGCCAATAATCAGCGTGAAGAAATCGGCAATGCCCAGCGATTGCAGCAAAGGCGCGACAAACGGCGTCGGCTTATTGGTGACGATGGCCATCGGCAAGCCTTTGGCGTGCAGCGCCGCCAGCGTCTCTTTCACCTGCGGAAACAGCGTGCTGCCCGCTTCCACCGTTTCGGCGTAGTACTTATCGAACAACGAGCGCGCGTCGCGCTGCTCCTCGGCGTGCGGTTCGCGGCCTAATGCCCAGGTCAGCGCGCGTGTCATCATCACATCTGCGCCATTGCCAATCCAGGTGGAGGCCAGCGCAACGCCGGGTGGCGGCAACTGCAAATCGCCTAAAGCATGATCGATGGCCTGTGACAGACCCGGTGCGCTATCGACCAGCGTGCCATCGAGATCAAACGCCAGCGCGCGGATATCAGTGAAATGAGCCATTAACTTTCTCCAGTTCGCCGCGCATTTCGTCGATCACTTTTTTGTAATCGGGGTGACCAAAGATAGCTGAACCAGCCACAAACATATCCGCACCTGCCGCCGCGATCTGACCGATGTTATCGATCTTCACGCCACCGTCCACTTCCAGACGGATATCGTAACCGCTTTGATCAATCAGACGACGCGCCTGACGCAATTTGTCCAGCGTGCCAGGAATGAAAGATTGACCGCCGAAGCCAGGGTTCACTGACATCAGCAGAATGATGTCGAGTTTATCCATCACGTAGTCGAGGTAATCGAGCGGCGTCGCCGGATTGAACACCAGACCCGCTTTACAGCCGTGCTCTTTGATCAGTTGCAGCGTGCGGTCAACGTGCTCACTGGCTTCAGGATGGAAGGTAATGTAAGTCGCGCCCGCTTTAGCGAACTCTGGAATCAGTGCATCCACCGGCTTCACCATCAGATGCACATCAATCGGTGCCGTAATGCCATAGTCGCGCAGCGCTTTCAGCACCATTGGCCCCATGGTCAGATTAGGCACATAGTGGTTATCCATCACGTCAAAATGCACCACATCCCCGCCTGCTGCCAGCGCTTTGGCGGTATCTTCGCCCAGGCGAGCAAAGTCAGCAGCAAGAATTGAAGGGGCCAGCAAAAATTGTTTCATCCGATTCTCCCAATTTTGTGCGCCAGCCAGAGCTGGCGTAATGCGTTGGTCGCGGACGAAACAGGCTAGCGGAAAAGCGCCAGCAGTTCGTCAACCTGAGTGCGACCACTTATGCTTCGGCTGATGGAACGCCGGGCTTTGACTACGTGTAAAACCGCATTCTGATACCACTCACGCGTAAGCAGCGTGTCGTGGTTGGAAATCAGCACCGGTATGCTGTTTTCATGTGCCAGCTTATTTGCCAGCTCGGCCAGATGCTGCTGCTCGCGCAGGCTAAAGCTATTGGTGTGGTACGCGGTAAAGTTCGCCGTCGCCGACAAGGGCGCATACGGCGGATCGCAATAAACCACTGAGCCAGCAGGGGCGTTGTTCAGAGTAACATCGTACGATTCACAGACAAAGGTCGCTTTTTGCGCCCGTTCGGCAAACCACAACAGCTCCGCTTCCGGGAAGTAAGGTTTGCGATAACGACCAAAAGGCACATTGAACTCACCGCGCAGATTGTAACGGCACAAACCGTTATAGCCATGCCGATTGAGATAGAGAAACAGTAAGGCACGCTGATATTCATCTTTGCTGGCGTTAAATGCCAGACGTTGCGCGTAATAGGTCTCTGCGATATTACCTTCAGGCGTGAACAACTGCCGCGCGTCTTCAATGAACTCAGCCGTGCGGGTTTTAACGATGTTATAGAGATTGATCAGGTCACCGTTGATGTCCGCCAGGTGATAGCGATCATAATCGGTGTTGAGGAACACGGAACCGGCACCCACAAAAGGTTCGACTAAACAGTCACCTTGTGGCAAATGACGACGGATATCGTCAAGCAGCGGGTATTTCCCTCCGGCCCATTTAAGGAAAGCGCGATTTTTCTTCATGCTGTCGTGGTTATTACATCTTAATTATGGGCTGTGGTGGAACCGACAGCAGCTTTGCGCTTTAAACGGGGCCGCGCGATCGCAGCCCCACATCAATTACTGACTTTCTTTCTTCACCTGACTCAACGGTTTTACCCACGGATTTGCCGCACGAACTTCAGCCGGCAGTGATGCCACTGCACGCTTGGCATCGGCTGGCGTAGCGTAAGCACCGCTGACCAACACATACCAGGGCTGACCGTTACGCGTGGTTTTATACACGTGATAACCGCTCAGATTTTGTTTCTTCGCCCAGGCATTCAGGCTCTCTTCTTTCGACGCACCGCTCAACTGCAGCGTGTAGCTACCGCCCGTTGGCAGTGACTTACTGGCACCGCTGCTGGCGCTCACCGGCGCATTATGCGCGGCAGTGGTATGCGTTTTATTCTCTTTTGCTCCGGCTGCCGGTTTCGACGTGGTCGGCGCTTTATGCGCGGTGTTGCTGTGCGTTTCACGTGAACCATTGCTGTTGGTACGCGCAGGTGTCTCAGAACGCATCGCCGGAGGCGTCATCGCTTTACCGTTACCGCTTACGGTAGCAGGGGCGGTCGGCAATGAACTGTTGCCTTGTGCACCCTGTGCCGCGTTATCAACCTGGCCTTGCTGATTGCTCAGCGCACTGTTGAGATCGCCCGGCAGCGTTACACGTTGCTGATTGGCTGGCGTATCGACAGGTGCAGCTTGCGTCGGCGTTGAAGACACTGCTGGCATAGAAATCGAGTTGGAATCGCCGCCTGCTGAAGAGGATGATGTCGCTGGCGTCTGCGATGCGTCCGCTGAAGGTGTGGCGCTTTGCTGGCCACTCATGGACGTCGAGCCGGAAAGGTCGATGTTCTTTTCACCACCGGTTGCCGTTGGCGCCGCATTGCCATTGCTGGCCGTGTTTGCGGGTTTCTTATCATCCGGACCGGTCAATGCCGAACCAATACCCAGCACCACCAACAGCAGAACAAGGATGCCGATCCCCATCATCATATGCTGACGAGAAACAGGTACCTTCGCTTTCGGCGCAGAAGACGTTTTGCGTGGCCGCGTTGGACGGCGGTCACTGGCATCAGGTTTTAACTCGTCTTCCGGTTTGAACTCATCCATCTAGCCTCCTCCGTAAAACAGCACGCTTCCCACGCACCGCATCACCACTCACTGCTTTATCCGTGATACTTCAAGCTGAAACGACGTTGGCTGCATCCTATCATCCAGACATCTCACTGATGTCAGCGCCTGGAACGCATGCGATGGCCACCTTGCTGCAGCTCAACTTATTCCGGATATCTTCAGTATTTTATACAATCGTTAATCGCAGCCAGCACCATATCATGTGCCACACCTGCGCGCACTTCAGAGCGACCAATTGCGAGAGGCAGCACCAAACGCATTTCACCCGCAAGCACTTTTTTATCGCGCATCATGTGCGGAAGATACGCTTCTGCTTGCATGCTTGCCGGGCCGTGCACCGGTAAACCCGCTCGCAAAAATAGCGCAATAATGCGATCGGTATCCGTCGAAGTGAACTGACCCAGCCGTTCGGCGGTACGGGCAGCCATGACCATTCCCGCCGCAATCGCTTCACCGTGTAACCAGTTGCCATAGCCCATGTGCGCTTCAATCGCATGACCAAAAGTATGGCCCAGATTGAGCAGTGCGCGTTGACCGTTTTCACGTTCATCGGCGGCAACCACTTCAGCTTTGAGTTCACAGCAGCGACGGATACAGTAGGCCAGGGCTTGCTGATCCAGTGCCAGCAGAGCATCAAGATTCTGCTCCAGCCACTGGAAGAATTCCCCATCGAGGATAATGCCGTATTTGATCACTTCAGCCAGACCAGACGCCAATTCGCGCGCCGGCAGCGTAGCCAGGCAATCGGTATCGACCACCACTGAGGCGGGCTGGTAGAAGGCACCAATCATGTTTTTGCCCAGCGGATGGTTGACGGCTGTTTTACCGCCGACCGAAGAGTCGACCTGAGACAGCAGCGTTGTCGGTACCTGGATAAAGCGCACACCGCGTTGATAGCTCGCAGCGGCAAACCCAGTGAGATCACCAATCACACCGCCGCCGAGCGCAATTAACGTGGTATCACGTCCATGCGGTTTCTGCAGCAGCGCGGTGAAGACATCGTCCATCACAGCGAGCGTCTTGTACTTTTCACCATCAGGTAAAATCACCTGATCCACCTTCACGCCCGCCTGCGAAAGCAGTGCTGACAGCTTATCGAGGTAGATCGGGGCAAGCGTCTCATTGGTCACCAGCATGGCGTTATCGCCTGCTTTTAGCGGCCAAAAAGAAGCCGGATCGTTAAACAGTCCGGCAGCGATGGTGATGGGGTAACTACGATCCCCGAGTGAGACAGTGATCTTCTCCATGATGACCGATACCTATTGCTGAGCCGTCAGGGCGCTGGATTAATTTTTTTCCAGCATGTTGATGATCTGATTGGCGACAACTTTTGCACTTTGATCGTCAGTGCGAATAGTGACGTCAGCGATCTCTTCATAAAGTGGATTACGTTCGCCAGCTAAAGCTTCCAGTACTTCGCGCGGTGGCTCTTCAACCTGCAACAACGGACGTTTTTTATCACGCTGTGTACGAGCAAGTTGCTTTTCGATAGTCGTTTCAAGATAAACGACCACGCCGCGGGCGGAGAGACGATTGCGGGTTTCACGGGATTTGACAGAACCACCACCGGTCGCCAGGACAATGCCTTGTTTCTCGGTGAGTTCATTAATGATCTTCTCTTCGCGATCGCGGAAACCGTCTTCGCCTTCCACATCAAATACCCAGCCTACATCCGCTCCGGTACGTCGCTCAATTTCCTGATCGGAATCGAAAAATTCCATATTGAGTTGCTGAGCTAACTGACGACCAATAGTGCTTTTGCCGGCACCCATCGGCCCAACCAGAAAGATATTGCGTTTCTCTGCCATTTTATCGGTATTACTAAGAATTCGTTGATGATACCCCGCGTTCAGCATAGTGCTGGCGGGACAGGAACTGAGACCTCATGAGCATTAACAAGAGTCAGACGGAAAATTATCTCAACACTCATGGCCGTTTGGCAACCGAATAAATTGCCCCCGGCGACCTTGTAACAGGACCGGTCTGTGGTTCGCGAGACGGTAACGCCCCTCCTGTTTTCCCTCACACTTCAAGCACCATGCGCGCTGGCCGTGTCTTCGCGTCCCTTAAACTTACAGATATAAGCTTAGGAATTAACGCTTTCACCGCCGTGCTTTAACTCGAATTATTTAGGGAAAATATATTCTGACGCCAGTATCGCTTGTGACTGACGCCCATCGGAAGGTTATCCTGCCGCGTTCCGCTACACCATTTTAAAAATCGCTAAACCTTGTAAGCTAATTCCTGCCCTGCGTCAACGCAGATGGCAAATCAGAGTGAATTTTCCGCTTTATCCGGTAGTAAGCGCTGCTTCCCTGACCAGTCTGGGGGTAATGAAGATCACCAACTCCTTCTTTTTATGTTCTTTGGTTTGCTGACGAAACAGCGTTCCCAGCAAGGGCAGTTCACCCAACCACGGTACACGCTGTTCGGTCTGCATGCGCTGTTGCTGGAAAATCCCGCCCAGCGCCAACGTTTCGCCATCACGCAGCGTCACCTGCGTTTCAATTTCCTGCTTATCAATACTCAGCACGTTGCTTTCACCCACGTTCAGGCTGCGCCCCGGCATGTTCTGGCTTAAGCGCAGTTTTAACTGAATCCGTCCATTCCCCAGCACCATGGGCGTCACTTCCATCCCTAACACTGCCTCTTTAAATTCAATCGCCGTTGCACCACTGCTGCCCGACTTCACCTCGTAAGGAATTTCGGTTCCCTGTTTAATGGAAGCGGTTTGCTGGTGAGAGGTAAAAAGCCGCGGACTGGCGATGATTTCGATTTGGTTCTCCTGCTCGAGCGCGCTGAGTTCCAGATTCAACAATTCCCCACTAACCTGCCCCAGCGTGACGCCCGCGCGCAACGCAGGACTATTCACGGCCAATGGGATCGCCAGTTGTGGATGATGCAATGCCGTCGTCACACTTTGCGCAGGCGCGGTGTGCCAGTTCACCCCCAGCTCACGCAGATGTTCTTCATTGATAGTGATGATGTGGGCAGACAACTCGATCTGTTCGAGTGGCATATCCAGCGCGCGCAACCAGCGCGAGGCATCACGCAGCGCGGCGGCGGTGTCACGCAATAACAAGCTGTTGGTGCGGCTATCGACCGTGACACTGCCGCGTGGAGTGAGGAGTGAACGCTCCGCTTGCAGACTACGATAGACATCGCTGGCATTGGCGTAATGCAGCGTGACGGACTGCTGTTCGAGAGGAAGTTGCTGTTGCCGCTCCTCATGTTCTGTTTTCGCCTGTTGTGTCTGCATCTGTTGCCAGCTTTCGGGGTAAACCAGCAGCACGCCCTCTTCCTGCACCACGGTGAGTTTTGCCAACCGGGTCACCAGCGCCAGTGCGCGCTCCCATCCTACATTTTCCAGGCGCAGTGATAATCGCCCTTCAACGCCGGGTGCAATCAGCAGGTTGGTTTGTTGATAATCTGCCAGCGCCTGCAAAATACGTTCAACGGGAGCATCATCAAACACCAGGCTTAAGCGTTCCTCATTTGCCTGCAGGGGCAGGCTAAAACTCAGGCACAGCAGTAGTGTCATCCATTTCATAATATCCTCCTTTTATAGACCAGGTGATTTGCTGCGGTGGGCAGCTTTGCGCGACATGCAAGGTCATGCTATTCGCGGTTAACGCTGCCACCTGCCAGCTTGAGCGCGGTAACCGAGCCGAAGGGCCAAGCCGATGGTTTTTTCCTTCTGGTGAGCGTAGCCAGGCAACATAGCGCGTGGGAGTACCGATAATGCCCTGCAACCGCCAGCCATCAGGTTCAGCCACCTGCATCCGACATTGCACCTCGGCCTGCGGCTGAAAGGGATCGCGTGCCAGCGTAAAGCCGCTCCACAGTACTAACAGCCATGCACTATGGCGCATCTCCATCCTCCAGCCACAGCTGTGCGTTCAGCGATCCCTGCTCTTCTTTGAGTTCAAAGCGCTGCGGTACAGGCAGGCGAGTCAATGACAGCGCTGAAAACAGCGGGACAAATTGCGTCCAGCCGAGCCGCAGCTGTAACTGCTGTGGCTGATTATCCGGCAGCCAGCTTTCCAGTTGATCGTCACGCTCGGTGATCAAAGCTTCGAGCGTAACTTGCTCAGTGACGCCACTAATGGTTTGCTGTAACCGTGCGATTTCTTGTTCCAGCACGTTGATGGCAGGTCGTGCAGCCAATAGCTGCTGACGCTGCATCACCTGCTGTGACATCACCGCCTGCTGGCGTAATTGGGCAGCATGGGCCTGTTGCTGCGGGCGCAGCAAAACCCACCACGCCAAAAGCAACAGCAGCAGAGACATGCCCAACAGGCAGGCAATGCGCCACATCAAGGCTAAAGCGAGCCAGCGCTGCAATGCATCATTCACCGATGTTCTCCTGCATCCGCGCGCGCAAGACAAATCGATAGTGCCCAGCGGTTTGGCGCTGCACGCTGGCCGGTTTTACCGTGGCAAACAGCGGCTGCCTCATCAATTGATGACGAAAATCCTGGATCGCCATCATGCTCTGCGCCTGCCCTTCGAACAGCAAGATGCCCTGGCGCCGCTCCACCCGTTTGAGCCAAAGCGTGTCCAGCATCAACATCGGCAAGCGCTGCCAGAACTGTTGCCAGCGCTGATGCTCATCCTTTTTACGCTGCCGTATCAGCTGCGCCTCTAATAGCTCATCGCGTTGCTGCAGCAGCAGTTGCTGTTGCGTCAACTGGCGTTGCAACGCTTCATGCTGTTGGCTGATCTCCGCCAACGTCCTGTGCATCTGGCCTTGTGCCTGGCTTCCGCGCCACCATAACGACAGCACCATCATTACCGTCGCCAGCAGGACGCATCCCAACAGGGAAAAACTTTGCTGGCGGCGGCGCTGCTGCAACTGCACGCGCCAGGGTAATAAATTGACGGCCAGCATCATGCATCCTCCGGGCGCAGCGCCAGGCCGAGCGCGATAGCAAACTCACCTTCTTGCGCAGGCAGTGGCGGTTGCCGATAGTGCAGTAATGAAAGCGGTCGGCAGTGCGTCACGCTGGGTTCAGCCAGGCTGAAGGCCGAGGTGCAAAAGATGGACGATGCCTGAGGGAAGGTTTCACGCAGTTTCGCCAGCGTTAGAGGTTCTGTGGCCGCGCCTGAAGTGCCCGGCTCACCGGCTAACGTCCATAGCCAGTGATCGCTAAGCGGATGGATTAAAAGTTGGTCACGATGCAGCGGCATGCGCATGGCGATTTGGGTCAACGCCAGGCTGCTCAGTTCAAAGACATCGGGTCGCAGGCCAGCCTCCTTTAGCGGCGCCAGCCACTGCGCAATCACTTCACGCCGTGCCGCCGTAATGCACAGTTGCGTTGCATTACGTGCCGAGCGGTAGTCAATCGACAGCGTGGCGGGTTCAACCGGAAACAGGCGTGGTGCCGAGGATGCCACATAACGGCTCATTGCCGGCTCACTGAGCGAGGTTTCTGGCAGCGGCAATGTTCGCTGCAACACCAGTTGCGGCGGCAAGCCAACTCGCAGTGAATAGCGTTTCGGCAGATGACGCTGCCAGCGCGTCAACATCTCCTGTAACAGTGGGGTAGTTTGCAACACGCCGTTGCGTAACGTATCGTGCGGCAGCGGTTGTTGCCACCAATGGCGTAACTGCCAGCCATGACGTCGGCGTTCAATGCCCAGGGCACAGAGCTGCCCGTTTTGGATGTCCAATCCGATTTGCCAGCGCTGAAAAGCCATATGCGCGATCTCCTTATCTTTTAAGGTAAAAAAAGAGATACCCTAAATCATTCGAGTCGCGGCAAGGCGAAAACGAGCGATGGCTCAGGCGCTTACTGAAGTCAGCGTCTAAGGTAAGCTCGCGCAGCCGACACAGCTGCAGCTCGAAGTATGACGGGTATATCAAAGCGTCAGGCTTGCCTTTATACTACCGCGCGATTGTTTATAAACTGCCCAAACGACAACAGATGGGAATTCTCAGGTGAAGTTCGTAAAGTATTTATTGATTCTTACAGTGTGTTGCATTCTGCTGGGAGCAGGCACGGTTTATGGTTTGTACAAATACATAGAGCCGCAGCTGCCCGATGTGAACACGCTGAAAGACGTGCGTTTGCAAACCCCGATGCAGGTTTACAGCGCGGATGGCGAACTGATCGCCCAGTATGGTGAGAAGCGCCGCGTGCCGCTCACCCTGCAACAGATGCCGCCTGAGCTGATCAAAGCGTTCATTGCAACGGAAGACAGCCGCTTCTATGAGCACCACGGCGTCGATCCGGTGGGCATTTTCCGTGCCGCCAGCGTCGCGCTGGTGTCCGGCCATGCTTCGCAGGGTGCCAGTACCATCACGCAACAGCTGGCGCGTAACTTCTTCCTTAGCCCCGAACGCACGCTGATGCGTAAGATCAAGGAAGCGTTCCTGGCGATTCGCATTGAACAGCTGTTGAGCAAGGATGAAATCCTCGAGCTCTACCTCAACAAAATCTATCTCGGTTACCGTGCCTATGGTGTCGGAGCGGCAGCACAGGTCTACTTCGGTAAGCCGGTTGATCAGCTCTCACTGAGTGAGATGGCGATGATTGCCGGTCTGCCGAAAGCACCGTCAACCTTTAACCCGCTTTACTCTCATGCGCGCGCGCTGGCGCGTCGTAATGTGGTACTGGCGCGTATGCTCGACCAGAATTACATCACGCAGCAGCAGTATGATGACGCGCGCAACACGCCGCTGGTCGCAACCTATCATGGTCCCGAAATTGCCTTCTCCGCACCTTATCTGAGCGAAATGGTGCGTCAGGAGATGGTGAAACGCTATGGTGACGCCGCTTACGATGATGGCTACAAGGTGTATACCACCGTCACGCGTCATCTGCAGGAGGCCGCACAACAAGCTGTTCGCAATAACGTGATGGCGTATGACATGCGTCATGGTTATCGCGGCCCGACCAACGTGCTGTGGAAAGTGGGCGAAGCAAGCTGGGATAAGAGCCGCATTCAAAACGCGCTGAAAGATCTGCCCACCTACGGCCCACTGAATGCCGCCGTGGTGACCACGGCCACGGCCGATGAAGCCACCGCGATGATGAAAGACGGCAGCAGCGTCTCTCTGAGTATGGCGGGCGTTCGCTGGGCGCGTCCTTACAAATCCGACACGCTACAAGGCCCTACGCCCCGCAGCGTGACGCAGGTACTGCAGGCTGGCCAGCAGATTTGGGTGCGTAAAGTCGATAACGACTGGTGGTTAGGTCAGGTGCCGCTGGTCAACTCGGCCCTCGTCTCGCTCAATCCAGAAGACGGTGCGGTACGCGCGCTGGTCGGTGGTTTTGACTTCAACCAGAGTATGTTTAACCGCGCGACACAGGCACTGCGTCAGGTCGGTTCAAACATCAAACCGTTCCTGTATACCGCCGCGATGGACCGTGGACTGACGCTGGCTTCCATACTGAACGATGTGCCCATTTCACGTTGGGATGCGGGTGCCGGAGCGGACTGGCGCCCCAAAAACTCCCCGCCGACCTATGCGGGACCTATCCGCTTGCGTCAGGGCCTGGGTGAGTCGAAAAACGTGGTGATGGTACGTGCGATGCGTGCGATGGGTGTGGATTACGCCGCAGAGTATCTGCAGCGCTTCGGCTTCCCTGCACAGAACATCATTCATACCGAATCGCTGGCATTGGGTGCGGCTTCGTTTACCCCAATGCAGGTGGTGCGCGGTTATGCCGTGATGGCTAACGGCGGCTTCCTTGTCGATCCTTACTTCATTACCAAAATTGAGAATGAACAAGGCGGCGTGGTGTTCGAAGAGAAACCGAAGATTGCCTGCCCACAGTGCAATCTGCCGGTGATCTACGGTGATACCAAAAAATCGCTGGCGCTGAGCGAAGAGAGCGTGGAAAACGTCGCGACTTCCGATCAATCGCAAAATCAGGCGGTGCCACAGCCGGAGCTGGAGCAAGTGCCTGCCCAGCCGCAACCCGCAGGTGATCAGCAATATGCTCCGCATGTGATCAATACGCCGCTGTCGTTCCTGATCAAAAGCGCACTGAACTCCAACGTGTTCGGTGAGCCCGGCTGGATGGGAACAGGCTGGCGCGCGGGTCGTGACCTGAAGCGTAACGATATCGGCGGAAAAACCGGTACCACTAACAGCTCGAAGGATGCGTGGTTCTCTGGTTACGGCCCTGGTGTCGTGACCTCAGTGTGGATTGGTTTCGATGATTCACGCGCGCTGGGCCGCTCGACCATGTCAGGTGCGATTCCTGACCAGATTTCTGGCTATGAAGGCGGCGCGAAGAGTGCTCAGCCAGCCTGGGATGATTACATGAAATCTGCGCTGGATGGCGTGCCGGTACAGCCGCTGACACCGCCAGATGGCGTTGTCACAGTGACGATCGATCGCGGTACGGGCAAGCTGGCCAACGGTGGCGGCAATACCCGTCAGGAGTACTTCATCAATGGCACTCAGCCAACGGAGTATTCAGTGCATGATGTGGGCACCACACTCATGGACAACGGCCAAAGCCACGAACTGTTCTGATAAAAAAGCCGGCGTATTCGCCGGCTTTTTTATTGCATATTTGTCGTATTCAGTAGGTCAATCGACCCTGCTTCACCAGCCACTCACGCACCAGGAACAGCGCACTGACATTCCGGGCTTCACGGAAATCTGGCTCTTCCAGCAACGCCAGCAGGTTATTGAGCGGCCAGCGGTGAACAATCAGCGGTTCAGGTTCATCCCCTTCCAGCTTCTCTTCATACAGCCCTTCTGCCACCACAATGTTCATTTTGCTGGAGAAGTAAGACGGTGCCATAGTGAGTTTACCCAGCGCTTCGAGTTTTCGGGCACCAAAGCCGGCTTCTTCTTTTAACTCACGGTCTGCGGCTTCAAACACGCTTTCGCCTGGGTCGATTAACCCCTTAGGAAAACCCAACTCATAGCTTTCCAGCCCTACGGCATATTCCTGAATCAGGATCACATCATCACCCAGAATCGGCACAATCATCACCGCTTCCCGGTTGGAAGGTTTCATACGCTCATAGACACGGCGTGCACCGTTACTGAAAGCGAGATCAACCGCTTCAATAGTAAACAAGCGGGAGCGGGCCACCGCTTCCACGTTGAGGATGTCAGGTTTTTTCATTGGAGTTTTCATATCAGCCTCAAACTTAGCACAGCCTTGTGAATCGCGATGACGCCAGCATACCGAAGCCCGCAGCAATGTGCGACACGCAGCGCAGGGAAAGCATCGTGACACACATTTGCTTACGTCTGCTAACAACTTATTGTTATCTATACACTTAAATTTTCACAATAAGTCAATGGGGTTTTGTTAAATTCAGAAAATACCGATATTTAATTGAGTGTCCTGTGGTTAACATCCCATTAAGGAATAATCTAACAAATTATAATTCAATGATTTTGTGCGTTATTTTATCTGAGTTTTTTCTTGTAAGAATGACTTCTGCTCGCCAAAATTGACTGGTAATAATGGTTCCACCGGGAGCACATCGTAAACGTGAAGGCAGTTTTTTGGCTGGATTGAGCAAAGCATGAGCACTTTTATCATCATTCTGGCTGTCATGCTGGCCTGCTCTCTGATAGCAGGAATAGGTTATTGGTACGCTATGCGGCATCGTCCGCCGTTGGCGAAACCGCTGCCGTTTATTAGTCCCCCCTGCCGCAAACTCACTGATGAAGAACGTCTCGCCGTTGAAGCGTACATTGCGTCCCTGGCGAAACAGCAAAAACAGAATACTGCCCGCTCCTCAAAGAAGTCGCGTGAGACCGAATGCCTGACGCTCACGGCGCAGAGCAACAATGTTTATCCCGTCACGCGTTCCATCACTCGCTATGGCCTCTCAACGGATGATGCGCATCAATGGCGCTACTACCTCGATGAAGTGGAAGTGCATCTGCCACCGCTGTGGGAGCAGTACATTGCGGAAGAGAATTATGTTGAGCTGATCCGCACACAAACGCTGCCACTGGTGATCTCACTCAACGGTAACTCGTTAGTGAATTATGCCGTAGAACAACCCGCCTTGCCGCCGATGGTGCGTTCAATGTCGACCAACGCCTCTATTCGTAAAGAGGAGAGCGAAAATGTCGAGTTGCTGCAGGTGCGTAAAGAATCGCCGGAAGAGTACCGCCTATCGCGGCCAGATGGCACGCGCGAGGCCATTGTTATCTGCTTTGCCTTCCTGCTGTTCTTCCTCAGCCTGGTGCTGCCCGGAAGCCTGATGGTGTGGATTGCCCTGCCAGCCTGCGCAATGATCGCGGTTAGCTTGTGGTTCCTTTACCGCTTCCCGGGTGAAAAAGGGCTGCGCGATGTGCACTGCTTGCGCGGAGCACCGAAACGCTGGGGCCTGTTTGGTGAATCCAATCAGGAGCAGAGCAATATCTCGCTGGGCATTATCGATTTAATTTATCCCGCCCACTGGCAACCCTATGTGGCGCACGATTTGGGCCAGGTGACGGATGTCGACATCTATCTGAATCGGCAAGTGGTGCGCCAGGGGCGTTTCCTCTCACTGCACGATGAGGTTCGCAATTTCCCGGTTCAGCGCTGGCGCAAAAATCTGGTTCTGGCTTGTGGTTCGCTGGTGGTCCTGGTGATGCTGTTTACCTGGATTCCGCTCAGTATGCCGATCAAGCTCAGCCTCGCATGGGTAAAAGGCACCGAAAGCATTGAAGTGAATAGCGTGGATAAACTCAACGCCCTGCCGCTGCACATCGGTGACAACCTGAAGGTGAGTGGAACCGGCATGTGTTCCGTACCGGGCAACTATCAAAGCAATCGCAGCTATGCGTATATGCCGTTCGACTGCTCAGCCATTTACTGGAATAACGCAGCACCTCTGCCGCAGCCGCAGTCAAATATCATCGATAAAGCTGCCGCTCTGCTTGATACCACCACACGTCAGCTGCATCCGGAAACCAACACCGATCCGAAACTCAATCCACAGCTCGCCTCCGCGATTCAGAAATCGGGCATGATTCTGCTGGATGATTTCTCTGATTTAGTGCTGAAAACACAGGATCTCTGCAGCCAGCAGCAAGATTGCGTCCGGCTGAAAAATGCCCTGGTGAATCTGGGCAATGCTAAGGATTGGGATTCACTGATCCACCGCGCTGATTCCGGCAAGCTTAACGGCATGAACGTGCTGTTACGCCCGGTCAGTGCGGAAGCGCTGGAGAACCTGGTGAATACCGCGACCTCGACCTTCTTCTCGCGTGAAACCCGTCGTGCAGCAGAAAATCTGAATAGCCCACCACCGGGCGGCTTCCTGATAATGAGTGATGAAGGCCGTCAGATGGTGAACCAGCCACAGCCTTCCGTGTCGCTGTTTGATCTTGATGCGCCGTCGCAATGGCGCGAATTGCAACGCATGTCCGGCATGCTGTTGCACACGCCGTTTGCTGCCAACGGCATTATTACCAGCATCACCACTGACGCTAACGGCACACGCCACATTGCGTTGCACAATGAACCGGATGCGATGGCGCAATGGCGATACCTCGGTACCGCATTATTGATGCTGGTGCTGATCCTCTGCGGCGTCGCCAATGGGCTGCTGGCACTGCGACGTGTGCATCGTAATCGCCTGCGCATGGTTGAAATTCAGCAGTATTACGACAAGTGCTTCAATCACAATCTGAGCACTATGCAGAGCGTGCGCTCACTGTTCTGAGCCCTTCCCTTCTGTGCTACCCTGTCGCCCTGTTTTTTAGGGCGAGAGAGTATGACGATGACGCTAAACTGGTCCGGGATTGATACCGTGCTGCTGGATATGGATGGCACGCTGCTCGATCTCGCCTTTGACCGCCATTTCTGGCTGGAGCACGTTCCGGAAACCCTGAGCCGCGAGCGAGATATCACGCTGGCCGAAGCACACCAGCTGATTCAGCAAAAGTATCAAGCCGTGGTGCATACGCTAAACTGGTATTGTCTTGATTACTGGTCGCAAGAACTGGCCTTGGATATCCGCGCCATGACATGGGAAAAGCGCCACCGTGCGGCCATGCGCGAGGATACGCTGCCGCTACTCCAGGCACTGCGTGCTGCGGGTAAACGCACCATCTTGCTGACCAATGCGCATCCGTACAACCTCGAGGTAAAGCTGGAGCAAACCGGTTTGGCTCCCCACCTTGATTTATTACTTTCTACCCATACCTTTGGGTATCCGAAAGAGGATCCACGTCTCTGGCAGGCCGTGCAGCAGCAAACTGCATTCGATAGCGAACGCACGCTGTTCATTGATGATAGCGAAGCGATCCTTGATGCAGCGGCACGCTGGGGCATTCGCTGGTGTTTAGGCGTCAGCAATCCGGATTCCGGTCGGCCCGATCAATCTTTCCAGCGTCATGCTGCAGTGCGAGACTATCGCCAGTTGTGTGAAACGCTGCGTTAAAGCAGGAGCCGCAATGAAAGAAAAAACCAGCGAAGGTGTCCGCCTCGATAAATGGCTGTGGGCTGCGCGTTTTTATAAAACGCGCGCGCTGGCTCGCGAAATGATCGATGGCGGTAAAGTGCATTACAACGGCCAGCGCAGCAAACCGAGTAAAATCGTGGAATTGCAGGCCGAGCTAACGCTGCGCCAGGGTAACGATGAGCGAACGGTGGTGATCACCGCCATAGGCGATCAACGCCGCCCAGCCACTGAAGCGCAAGCAATGTATGCGGAGACCGCCGCCAGCATTGAGAAGCGTGAAAAAACGGCACTGGCGCGCAAAATGAATGCCCTGACCATGCCGCACCCCGATCGCCGCCCGGATAAAAAAGAGCGCCGCGATCTGATGAAATTTAAATTGTCGGGCGATGAATAACCGTCGCCCCAACGAGAGAAACACTATGTCTGTTCAAGATCAACTGCACCGTTACCTGTTCGAAAATGTCGCCGTTCGCGGCGAGCTGGTCAACGTATCCGAAACCTGGCGTGAGATTGTCAAAAACCACGACTACGCCGAACCGGTGAAAAACCTGCTGGGTGAATTGCTGGTCGCGACCAGCTTGTTGACCGCAACGCTGAAATTCGATGGCGACATCACCGTTCAGTTACAGGGCGATGGTCCACTGACATTGGCGGTGATCAACGGCAACAACAAACAGGAATTACGTGGCGTTGCACGCGTGAAGGAAGATGCCGACATTGCACCGGGCAGCAGCCTGAAAGAGATGGTAGGCAACGGCTATCTGGTCATCACCATTTCTCCGGAAAAAGGCGAGCGTTATCAGGGCGTCGTCGGTCTGGAAGCCGATACGCTGGCTGGGTGCCTGGAAGATTACTTCATGCGTTCTGAGCAGTTGCCAACTCGCCTGTTTATTCGTACCAGCGATAAAGGCGCCGCCGGTATTCTGTTGCAGGTTCTGCCTGCACAAGAGCCGAGCCAGGATGATTTTAACCATCTGGCCACTCTGACCGAAACCGTGAAGAGCGAAGAGCTGATTGAGCTGCCCGCGACGGATGTGCTGTGGCGCTTGTATCACCAGGAAGAAGCCACGGTGTTTGATCCGACGCCGGTCAGCTTCAAATGCACCTGTTCACGTGAACGCTGTGGCGAAGTATTAAACACGCTGCCGGTTGAAGAAGTGGACGAAATTCTCGAAGAGGATGGCAAGATCGATATGCACTGCGATTATTGTGGCTCGCACTATGTTTATGATGCTGTAGACATTGCTGCCATTCGTAACGCACCAACGCCTAACAGCGATCAATTGCACTAATCCCCCTACGGGCGGCATCGCCGCCCGCATTCCTGTCAGGAATGAACTCATCACTTTTTCGCGAAAATTAACTACCTTATACTGACTTTAGTTTCTTAAGTGGCGGATTTCTCTGCTTGTCACGTTCCAGCTCGCATTTTTAACTCTCCTCACTTTTACGCCCTGCTCAGACGTGTACACTGCGCGCGATCTGCCCTGTCCGGCTATGCGCGGCAGAACGCAGAATCTCTCATAAAAATGCTATGAAGCACCGATTTAAGGAGCAGCCACATGCGCGTTCACGGCCTGACATCGCAAGCCCTTGCCGCTTTGGGCATCAGCAACACCACAGAAGTGGTGTACAACCCTGACTTTGATACGCTGTTTCAGGAAGAAACCCGCCCGGAACTGGAAGGTTATGCGCGCGGCACCCTGACGCAAAGCGGCGCCATTGCCGTGGATACCGGCATCTTTACCGGGCGTTCGCCAAAAGATAAGTACATCGTGCGCGATGACACCACGCGTGACACCTTATGGTGGAATGACGTTGGAAACGGCAAAAATGACAACCAGCCGCTGTCGCAGGACACCTGGCAGGCGCTGAAAGATCGCTGCACGGCGCAACTCTCTGGCAAACGTCTGTTTGTTATCGACGCCTTCTGCGGCGCGAATCCGAATACCCGCCTGAGCGTGCGCTTTGTGATGGAAGTGGCCTGGCAGGCGCATTTCGTCAAAAACATGTTTATCCGCCCTGATGAAGCCGAGCTGGCCTCCTTTAAACCGGATTTTGTGGTGATGAACGCCGCGCAGTGTACCAACCCAGACTGGCAGGTTCAGGGGCTGCACTCGGAGAACTTTGTCGCCTTTAACCTCACCGAACGCATGCAGCTGATTGGTGGCACCTGGTACGGCGGCGAGATGAAAAAAGGTTTGTTCGCCATCATGAACTACCTGTTGCCGCTGAAAGGCATCGCGTCAATGCACTGCTCGGCGAACGTGGGTAAAGCGGGTGACGTTGCGGTATTCTTCGGCCTGTCTGGCACCGGTAAAACCACGCTGTCCACCGATCCCGACCGCCAGCTGATTGGCGATGACGAACACGGTTGGGACGATGATGGTGTCTTCAACTTCGAAGGTGGCTGCTACGCCAAAACCATCAATCTGTCGGAGAAAGCTGAGCCGGAGATCTATCGCGCTATCCGCCGTGATGCCCTGCTGGAGAACGTCGTGGTGCGGGCAGATGGCAGCGTTGATTATGCTGATGCCAGCAAAACTGAAAACACCCGTGTTTCCTACCCCATTGAGCATATTGAAAACATCGTGCAGCCGGTCTCCAAAGCGGGCCATGCGCAACGCGTTATTTTCCTGACCGCTGATGCCTTTGGTGTGCTGCCGCCGGTTTCACGCCTGACACCGGAACAAACCCAGTATCACTTCCTGTCGGGTTTTACCGCCAAACTGGCCGGCACCGAGCGCGGTGTCACCCAGCCAACGCCGACGTTCTCAGCCTGTTTTGGCGCGGCCTTCCTGACGTTGCATCCAACGCAATATTCCGATGTGCTGGTGAAGCGCATGGAAGCAGCGGGTGCAAAAGCGTATCTGGTGAATACCGGTTGGAATGGCAGCGGTAAACGTATTTCACTGAAAGATACCCGCGCCATCATCAATGCGATTCTGGCGGGTGAGCTGGACGACGTAGCGACGGAAACGCTACCGGTATTTAACCTGCAGATGCCAGCGACCCTGGCGCAAGTCGATGACGCGATTCTGGATCCACGTCGTAGCTGGCCGGATGAAGCCGCGTGGCAGGAGGCAGCGCAGGGGCTGGCGCAGCGTTTTGTCACCAACTTTGAGAAGTATACTGATAACGATGCAGGCAAGGCGCTGGTTCAGGCTGGGCCGCAGTTGTGATGTGAATGAGCCGCCAAATGGCGGCTCATTGATACGAAGTCCAACGCGTTGCATCGATCTGAGCGAGGCATTAACTGTGATGCGTACTGACTAACGCTGTACTGTTATTTTCCGGAATCGGCAACCACGCGCGAATGCGCAATCCGCCATGCTCGCTCTCACCTATCTCCAGCGAGCCTTCATGCGCATCGATAATACGCTGCACAATCGCCAGCCCTAAGCCGGTGCCGCTGGTGCTGCGTGCGCTATCGCCACGTACAAAGGGCTGGAACAGATGCTGAAGCTGATCGGGTTTAATACCCGGACCATCATCTTCCACCTGGAACCAGGCGCGATTGAGTTCCTGACCGCTGCTGACTTTGATCCAGCCGTTACCATAACGCGCGGCATTCACTACCAGATTCGCCACGGCACGCTTAATCGACAGCGGGTTGATATCCAGCATCAACTCTTCCGGCATCACCGCATTCTCAATCTCACGCTCATAGCCGCTTTCCGCCGCCACCACTTCACCTAGCACGCTGTTGAGATCGGCGCGTTCGGTCTGCATCTCCTGCCCTGTACGCAGATAGTCGATGAACTGCTCGATGATGGCGTTGCACTCTTCGATATCTTTATTGATCGACTCGGCCAGATAGCCATCCTGTTCACTCATCATCTCGGTGGCGAGACGAATGCGTGTTAAGGGGGTGCGCAAATCATGGCTCACCCCCGCCATCAGCAGCGTACGGTCATCGGCGAGCTGTTTGACGCCCGCCGCCATCTGGTTAAAGGCTCGGGTGACGGAACGCACTTCCGATGCGCCATACTCACGCAGAGGAGGAGGAATGATGCCTTTACCGACCTGAAGCGCTGCGTGCTCCAGGTCGACCAGGGGTCGGTTCTGAATACGGATAAACAGCCAGGCCCCGCCGATCGCCAGCAACATAATCGCCAGGGTGTAGCGGAACAGTGGCGAGAAATCGCCCTGATGGATTTCAGTCAGCGGTACACGCACCCAGATGTCTGGCGACAACCAGGTTTTCAGCCAGACCACGGGGGAATTCTTGTTAACCTCGACACGGACATCAGTCGGGCCACCCAGCTGTTGCGCCATCTGCTCGCTAAGGAATTCGTAATGCTGTGCCCAGCGCAGGCCACTCTCTTCTGCCGCTGCGTTGGTGTACAACGAAATACCCAGTTCACGATAAATTTCACGCCGGAAGGCAGGTGGCACTTCCAGTTGCGTGCCATCTTCCAGCTGCAGTCGATCGGTCATCAACATACGCACTTCGTAGGCGAGGACTTTATTGAACTGCTGCAAACTGGGAAGAATGGCGAAATTCAACACCACCAGATAGGTCGTTACCAGGCTGACGAACAGCAAGGTAACGATCAATAACAGGGTGCGGGCAAACGAACTGCGAGGAGAGAAGCGCAATCGCCTCATGCTTTACTGCCGTCCGGAACGAAGACGTAGCCAAGACCCCAAACGGTCTGGATGTAGCGCGGATGCGCCGGATCTTCTTCTACCATGCGACGCAGACGGGAAATCTGCACGTCGATAGAACGTTCCATCGCACTGTATTCACGGCCACGCGCCAGGTTCATCAGCTTATCGCGTGATAACGGTTCACGCGGATGGCTCACCAGCGCTTTCAACACCGCAAACTCACCACTGGTCAACGGCATTGGCTCATCTTCACGGAACATTTCACGCGTGCCGAGGTTCAGTTTGAACTTACCAAAGGCGATAACCGCTTCTTCCTGTGAAGGCGCACCTGGCAATTCATTGGCCTGACGGCGCAGCACGGCACGAATACGGGCCAGCAGTTCACGTGGGTTGAACGGCTTAGGAATGTAGTCATCAGCACCGATTTCCAGTCCGACAATACGATCCACTTCTTCGCCTTTTGCCGTCACCATAATGATCGGCATCGGGTTGCTCTGGCTGCGCAAACGGCGGCAAATGGACAAGCCATCTTCGCCTGGCAACATCAGATCCAGCACCATTAAATGGAATGATTCACGGGTCAGCAGACGATCCATCTGCTCGGCGTTGGCGACACTGCGCACCTGAAAGCCCTGCTCGGTGAGATAACGTTCGAGCAGTGCGCGCAAACGCATATCATCATCGACGACCAGAATTTTGTAGTTCTCTTGCATTGTTCAACTCCCAAAGGCGCCATTGCCTGAGTCAATATTGTGTAAAAAAGATGCCTGCATGTGACAGTTATTAATGGTTTATATTCTAGCCGAAATTGTTACAAAGCATATTAAACAGCAGCTTATATCTAATTTAAGCCCTGAAATGCGCGTTGTCTCCCGCTTTTTATCGGGGCTTTCCAGCCGCTTAGCGCTAATCCGAAAATTTCCGTGGTTTTCTTTTCGAAAATGGATCACCAGGCCACAGACCGCTCGTTATCACAGCATTTGGGACCATTTGACTTAAGTCGGCAGGCCAGAATCGTTCGATAGGCGATCGTTCGCAGCATAATATCTGGCTCTTTTCGTTTTCAGTGCTCATCTGCTCTCGGAACAATACGCATCTCGCGCCTGATAAGGCCAGCGTTAAATAAAGTCTGATTAATCAGTTACTCATCAGCACTTTCTTCCCGCATAACGATCTCAGAAACTGCAAGGGTTCCTGCTGAAATTGCGCATCTTTGGAGAGAGAAAAATGAAAAAAACTGCGGTCTTGCTGAGTGCACTGGTGCTGGTCAGCCTTTCTCAGGCTCATGCTGCCACTAACGCGGGCGAAGCGGCGGGAGCCCAGGCTTCCACCACTGCCAAAGGCAACTCAGATGCGATTGGCGTGGGTGCGGTAGGTGCTTTACTGGGTGTGGCATTAGCGACCATGGGCGGCGGCGACAAAGGTACCAGCAGCACATCGACCACCACTGCGACCACACCAGGAAAATAATCCGAACGTTTCAGGCGCGGCAAGGCTGCGGCGCTTCCCCCTCTTACTGCCAGCCCCTTTCGCCACCGGAGAATAAGTTGCACCCAAGGCTTTTTTACCCAAGCCATTATTCTCCGCCTCTTTTTACTCTGGGTTTTTCACGTACTCGATGCGGTTAACAAACCAAACCTTCTGTCCTTCTGGGGTATTCACCACCACTTCGTCATCCACCTCTTTCTTGATCAGCGCACGGGCCATCGGTGAATCAATGGAGATGTAATCCTTAACCGCATCGCCATAGATTTCATCCGGCCCCACAATGCGAAACCGCTTTGCATCACCCTGTTCATTTTCCACCTCAACCCAGGCACCAAAGAACACCTTTCCTTCCTGTTGCGGCGCATAATCGACAATTTTCAGATCGGCGAGGCACTTGCGCAGATAGCGTACACGGCGGTCAATCTGCCGCAACAGGCGTTTGTTATAGGTGTAATCGGCGTTTTCCGAACGATCGCCAAGGCTGGCCGCCCAGGAGACAATTTTGGTGATTTCCGGACGCTTTTCGTTCCACAAATGGTCGTGCTCGGCACGTAATTTGTTATAGCCTTCGCGGGTAATCAGTTGGGTTTTCATAACATCTACTCGTGGCAACAATGTGTCTTTACAGCAAAGAGGCCAACAATAAGCGACTGCATTGCTATCAGCAAGGTGTGCGCAGCGATGTGCGTGCTGCATTCAGAAAAAGACGGATTCGCCTGTCCCCGGCTGGCAATTTGCCGCCCCAATCCGTATAACTGTCCCCTATTTTCCAACCCTGTGTAAGCATTGTTAATGATGATGAAAGATTCACTGAGCCAGATTATCGCAAGTGAGCTGAAGGCACGCGCCGACCAGGTTGACGCCGCTGTACGCTTGCTGGATGAAGGGAACACCGTGCCATTTATCGCACGTTATCGTAAGGAAGTGACCGGTGGGCTGGATGATACCCAGTTGCGTCAGCTGGAGAGCCGCCTTGGCTATCTGCGTGAGCTGGAAGATCGCCGCCAGTCAATTCTGAAATCCATCGATGAGCAGGGCAAACTCACCCCAGAACTCGCCACGGCCATCAATGGCACGCTGAACAAAACTGAACTGGAAGATCTGTATCTGCCGTATAAGCAGAAACGTCGCACGCGTGGGCAGATCGCCATCGAAGCGGGCCTGGAGCCACTGGCTGAAACGCTATGGAGCGATCCTTCTCAGGAACCCGAGTCATTGGCTGCAAACTTTGTGGATGCGGATAAAGGCGTCGCCGATGTGCGCGCAGCGCTGGATGGCGCACGTTATATCCTGATGGAACGTTTTGCCGAAGACGCCACGCTGCTGGCAAAAGTGCGTGATTATCTGTGGAAAAACGCGCATCTGGTGGCTCGTGTGGTGGAAGATAAAGAGGAAGAGGGCGCGAAATTCCGCGACTACTTCGATCACCACGAACCTCTCAGCACCGTCCCTTCCCACCGTGCGCTAGCGATGTTCCGTGGTCGCAATGAAGGCGTGCTGCAACTCTCTCTGAACGCCGATCCACAATTCGAAGAAGCGCCGCGCGAAAGCCACGGTGAAACGCTGATCGCCGATCATCTGCAACTGCGTCTGAACAATGCTCCGGCAGACAGCTGGCGTAAAGCGGTGGTGAGCTGGACCTGGCGCATCAAAGTGCTGCTGCATCTCGAAACCGAATTGATGGGCACCATTCGCGAACGCGCAGAAGATGAAGCGATTAACGTATTCGCCCGCAATCTGCACGATTTGCTGATGGCGGCTCCGGCAGGCATGCGCGCCACCATGGGCCTCGATCCGGGCCTGCGTACCGGCGTGAAAGTCGCGGTGGTGGATGCCACGGGCAAACTGGTGGCACATGACACCATCTATCCGCACACCGGACAGGTGGCGAAAGCCGCATCGGCTGTGGCAGCGCTGTGCATCAAACACCAGGTGGAGTTGGTGGCGATTGGTAACGGTACCGCTTCACGTGAAACCGAGCGTTTCTTCCTCGACGTGCAGAAGCAGTTCCCGCAGATCAACGCACAGAAAGTGATTGTCAGTGAGGCTGGCGCATCGGTCTATTCCGCATCTGAACTGGCCGCGCTGGAGTTTCCGGACCTGGATGTTTCCATTCGCGGCGCCGTCTCCATTGCGCGTCGCTTGCAGGATCCGCTGGCCGAACTGGTGAAAATCGATCCGAAATCCATCGGCGTCGGCCAGTATCAGCATGATGTGAGCCAAAGCCAGCTAGCGAAGAAGCTGGACGCGGTGGTGGAAGACTGCGTAAACGCCGTCGGCGTGGATCTGAATACCGCTTCAGTCGCCTTGCTGACGCGCGTGGCTGGCTTAACCCGCATGATGGCGCAGAACATTGTCACCTGGCGCGATGAGAACGGCCGCTTCCAGAATCGCCAGCAGCTGCTGAAAGTCAGCCGTCTTGGGCCAAAAGCTTACGAGCAGTGCGCCGGCTTCCTGCGCATCAATCACGGCGATAATCCGCTGGACGCCTCCACCGTGCACCCGGAAGCTTACCCGCTGGTCGAACGTATTCTGGCCGCGACTGAACAGGCTCTAAGCGAACTGATGGGCAACCCGGGTGGGTTGCGCGATCTCAACGCGCGCGACTTCACCGACGAGCGTTTTGGTCTGCCAACCGTCACCGACATCATGAAAGAGCTGGAGAAACCCGGGCGCGATCCCCGTCCGGAATTCAAAACCGCGCAGTTTGCCGAAGGCGTGGAAACGCTGAACGATCTGCTGCCGGGCATGATTCTGGAAGGCGCGGTCACCAACGTCACCAACTTTGGTGCTTTCGTGGATATCGGCGTGCATCAGGATGGTCTGGTGCACATCTCTTCACTGTCAGACAAGTTCGTCGAAGATCCCCATCAGGTGGTGAAAGCGGGCGATATCGTCAAAGTGAAGGTGATGGAAGTGGATATGCAGCGTAAACGCATCGCCCTCACCATGCGTCTTGACGAGCAGCCCGGCGAGAGCAATGCGCGCGGCGGCAATAACCGCAGCAGCGGCAAAGAGAATGCACGTCCCGCCGCTAACAGCAAAGGACGCGGTAAACCTGCCAATGCACCTGCAGGCAACAGCGCGATGGGTGATGCGCTGGCAGCAGCATTTGGCAAAAAACGCTAACGCCCAGCCCTGAATAACGCGCGGAGGCGGCTTCGCTCCGCGCGTACACATTTGATAAATCCCCTCATCCGTCTACGCTGAAAAAATCCGTGTGAAAAAATGACCTTCCGCGTGGCCCGACGATCTGATGGACATAATCAACGCCCTACTTGATGAGATTTACGCAGGCCGCTTCCCCGTCGCCGCACGTGAGCGTCTGCTTTCCCACATTCGTGCAGCGCGAGATACCGCTAAGCTGCCGCGCAAAGCCCACTGGGATGAGAAGGATGTGGTATTGATCAGCTACGCCGATCAGTTCCGTGAACCCGATAAGCCCACGCTTGCCAGCTTCTCGCACTTCTATCAGCAGCATCTGCAATCCACTTTCAGCCTGGTCCATCTGCTGCCGTTTTTTCCCTACTCTTCCGACGATGGCTTCTCCGTGATTGATTATCACCAGGTGAATCCTCTTTGTGGCGAGTGGCAGCATATTGCGGCGCTGCACAGTGAAACCCGGCTGATGTTCGATTTTGTCTGCAACCATATGTCGGCGCACAGCCAATGGTTTCGCCACTTTTTGGCGCAGGATCCCGGCTGGGATGACTTTTTTATCAGCATGCCGCCGGCCACCGATCTCAGCGCCGTGACGCGTCCCCGCACCTCGCCGCTGCTCACCCCGTTCGAGATGGCCGATGGTGAGACACGCTTTATCTGGACCACATTTAGCGCTGATCAAATCGACCTTAACTTTGCCAATCCTGAAGTGCTGATTTGCATGGTCGACGTATTGCTGGATTACCTGAACAAAGGCGCCGATTACGTTCGTCTCGATGCGGTGGGATATATGTGGAAAACGCCGGGTACAAATTGTATTCACCTGCCCAAGACCCACCAACTGGTGAAGCTGTTTCGCGCCATCGCTAACGAAGTCGCACCGGGCACGGTGATCGTCACGGAAACCAATGTGCCGCACAAGGACAACATCAGCTATTTTGGTAACGGGCGCGACGAAGCGCAGATGGTGTATCAGTTTTCACTGCCGCCGCTGGTGCTGCATGCCATTCATTCAGGATCCGCACGCGCGCTGCGCCAATGGGCCAGCACGCTGGGCACCAGTAACGGCACCACCACTTTCTTCAACTTCCTTGCCTCGCACGATGGCATTGGCCTCAATCCTGCGCGCGGTATTTTGTCTGAAGTGGAGATCGTAGCACTGGTGCGAGATTTGGCGCTGGAAGGGGCGCTGGTGTCTTATAAAAATAATCCCGATGGCACCACCAGCCCTTACGAAATTAACGTCACCTATTTCGATGCTCTCAACCAACAGAATGATGACGATGACACACGTCTGCGTCGCTTCCTGCTGGCACATGCCATTCTGCTCGCCTTTCCGGGCGTGCCGGCCATCTATATCCAAAGTATTCTGGGATCGCGCAACGACAATGAAGGCGTGCGCGCGGCAGGACACAACCGCGCCATCAATCGCCAGAAATACAGTTTGCGTGAAATGGAACAGTGGATCAGCGGCGATGACCCGTTACGTCAGCAGGTGTATGAACGACTCAGCGCATTGATCCAGCTGCGCACCCGCCAGAGTGCGTTTCACCCGGATAATACGATGACGCTACTGGAGAGTGAAAATACCGTGCTGATGTTGCGGCGGCATGCGCCAGGTAGTGATGACGGGCTCTTGTGCGTATTTAATCTCAGCAGCCGGGAAGTCACCACGCATCTGCCACAGACACGGCATTTTCAGGATGTGATCAGCGGCGAGAAGATCGACGGCAGCCAGCCGATGACACTGGCTGCGTGGCAATTTATGTGGCTGCGTGGCTGATTATTTATAAACATCCGCCGTGGCGCTGAACTTGCCATGTTCGCGGCCTGCGATCACCAGAAAGTATTTGCCGCCTTTCTCATCGGCCGCTTTGGAGAGTTCGCGCTTCGCATCCATCGGTGAAGTGGTCTCCGCCGTGGTGGTCACCGTACCGATTTTCTCCAGATTCATTTTTTGCACTTCTTCTTTAGTCACTTCCTTTGCGGCGAACGCTGAAAACGACACCGCACTCATCACCAGAGAAGCCACTGCCCATTTCATCATCTTCATAGCATTATCCTCATCCATTTTTTGCATTATTGAGATGTCAGCGGCTGCGAAGCACAACAGGCGAGATAGCAAAAGATCACACCGCGAAGCAGCTCAGCTCACGTCAAAAGTATTACCGCTGATGAAAGAATTGCCACTGCCGCAATAGATTTAACGGCTAACCGCTTGGATAAAATAGATAATATGCTGACAAAATGTGTCAGGGTGCGAGATAAATGGCGCATGTGCCGCTTTTTCCATCACAACTGCAGGTGAGCACGGCAACGCCTCATTTAACTGCTTTGCAATGCGACGCGGGACTAATCCATCCAGCGATCCATACAGACGCATAAAAGGCATTGTCAGCTGCGGCAGCTGCGCGCGCAGATCCACTTCACGCAATATCTCCAGTCCACCTTCCAGCACCGCGACCGAAGGCATTGGCTGCGATAGCACCACGTCTTTGAGCTGACGTGCATCCTGGCGAGCGTTTTCCGTACCCATGGTTTGCAAGGCCAGGAAACGTTCTACGGTGCGCTGGAAATCATTGCTCAACTGCTGCTGGAAGCTCTCCAGCGTCTCAGGCTTGATGCCTGGCCAATCCTCGTGCGCGGTAAAACAGGGCGACGATGCCACGCTAATCAGCGCGGTGACACGTTCAGGCTGCGTCAGTGCAATCTGGCTGGCAACCAGTCCCCCAAGCGACCAACCGAGCAACACTGCACGCTCAGGCAGTTGTGGAACCAGCTGTTGAGCCATGTCGGCTAAGGTCAGTGCACCAAATCCCTGGCTGCGGCCAAAGCCGGGCAGATCCACCAGGTGCAGACGAAAATGCGGGCTGAGTCGTGGAACAATGTTCTGCCACACTTCGGCATTCAATCCCCAACCGTGCAGCAGCACAAGATCGCGATCGCCCGTGCCTGTGGTGTGCCAGTAAAGCGAACTCATCGGTTACACTCCCGAAAAGTGAAAAGAGGCCGCTATGCTATCAATCCCTGCCCTGTGTTGGCTATGCCGCCTGCCATTACAGATTGCCAGACATGGGCTATGCAGCCGCTGTGTGCAACAAATCCCGGCGCTGCCCGCGATCTGCCCCTGCTGTGCACTGCCGGCCAGCGGCACCCGATTGTGCGGTCGCTGTCTGCGTCGCCCACCGCCGTGGCACAGCCTGACCTGCGTTAGTGATTACCTGCCGCCGCTGAGTGATTGGGTCATCCAGCTGAAATTTTCTCGGGCAACCGCACTCAGAGTGATGCTGGCGCGGCTACTTTTGTTAAAATTGTTAAATAGTCGCCGCGTTAACCTGACGCCGCGCATCGATTTGGTGTTGAGTGTGCCGTTACATCGGCGTCGTGCCTGGCAGCGTGGCTATAATCAGGCTGAGCTGCTGGCAAAACCACTGGCACGCTGGCTAGGTTGTGAATATCGTGCCGGGGTGCGCCGCAGACGGCGGGGGTTGGTCCAGCATGCGTTGCGCGCTTCGGCGCGGAAAAAGAATCTGCGCGGGGCCTTTTCCCTTGAAATGCCGGTGCGCGGACGCCATATCCTGCTCATCGACGATGTGGTGACCACCGGAAGCACGGTGGCAGAAATCAGCCGCATTTTGCTGGCGCAAGGCGCGGCCAGCGTGCATATTGGCTGCCTGTGCCGTACCTTGTAGAGCGTCGGCGTTGGGCGTATTATAACCAAGTAATTTAGTCAACTATTGAGCAATCGCCATGATCGTTATTACTGATGCTGCGCAAGAGCACTTCTCGAAATTGCTGTCAAAACAAGAAGATGGCACACAAATTCGCGTATTCGTCATTAATCCGGGTACGCCAACCGCTGAATGCGGTGTTTCTTACTGCCCACCCGATGCAGTAGAAGCCACTGATACTGAAATGAAGTTCGAAAAGCTGTCAGCCTATGTTGATGAGCTGAGCGCGCCTTATCTGGAAGATGCTGAGATCGATTTTGTCACCGATAACCTCGGTTCCCAGCTGACGCTGAAAGCGCCAAACGCCAAGATGCGCAAAGTGTCGGATGATGCGCCAATGGTTGAGCGTGTGGAGTATTTGCTGCAAGCGCAGATCAACCCACAGCTGGCTGGTCACGGTGGTCGTGTATCCCTGATGGAAATCACCGATGACGGTTACGCGATTCTGCAGTTTGGCGGCGGCTGTAACGGCTGTTCAATGATCGACGTCACGCTGAAAGATGGCATCGAGAAAGAGCTGCTGGCAGCGTTCCCTGAGCTGAAAGGTGTGCGTGACCTCACTGAACACCAGCGCGGCGAGCACTCTTACTACTGATTTTCTTGCGGCAGCGCACCCGAGCTGCCGCAGATTTCTACCTCGCTTTGCGCCCGTCATTCACCGCTTTCAGAACTTGCTTCACGGCTTTGTCGGCAAACATCTCTTCCAGCGAGACACATAACTTGCGCCGCCAGTTCGGATACTCATCCACTGTGCCAGGCACGTTTACCGGCATTGTCATGCCGAGCCAATCTTCCGGCTGCAATCCCAGTAGTGCGCTTTCCGTGCGGGCCAGGTAACGGTGCATCGCCACATTCAGCGCCGGCGTAAGCGGTTGTTTCAACGCAGGTTGACGACTGCGAGCAGGCATGGCCCCCGCCTGCTGTAAGGCATCCAGCAAAGCCTGCTTTTGTGCCGTGCGTTGTTGTTGCAGGGAGTGCAGCACGCTATCGCGATACATGCCAAGCTTTTCACCCAATGCCAAATCTTCCGCCTGCCAGAATCCGCTCAACGTGGGCAAATCATGGGTACTGGCACTGGCAATCGACTGGCGAGGATAAGCCGAAGGCTGGCGATAGCGGCCATCGCGCTCCTGTTCGAAGAACAGCACTTTCCACGAGAAAATACCGTGGCTGCGCATCATGCGGACGATGATCGGCGGCACAATGCCCAGATCCTCGCCGATCACCATGCAGCGATGGCGCTGACTTTCCAGCGCCAGAATCGCCATTAAATCGTCCACCGGATACGACACATAGGCGCCTTTATCCGCTGTCTCACCATACGGAATCCACCACAGCCGCAATAACGCCATCACGTGATCGATACGCAACGCGCCGCAATCACGCATGTTGGCGCGCAACAAATCGATAAAAGGCTGATAGCCGCGCGCGCGCATCTCGTGCGGATCAAGCGGCGGCAACGCCCAGTTTTGCCCCAGTGGCCCCAGGCGATCCGGCGGCGCACCCACAGAAGCGCCCAGCTTATACAGCTGCGCATCCTGCCAGGTTTCTGCACTGTGCTGCGCCACACCCACGGCGAGATCACGGTAAAGCCCCACCGTCATGCCGAGTTGCTGGCTGCGCTGCCAGCAGGCGGCAAATTGCTGTTGCGCCAGCCACTGCAACCAGCACCAGAATTGAATCTCGTCCTCATGCTGCGAGCACCACTGTTGCACCTCGGGCTGGTGCGCATTGCGCCAGGTTTCCGGCCATGACGCCCATCCCCACGCCTTCTCCTGCTGAGCGCTGCGTTCTGCCAGAATGCCGTCAAACGCCGCCTGATAGCGCAGATGATCGCCGCCCTCCGCGACAAATTGCAGGAACGCCTGCTCAGGCTGATAATGCTGCCAGGCCAGACGTAGCGCCGTGATTTTCAACTCCGCCACCGCACGATAGTCGACATAGTCAGTTGCGCGCGCGGCTTGCACATCCTTGCGCGTTTTAGCGCGTTTCCACCAACGCTGTGCTTCATCACTTTGTGCGAATGCCGCGACCTGATTGATGTCGATATACAACATATTCAGCCAGCGACGTGAGGTGGGGCTATAAGGGCTGGCGTGTTCAGGCTGCGCAGGATAAAGCGCGTGTAACGGGTTGAGGCCAACAAAATCGCCACCGTGAGCGGCAACCTGCTCCAGCATTTGCGCAAGATCGCCAAAATCACCGATCCCCCAATTGCGATCGGATCGCAGCGTGTAAAGCTGTACCAGCGCTCCCCAGCGTTTGTCGCCTTGCGCTAGCGGTTCGGATAAATAGCAGCGACGTGGCGCGATAATAATGCGCGAGTGCCATTGCTGGCGTCCCTGCCGCAAGGTCAAACGGTGATAACCCTGCGCCAGACGCGGTGGCAACGCGAAGGCTTCCCCCGCCTGTAGCGTGCCGCTGTAAGTTTTGCCGCGTTCGGTTTCAAACTGCCAGCTAAACTCGCCTTTGCCCTGCGGGCAACACTGACGCGGACGGCGCGGGGTAAAAACCAGCACCGGCGGCAGTGGTGGCGCTTTACCTTCCGGCGTATTCATCACCGCCAGCAGTGCACGTTTGGTGTCGTCGCTAATGCGCACCCGCTCACCGTTCGCGTTGGTAAAATCTACCGCAATACCCGCGTCCTGCGCGGCCTTATCCAGTTTACTGAGTGTCATCGCATCTCCTAGGGTGCGGTGCGCATCCATGCGCACCCGACGAAAACCGTACCGAACAACATCGGGTTGCCATTGTTGGCGAGCTGTAAATCAGCGCGCGGCCTGCCAGATACGCTGCTGGTAATCGCGAATCGAACGATCAGAGCTGAAACGTCCGGTGCGCGCGGTGTTAAGAATCGCCGCTTTGGCCCACGCCTCCGGATTTTTCCACAAGGCTTCAACCTGCTGCTGCGCCTCGAGATAAGCCTCGAAATCGGCCAGTACCAGCCAGGGATCGCCGCCTTTGGTCAGGCTGGTGAGCAGCATGTCAAATGCCTGCTTGTCACCTGCACTGAACTTGCCCTTCTCCAGGTCTTTCAGCAAACCATCCAGATACTTATTCTGCTTGCGCAGCTTTTTCGGGCTGTAGCCGTTGGCTTTGAGCGCCTTTACCTCATCCACCGTATTGCCGAAGATAAAGATGTTCTTCTCGCCCACCGCTTCGGCGATCTCAACGTTTGCGCCATCCAGCGTGCCAATGGTCAGCGCGCCATTCAGCGCCAGCTTCATATTCCCGGTACCGGACGCTTCATAACCGGCGGTCGAGATTTGCTCCGAGAGATCGGCTGCCGGAATCATCAGCTCTGCGGCGGTAATGCGATAGTCCGGAATAAATACCACTTTCAACCGATCGCCAACTTTGGGATCGTTGTTAATCACTTCAGCCACTTTGTTGATGGCGTAGATGATGTTCTTGGCCAGGTAGTAGCCTGGCGCGGCTTTCGCACCAAACAGAAACACGCGTGGTACAAAGTCGGGGTTATCAGGATTGTCCCGCAGTTGACGATAGCAGTGCAGCATATGCAGCAGGCTGAGGTGCTGACGTTTGTACTCGTGTAGCCGCTTAATCTGCACATCGAACAGCGCATCAGGGTTCACATCAATGCCGGTCACGCGTTTGATGTATACGGTCAGGCGCAGCTTGTTCTGCTGCTTGATGGTACGGAACTGCTGACGGAAAGCTTTCTTACGCGCATAGGGCGCCAGCCACTCCAGCGCATCCAGATCGTTGGCCCACTCCACCTGCAACGTCTCATCAATCAGGTTCGACAGCAGCGGATTGCACTGCTTCAACCAGCGGCGCGGTGTGATGCCGTTGGTGACATTATGGAATTTGGTCGGCCACAGTTGGTGATACTCCGGGAACAGATCCTTCACCACCAGCTCAGAGTGCAGCGCAGCCACGCCATTCACGGCGAAACAGCTCACCACACACAGGTTCGCCATACGCACCTGCCCGTCGGCCACCACCGCCAGCTTTTGCCAGGTCGCGCTGTCACCAGGCCACTGCTTCTTGACGATTTTTTTCAGCCGCTGATTAATTTCGCGAATGATCAGCATATGGCGCGGCAGCAGATCGCGCACCAGCTGTTCATCCCAACGCTCCAGTGCTTCTGGCATCAGCGTGTGATTGGTATAGGCGAATACACGACTGGTGATGTGCCAGGCTTCATCCCAGCTCAATTGATGCTCATCCAGCAGAATACGCAGCATTTCCGGGATGGCGATGGTGGGATGGGTATCGTTGAGCTGGATGACTTCAAAATCGGGCAAGGTGTGAATCGAGCGCCCAGCGAGATGATGACGACGCAAAATATCGCCTACCGCGCAGGCGCACTGGAAATATTGCTGCATCAGGCGCAGGCGCTTCCCTTCAGCGTGATTATCGTTGGGATACAGCACCTTGGTGAGTTTGTCAGCATCAATCCCGGGCTGTTCGGCCTGCAGGAACTTGCCATCATTGAACAGGGTGAGATCGAACGGATGCACGCTGGTGGCTTGCCACAAACGTAACGGCAGCGTCACGCCATTGCGGTAGCCGACCACCGGCAAATCCCAGGCTTCACCCTTAAGATGAAATTTAGGTCGCCACTGCAGCGAGCCATCGCTGTTTTTCTTCACTTTGCCGCCGATGCCAACCTGCACATCCTGCGCGGCGTTATGGCGAAACCACGGATAACTGTTGCGCTGCCAGTCGTCCGGCGCCTCTTTTTGCTGGCCATCGTCAAAGGTCTGGCGAAACAAACCGTACTGATAATTAAGGCCATGTCCCATCGCGGCCTGCCCGACAGTGGCCATGGAGTCCATGTAGCACGCGGCCAGGCGCCCCAATCCACCGTTGCCAAGCGCCGGATCCACCTCTTCCTCCAGCAACTCACTGAGTTCTACCTGATGCGCCGCCAGCGCTTCCTTCACCTCGTCGTACCAACCGAGATTCAGCAAGTTGTTGCCAGTCAGGCGGCCGATAAGAAACTCCATCGACAGATAGTTCACATGGCGTTGGCCTGCGCGCGGTGTGGCGGGCGGCTGTGTGGCGAGCATCTCCGTCAGCACACGGCTTAATGCCTGCCACCACTGATGCGGTGTCATTTGCTGGGCGGAGGTGAGTCCAAGGTGCTGCCATTGGCGGGTAAGTGCGGCGTCGAAACGTGTCTTATTAAATTTTTGCTGCGACATATCAATCCCTTCGAGTCCGTTAACGGTAAAGATGGGCGAGCGCAAAACCAGAAAGGATAAGTAAAGCCGGGGGCGAAGAAAAAAGCGACAGAGAAATGCGGATGAAGGGAAAAAAAGTGGATTTAAGCGTGGCGCTCAACCTGATGCGACCCTGCGGGCGGCACAGAGGCCGCCCCGGCAGGATGGATTAGCAGAGTTCGAGATGGACTTCGTGTTGCTCAATCACCTTCAGCACGCTGGCGGGCGGCGTCTGATCGGTATACATGTAGTCAATCAGGCTCATATTCCCCAGGTTCACCATCGCATTACGGCCAAACTTAGAATGGTCCACCACCAACATCACGCAGCGTGAGTTTTCGATTATCGCGCGTTTGGTGCGTACTTCGTGGTAATCGAACTCCAGCAGTGAGCCATCCATATCAATACCGCTGATGCCGAGAATGCCGTAGTCGAGGCGGAACTGGGAGATGAAATCCAGCGTCGCTTCGCCCATGATGCCACCATCGCGCGTACGCACTTCACCGCCGGCGATGATCACGCGGAAGTCCGGTTTCGCCATCAGCAAAATTGCCACGTTGAGGTTGTTGGTCACCACACGCAGATTGTTATGGTTCAGCAACGCATGCGCCACCGCTTCAGGCGTGGTGCCGATATCGATAAACAGCGTGGCACCATCGGGGATCTGGCTCGCCACACGCTCGGCAATGCGCGCTTTCTCCGCCGACCACATCATTTTACGATCCTGCCATGCGGTGTTTTCAGAGCTGGAAGGCAGCGCCGCGCCGCCGTGATGACGCTGGATTTTATTCTGATCGGCCAGATCGTTCAGGTCACGCCGAATGGTTTGCGGGCTCACCTCAAAGTGATCCACCAGCTCTTCCGTACTGACATATCCCTGGCGTCGCACCAAATCGATAATGGCGTCATGACGTTGCGTCTGCTTCACATCTCTCTCCTCGGCTCAGAGCCGTTTTCTTTTTATACCTGCTACCGACGTGCCACATTGCGCGTATCGACAAACGCCATTGCCAGGCCGACCAGCAAGCCGGTGACATGTGCAGCGTTAGCAATCGACAGCCCAAAAGCGCCGTACCAGCCAATAATCAGCCATACAATAGCGAAGCCCATCAGACCGCGCTCCAGATAAATACCACTTTCGGGATCGCGCTCGCCACGCAGCCAGCAATAACCCATCAGCGCATACACCACGCCCGATAGTCCGCCGAACAGTACACCGCTGAATTTAGCCTGCATCCAGCCGCTTAACAGCGCGGAAATGAGCATAATCACAAACAGCTTGCCACTGCCAATGCGCTTCTCCACTGCGCCACCGAGATACCACCACCACATCAGATTGAACAGGATGTGCAGCAGTGAGAAGTGCAACAACGCATGGCTAAACCAGCGCCACACCTGGAAATACTGCGAGGAGTCAGCAGGCCACGCCAGCCAATCCAGCGCCACATCATCACCGACAATCTGCATCATGATGAACACCGCCACGCAGGCAATCATGATCGTCATGGTGAGCGGGCCTGCGCGTTCACGAATATTCGCCCAGATGTTGCTGCGTTCATAGCGCAAGCCACTTTCGGTACTGCCTGTATGCCAGCTGGCGGCCTGATAGCGTGGATGATTAGGGTCGCGTACGAACTGGGCAAGTTCGTTTTCAACCATCTCCAGCCTGGCTTCATCATCCAGCATAATGACATAGTGGCTTTCGCGCTCAATACGCAGCGTGACGCCGCGCGTTGCCATGTAATCCACAAACGCCTGCGCCATACGCGGGTTGTTGAACTGAGTAATGCGCATCGTGCGGGTTCTCCTTCCTTTATGTGATCGTCTCAGACGCCGCCAGTGGCCACCTGCGCGGGGAACACGGCACGCCAGGCGTCAAAACCGCCATCGATGCTATACGCTGCACTGAATCCCTGCCCTAACAAAAACTGCGCCGCCCCTTTGCTGCTGTTGCCGTGATAGCACATCACCAGCACCGGCAACGCATGATTCGCCTGCGCGATAAAGTCCGCCAGATTGTCATTCGACAGATGCAACGAGCCTGTCGCGTGGCCCATGGCAAAGCTTTGTGGGTCGCGAATGTCCACCAGCTGTGCGCCTTGTGCCAGGTGCTCGTTAGCCTGCTGAACCGAAATACATTCGAAGTTTTCCATGGTGTCTCTCATAAGGTCGTCACAATTAGCGCCTAGTTTAACCTGAGAATCCGTCGCGATAACCTGACAAAAGTTATGGCTATGGATTTTTTTTCCTGCAGGAATGTTAGCTATATCACGCAAAAATGTTTTTATTGAGTTAAGCGCTGGCATCAATGTTGGTTTCCGATTATTATTACGCTCGAAAACGAACATTTTAGAACTATTCCGAACATCGGAGGAGATGACGTGGAAACCAAAGACCTGATCGTGATCGGCGGCGGCATTAACGGAGCCGGCATTGCAGTGGACGCTGCAGGACGCGGACTGTCAGTGCTGATGCTGGAGGCGCGGGATTTGGCCTGTGCAACCTCCTCCAACAGCTCTAAATTAATCCACGGTGGCCTGCGCTACCTGGAACATTACGAATTCCGTCTGGTGGGCGAAGCGCTGGCCGAACGTGAAGTGCTGCTGAAAATGGCACCGCACATTGCCTTCCCAATGCGCTTCCGCTTGCCACATCGCCCGCATCTGCGTCCGGCGTGGATGATTCGCCTTGGCCTGTTTATGTACGACCGCCTGGGTAAACGCACCACCTTACCGGGCAGTAAAGGCCTGCGTTTTGGCGCGGAATCGGCCCTTAAGCCTGAGATCACGCGCGGATTCGAATATTCCGACTGCTGGGTGGACGATGCGCGCATGGTGGTACTTAACGCGCAGGAAGTGGTGAAACAGGGTGGCGAAGTGCGCACCCGCACCCGCGTTAACCGTGCATGGCGCGAAGGTGGTCTCTGGATGGTGGAAGCGGAAGATATCGATACCGGCAAAATTTTCACCTGGCGCGCTAAAGGCCTGGTCAACGCCGCTGGCCCATGGGTGAAGCAACTGTTCGACGATGGTCTGAAACTAAAATCACCTTATGGCATTCGCCTGATCAAAGGCAGCCACATTGTGGTGCCGCGCGTACATCGTGAAAAGCAGGCTTATATCCTGCAGAACGAAGATAACCGTATCGTGTTTGTGATTCCGTGGATGGACGAGTTCTCTATCATCGGTACGACAGATGTGGAGTACAAAGGCGATCCGAAAGACGTGAAGATCGATGACAACGAAATCAGCTATCTGCTGAAAGTGTTTAACGGACACTTCAAACAGCAGCTGAGCAAAGATGACATCGTCTGGACTTATTCTGGTGTGCGTCCGCTGTGTGATGACGAATCGGATTCTCCGCAGGCCATCACCCGTGATTACACGCTGGATGTGCACGATGACAACGGCCAGGCGCCGCTGCTGTCCGTGTTTGGCGGTAAGCTGACCACCTATCGTAAGCTGGCAGAGCACGCACTGGAGAAACTGGCGAAGTACTATCCCAACGCCGGCCCAGCCTGGACTAAATCAGCAGTATTGCCAGGCGGTGATTTCTCTGGCACCCGTGAAGATTACTCCGCGGGCTTACGTCGTCGCTATCCGTTTATCAGCGAAGGCATGGCGCGCCACTTTGCCCGTACCTACGGCAGCCGCACCGAAGAACTGCTGGCTGGCGCAAGCAGTCTGGCGGATCTGGGCGAGAACTTCGGCCACGAGTTTTATGAAGCTGAATTGCGCTACCTGGTGAAAAATGAGTGGGTGCGCGAACTGGATGATGCGATCTGGCGTCGTACCAAACAAGGTATGTGGCTGACAGAAGCCGAGCAGGCGCGCATTCGCGAGTGGCTGGCGGTCAACGGTCAGAAACCGGCGCTGTCGCTGGCTTCGTAATCCAGGCCAAATAAAAAGGCCGTTATCCTGAAAGGGGTAACGGCCTTTTTTATGGTGTCTGAAGTCAAAACAGCGCGATGAATCGCACCGCTACCACGAAAGTGCACAATCCGCAGCGGCGCAATTCATTGCGTATCATTGAACTTATAACCCGGTATTCTCGCGAATATATTTACGTGCTTTCACCGCATATTCGAACGGATTGGCCAGCGCCGGATCCTGCTCCGCTTCTACCACCATCCAGCCTTTGTAGCCGTAATCGTCGAGGATTTTGAACACCGGTTTGAAATCAATCACGCCGTCGCCCGGCACGGTGAAGGTGCCTTTCTTCACGCCATCAAGGAACGACAGTGATTTTTCACGCACTTCAGCCACCACGCTGTCACGCACATCTTTCAGGTGGACGTGGAAAATACGTGGCAGATATTGGGTCAGCACATCCAGCATCGCCTGCTGTGAGCCTTCGGAGTAGTAGATGTGGCCAGTGTCATACAGCAGGCCGACATTCTGATTGGTCGATTCCATAAAGCGATCGATTTCCGCTGGGGTCTGAATGCCGGTCCCCATGTGATGGTGCAGTGTCACGCGCATACCCTTCTTCGCCGCGATTTCAGCCAACTCGTTGTAGCCTTCCGCCGTCAGACGCCACTCTTCATCCGTGAAGATCGGTTTCTGCTCCAGCACCGCCAGCGTGGTGCCCTGAATACTTTTGCTTTGTTCAGAGCAGCCAATCACGCGCGCTCCCATGGCGTGCAGGAAGTTCATGTGATGGGTGAACTCGTCGATGGTTTTCGCCTTGTCACCGTTGGCGAAGAAAGTGCTGAACCAGGCATTGCAGATTTGGATACCACGAATATCCAACATCGGCTTCAACACTGCGGGATCTTTCGGGTATTTACTGCCGACTTCACTGCCGGTGAAACCTGCCAGCGCCATTTCACTGACGGTCTGCTGGAAGGTATTTTCGCTGCCCAGCTCTGGCATGTCATCGTTGGTCCAGCCGATTGGCGCAATCGCCAGTTTTACATTGTCTTTGTTCATTTCAATTCCCTGATTCTGAGAGAGAAGTGTTAGCGCACGGATTCAGTTATTTAGCGTAAAAGTCTGGACGCGCTGGCATGGTCACCGGCTCAATAGCGCCGCTGTTCTGGGCTTTATGGCACGCATCCGCCGCAACGGAAGCGGCAAACCCATCCCAGGCGGAAGGACCGGTCAACTTGCCCGCCGTGGCGTCATTGATGAAGGCCTGGAGTTCAACGTCATAGGCTTCAATGAAACGGTCTTTCCAGTCAGTAAGCAGCGCATTGCCGAGACGCGCGTTTTTACGCATCTGAATAGAGGAAGGCTCAGGCAGTTTGGCAATGCCCTCTTCGCCCACCACTTCACACTGAATGTCGTAGCCGTATGCGCAGTTCACGAAGATCTCGACATCAATACGAATGCCCTTCTGGGTTTCGAACAGCACGATTTGCGGATCTTTCAATTTGGCGTGGCTCTTCGAGGTGGAACGCGGGAACACCACCTGCACCGATTTATAATCGTCTTCGGTCAACCAGCGCAGCACGTCCAGCTCGTGAATCAGGGTGTTGGTGATCGCCATATCGGTGGTGTAATTTTCGCCCACGCTCTGGTTGCGGTGCGCACAGTGCAGCATCAGCGGCTCGCCGATTTCACCGTCAGTGATCACTTTCTTCAACGCGCGATAGCCTGAATCGTACGGACGCATAAAGCCCACCTGCACCAGGCGTTTACCGTGTTTAATTTCGGCATCAACGATGCGGCGGCAGCCTTCGGCGCTCATCGCCAGCGGCTTCTCGCAGAACACCGGCTTGCCAGCAGCAATGGCGGCGAGGGTGAATTCTTCGTGGGTCGGATCCCATGATGTCACCAGAATGGCATCCACCTCCGGCGAGTGAATCACCTGATGACCATCCTGATACACCTCAGCTTCGATATTCAGACGCTGCAGCGCCGCACGGGCCCCTTCCACGTTGATATCTGAAACCGCCACCACTTTCGCGCCCTGCAACACATTGTTGCAGCGACGACTGTGATCCTGACCAATTGCACCGGTACCAATTACACCGAGTTTGAGCGTCATAATTACACCTGTAGAGTCGGATAAGTATGCCCTTCATATTTCAAGATGCAGGTGCGTTGGCTGCTCTCGTTGGCCGTCTTCCTGACTCTCGAATTATTTGGGGTACATAGGGTTAAACAAGGCCGGCGAACGCCGGCCTCAAAAGGGTGTTAGTACTTACGTGCTTGTTCGATATGCACGTTAAGCTTGTCAGCGACTTCCTGCGTGCGTTCAGACGTTGAAGTCTGAGCCACACCAACGTGCCACCAGCTGAAATATTTGTGAATCATGGTTTTTGGCAGCACTTTGATGTCGAACAGCACTGAAACGGTCTGTTTCTGCGCGTCAATCAGTGCAGCTTCCAACTGTTCCAGCGTGGTGATGCGATAAGTTTTACAGCCGTAACCGCCCGCAATCGCCGCGAAATCGACCGGAATAAAGCCGCCATCCAGCTTGCCGCCTTCCGGGTTGCGGAAACGGAACTCGGTGGTGAAGCTGTCCATGCCGTGTTCCATCTGCAGGTTGTTAATACAGCCGTTGGTCATGTTATCCAGCAGCACCACGTTGATTTTCGCGCCTTCCTGAATCGAGGTGACCAGCTCGGAGTGCAGCATCATGAACGAGCCATCGCCAACCATCACGTAAACTTCACGCTGCGGCTGCGCCAGCTTCACGCCCAACGCGGCATTGACTTCGTAGCCCATGCAGGAATAGCCATATTCAACGTGGTACGAGTTGTAATCTTTGGTGCGCCACATACGTTGCAGGTCGCCCGGCAGACTGCCCGCTGCCGCGACAATCACTGCATCCTTTGGGAGCTGCTCGTTTAAGGTGCCCAGCACGCTGCTCTGCGTCAGCACTGACTGCGTCAGGCGCTCAAACTCAGTAAACAGCGCTTCACGGTCAATGTGATCGGCGATTTCGGGAATAAAATCGTCGGTGTTATAAGTGGCGGCATACACACGCTGCGTCTCTTTCAGCAGCTTGCTTTGTGCCTGCTCAACCTGACCGCCCCAGTGGTTCTCAAAGCCTTTCAGTCCGCTTTCCAGTGCGGTCAACCCTTCACGCGCATCCGCTAACAGCTGCACCGCATCAAGCTTGTAGCTGTCGAAATTACTGACGTTGATGTTGAGGTAGCTCACTTCAGGATTCTGGAAAATCCATTTCGAAGCGGTGGTGAAATCGGTGTAGCGCGTGCCGATCCCGATCACCAGGTCGGCTTCTTTCGCCAACAGGTTAGCCGCCAGGCAGCCGGTTTCGCCGACGCCACCCACATTCAGTGGATGATCAGAAACAATGGTGCCTTTACCGGCCTGCGTTTCGGCAAACGGGATGTTAAAGCGTTCCGCGAATTTCAGCAGCGCGGCACCGGCATCGGAATATTTCAGACCGCCACCCACGATAATCAGCGGCTTGTGTTTACGCGCAATCAGCGACAGAGCATCTTCCAACTGGGCAGCGGTCGGTAGACGGCGATCCAGACGGTGCACTCGTTTCTGGAAGAAATATTCCGGGAAGTCCCAGGCCTCACCCTGCACGTCTTGCGGCAGCGCGATGGTCACGGCACCGGTCTCCGCCGGGTCGGTCAGCACACGCAAGGCATTAATACAGGCAGTCATCAGCTGTTCAGGACGGCTAACGCGGTCCCAGTATTTGCTCACCGCGCGGAAGGCATCGTTGGTGCTGATGCTGAGATCGTGGCTCTGCTCGATCTGCTGCAAAACGGGATCGGGCTGACGCGTCGCGAACACATCACCCGGCAGCAGCAATAAAGGAATGCGGTTCGCGGTCGCCGTGGCAGCGGCGGTGATCATGTTCGCCGCGCCCGGTCCCACTGAAGAGGTACAGGCAATAATCTGACGACGCAGTGACTGCTTGGCGAAACCAATCGCCGCATGCGCCATGCCCTGTTCATTACGACCCTGATGCACCACCAGATCGCCGCTGTCCTGCTCCAGCGCTTGCCCCAGTCCCAGCACGTTACCGTGGCCGAAAATGGCAAAAATGCCTTTCACAAATTTGGTTTCAACGCCGTCAACGTTCAGATACTGGTTATCAAGAAATGTCACCAGCGCCTGTGCCGTGGTAAGTCTGATTGTGCCCATATGCTTCTTCCTTTACATGCTGGTACCTGACGTGAGGTACAACGCGGTTCGGGTTTTCGCTGCCGTTACGGCACCCGCGGATAAGTGAAACGTGTGGCGATTATAAACAAATATTTTTTTCATTAAACGTAATTACAGAAGAAACATTTCATTTTGCGATGGAGATCAAATTCAGCGATGAAACGTTGCCAGCGGAGGCCGTTGCAGGGATAAAAGTGGAATGACAAAATAGCATTTTAACAAGATAGCGAAATTTCATTTCACTTCAGTAGCTTCCTTTATTCACAGCCATTTTCCTGCGACCTGGCTCACAAGCCAGAGCATCAGTGAAACTGATGCTAAACAGCGTGCCGTGATAGCGCATTGTGCAGAGTTTTACCTCGGTCACAAAATCGCGATGGATGTTTCATTTCATATTGTATTTGGAATTTTTATTCCTCATACTGCGACCATAGCCAATCAGGCACCTTGAGAACCCGGAAGCATAGCGCTTGATGTTGGGCGTTTTCGCCCCAGTGTCTGCTTATCACAGAAGGAAACCACAGGTATGAGTACACAACAGAAGCGGCTTGATGTGATTTGTATCGGACGCATCGCCGTCGACCTCTACGGTCAGCAAATCGGATCACGTCTGGAAGATATGACCAGCTTTAATAAATATCTGGGCGGTTCTTCCGGTAACGTGGCCTATGGAACAGCCATTCAGGGCTTGAAATCAGCCATGCTGGCACGCGTAGGGGATGAACATAACGGCCGCTTTCTGCGAGAAGAATTGCAGCGCGTAGGTTGTAACACCGATGGGCTGATCACCGATAAAAACCGCCTGACCGGCCTGGTGATCCTCGGTATTAAAGATGAAGATACCTTCCCGCTGATCTTCTACCGCGACAATTGTGCCGATATGGGCCTGGTGCCGGATGACATTAAAGAGGAATTCATCACCTCTTCTCGCGCTGTCGCGGTCACCGGTACGCATCTTTCACATCCGCAAACCCGCGCTGCAGTACTGAAAGCGTTGGATATCGCCAAGCGAAATGGTCTGCGCACCGCACTGGATATCGATTATCGTCCGGTGCTGTGGGGCCTGACGTCACTGGGCGATGGCGAAACGCGTTTCGTTGAATCCGGTGAAGTCACGAAACAGCTGCAGGAAGTGCTGCACTATTTCGATTTGGTGGTAGGAACGGAAGAAGAGTTCCATATTGCCGGCGGCAGCACGGATACGCTAACAGCACTGAAAAATGTGCGCCAGGCAAGTAAAGCCACGCTGGTGTGTAAACGTGGCCCCTTGGGTTGCGTGGTGTTTGAAGGTGATATCCCGGACAGCTGGGAACAGACCAAATTGCAAACCGGCGTACGCGTTGAAGTCCTGAACGTGCTGGGTGCAGGCGATGCCTTTATGTCTGGCCTGCTGCGCGGCTGGCTGAATGATGAAAGCTGGGAACAGGCTTGCCGCTACGCCAACGCCTGTGGTGCGCTGGTGGTCTCACGCCACGGTTGCGCGCCGGCGATGCCAACCAAAGAAGAGCTGGACGATTTCCTTGGTCGCGATAAAGATGTGAAACGTCCGGATCTGGATGCGCGCCTCAACCATCTGCACCGCGTCACCACGCGTAAACAGCAGTGGCCAGAACTCAACGTGTTCGCCTTTGACCACCGTAAGCAGTTGGCAGATATGGCACGTGAAGCGGGCGTCAGTGAAAATAAGATCCCGCAGTTGAAACTGCTGCTGCTGCAGGCGGCACAGGAAGCGGCCAACGAAGCAGGCTTAAATGAGAAGAGTGGGATTCTGGCGGATACCACCTACGGCCAGAAAGCGCTGAACGCCATTACCGGCAAAAACTGGTGGATTGGCCGACCTATCGAACTGCCAAGCTCGCGTCCCCTGCGTCTGGAGCACGGTAACATCGGTTCGCAACTGGTCGACTGGCCGGCAGAGCACGTGGTGAAATGCCTGGTGTTCTACCATCCGCACGACAGCGCCGAGCTGCGTAAAGAGCAGGATGAACTGGTACTCGATGTGTGGAACGGTTGTAACAAGAGCGGGCATGAGCTGCTGCTGGAACTGATTCTGCCGGAGAGCAATCCGGACCGTAATGAAGCGTACTATTACGACATGCTGAGTCACTTCTACAGCCTGGGCATTCAGCCGGACTGGTGGAAACTGCCACCGCTGTCGGCGGAGAGCTGGCAGGCCATCAGCGGGTTGATCGAACAGAACGATCCCCACTGCCGCGGCATTCTGCTGCTCGGCCTCGATGCACCGGAAGAGACGCTGAAAGCCGGTTTCTCGGCGGCGGCGCAAGCGCCGTGGGTGAAAGGCTTTGCCGTCGGACGCACCATCTTCGGCCAACCTTCACGCCAATGGCTCAACGGTGAACTGGATGATAAAGCGCTGATTGAAACGGTGAAAGGCAACTATCTGCGACTGATTGGCTACTGGCGCGCGGCACGTGGCTGACAGGGTTTAATCACAGTTAAAAGCGGCTCGCAAGAGCCGCTTTTTTTATTGGCTTTTGCCTTCTCGCTAATCACTTCTTTTTGTGAGGCATTTCATAAACCGATGAAATAAGCGTCACGATAGCGTCAAACAAATGAAATTTTCCATCCATCTGGTACTATAGCGCTCATTATCCAGCCATATTTTCATTTTTGACGGGCCGAAGTCATGACCAATAATCCAACCCAATTAACCTTGTTACAGGACGATATCCGTCGTCGCTATGAGACGCTGAGTAAACGCCTGAAGCAGGTGGCTCGTTATATACTTGATAACAGCAACAGCATTGCTTTCGATACCGTCGCTTCCATCGCGCAACAGGCCGATGTGCCGCCCTCCACGCTGATTCGCTTTGCCAACGCATTTGGCTTCAGCGGTTTCAACGAAATGAAACAGGTTTTCCGTCAACATCTGATGGAAGAAACGGTGAACTACACAGAGCGCGCCCGTCTGTTCCGCCAGACCGCAACGGATGACAGCGCCAGTTCTCCTGAGAGCCCGGTTGAGATTCTCAACGTCTTCACCATGGTGAACAGCCAGGCATTGCAGCAGCTAGCCATGCAGGTTAATCCGGACCAGCTGAACAAAGCGGTGAAAATGCTGGATGAAGCCGAGAATATCTACATCATTGGCCTGCGTCGCTCATTCAGCGTTGCGTCTTATCTGGTGTATGCGCTGCGCCATCTGGAGCGTCGTGCGTTTCTGATCGACGGTCTCGGCGGCATGTTTACCGAGCAGTTGAGCATGGTGAATCCCAAAGATGTGGTGATTGCCATCAGCTACTCGCCGTATGCGCGTGAAGCGGTTGAGCTGGTTGAGTTGGGTGCCAAACGCGGCGCACATCTGATTGCCATCACCGACAGCCAGGTGAGTCCGCTGGCCGCCTTCAGCGATGTATGTTTTGTGGTGCGCGAAGCGCAGGTTGATGGCTTCCGTTCGCAGGTCGCCTCACTCTGTCTGGCGCAGACGCTGGCGGTTTCATTAGCGTTGAATAATACCAACACCGGCGAATAACTTCGCCGAGCGTTGCACATCACAAAGGGCAGCCATTGGGCTGCCCTTTTTACATGTGTCATTCATATCTTGCGATGTTCTGGCAGGTGCGCATCACTGCACACCCAACGACAAGCGTATCGCTAGCCGATAGGGTCGCCATTAGGACGACCTGCGACTTTATTTGCTGCGCGGGTACTTATCACTGTTCACCCAGGCGTGATCTTTTTCCCAGGTAAACTTCCACAAACGCACCGGACCGGCCATCACGTTCAGATAGTAGTTATCGTAACCCGCAATGGTGGCCACCGGATGGTAGCCACGCGGGACGGTCACCACATCGCGGTTATACGGCGCCATGCACTCGTCGAGTGAACGGTCGTCGGTATACACGCGCTGCATCGCGAAACCAGGCTCTGGATCGAAACGGTGATAATAGGTCTCTTCCAGATAGGTCTCATCCGGGCTGGTTTTCTGGTCATGTTTATGGCTCGGGTACGAACTGGTCGCGCCCTCGTCGGTATACACTTCCACCACCAGCAGGCTGTCGGCCTCTTTGTTGTCCGGCAAAATGTTGTGCACCAGACGCTGATTGCGCCCTTTACCACGCTGCTCCACACCCACATCTTCCGGGGCAATCAGGCGTGCAGGCAGGTTGCCTTTACTCGGCGCATTACACACCGCCAGTTCCAGATCGCTGTCGGCGTAGACTTCTACTTCATCATCGTGCGGCACATACACCGAGTACGGTGGAATACGCTCGAACGGTGACAGGCGTTTGCCGAGGTTGGGAAACTCCGCGTTGCGGGTTTTCACTGAGGCAAAACCCGCCACCAGCACCAGGCACAGCTCTTTATCGCCGCTGCTGAGTTTCAGGCTTTGGCCCTTCTTCAACAGATAAGCATCAAAACCGACATACTCCCAGCCCGCACTTTCCGGCGTGACGTGCTGAATACGGCCGTTGCTGTCTGGCTGCTGTGCTTTCGAAATCAAAGACATCATCGATCTCCTTGTTAGAGCGAGATTAGCCCAGCGTCGGCATGCTGAACTCTGAAACAGTCTGCTGACCGCTCGGCCAACGTACGGTGGCGGTTTTCATGCGGGTGTAGAAACGCACGCCGTCTGGACCGTGCACGTTCAGGGCACCGAACACTGAGCGCTTCCAGCCGCCGAAGCTGTGGAACGCCATTGGCACCGGCACGGGAACGTTAACGCCTACCATGCCCGCTTCCACGTTCTGCACGAACTCACGCGCGGTGTGACCGTTGCTGGTGAAGATGGCGCTGCCGTTGCCGAATTCATGGCTGTTTACCAGCTTCAGCGCGCTGTCGAAATCGGTAGAACGCATGATGCTCAATACCGGTCCGAAGATCTCTTCGCGCCAGATCACCATGTCCGGGGTAACGTTATCAAACAGGGTGCCGCCCACGTAATAACCCTCTTCATGGCCTGCGACTTTCACGCCACGACCATCTACCACCAGTTTTGCGCCCTCGGCTTCACCTTTGTCGATGTAGCCCAATACTTTCTTCTGATGTGCGGCAGAAACCACCGGGCCCATTTCGTTCTCTTCAGCACCTTTCTGGATACCGGGGCCGATGCGCAACGCTTTGATCAGCGGAGTCAGACGCGCAATCAGTTTGTCAGCAGTATCATTGCCCACTGCGACAACCACAGGCAGCGCCATGCAACGCTCACCGGCAGAACCAAAGGCGCCGCCCATGATGGCATTCACAGTGGCATCCAGATCGGCATCAGGCATCACGATAGCGTGGTTTTTTGCCGCACCAAACGCCTGCACACGTTTACCGTAGGCGCTGGCGGTTTTGTAGATATGCTCGGCCACGCCGGAAGAGCCGACGAAGCTCACTGCCGCAATACGCGGATCTTTGTACAGCTGCTCAGCATCTTCGTTAGACGAGTGCACCACGTTGAACACGCCATCCGGCAGTCCTGCTTCTTTCAGCAGTTCAGCCATACGCACAGAGGCTGATGGATCCAGCGCCGGTGGCTTCAGGATGAAGGTGTTACCGCACGCCAGTGCGATAGGGAACATCCACAGTGGCACCATCGCCGGGAAGTTGAAAGGCGTAATACCCGCGACCACGCCAACCGGCTGCATCAGCGAGTAGCTATCCACGCCGGTGCCGACGCTTGGTGAGTTTTCACCTTTGATCAGATGCGGGATTCCGCAGGCAAACTCGATCACTTCGATACCGCGCGTCAGCTCACCTAACGCATCCGACCACACTTTGCCGTGCTCAGACACAATCAGCGCAGCCAGCTCGTCACGGTGTTTTTCCATCAGTGCTTTGAAGTTGAACATCACACGGGCACGACGCAGCGGCGCAGTTTTCGACCATTCAGGGAACGCGGCATGGGCGATTTCGATCGCTTTTTCCACTTCAGCAGCGGTGCTCTGCGTCAGTTCACGCGCGACTTTGCCGGTGGCTGGATCGTATACCGGGATGGTTTCATTGCTGGCGCTGTGGGTAATCTTGCCGCCGATAAAGTTTCCTACGATAGTCATGTCGTTGCCTCTTTGATGTGAAATTCCCTGCAGGCAGTCGGTTATCACTGCAACACCACCTGACCAGGCAATACGAAAAGCGTGCTATGAAGCTATTACAATGAAATAAATTTTTCAAATACTTCTTTTTGGAAAATTTCCTTTTAGCGGCATGGATCGCATTTTTCCCGCTCTGGCCGTCAGGCAGGCGCAAAGCCCTCACTACGGGCGTTCTTCCCCTGTTGCCCCGGCGCAACCCTAACCCACTGTGACCACACATTTTCTACTTAAGTCACGTCGCTATGCTGTTGCGCGAAACGAAATATGAAATTTTTGCGAGGAAGATCCAATATCTGATATTTCATAATTCACTAACAATGAAATAAATGTTTTCTTTGCAGCATCTGATCCGTATCCTATTACAGGAGCCACACATGGCCATCGATCCAACCCGTTTCTGTATCAACCGTAAAATTGCGCCTGCGCTCTCACTAGAAGCTTTTTTCCAGTTAGTTCAGCGACTGGGTTTGAGCAAAGTGGAACTGCGTAACGATATGCCGGGCGGCAAGGTCACCGATGGTCTGAGCGCGTCGCAGCTGCGATCGCTGGCGGATAAGTATCACATCGAGATCGAGACCATTAACGCGCTCTATCCGTTTAACCGCCCTGATGACGCGCTGTTGAGCAAAGCCGAAGCGATGTTGCAAGAAGCAAAAGCCATTGGAGCCAAAGCGCTGGTGATGTGCCCATTGAACGAGGGTATTGCCATCGCACCAGAGAAAACGCTGGAGGCGTTGCAGATCCTGGCACCGCGCTTCGCTGAATACGGTATTCAGGGGCTGGTTGAGCCGCTGGGCTTCCCGGTGAGTTCACTGCGCTCTGCGGTGCAGACGCAAAAGCTGATTAAGCAGGCGGGCGTGCCGTTTAAATTGTTGCTGGATACCTTCCATCATCACCTGTACGAGAACGCCGAGCAGGAGTTCCCGCAGGAGATTGAGGTGAACCAGATTGGTTTAGTGCATCTCTCAGGCGTGGAAGATACCCGCCCAACGGTGGAACTGACGGATGAAGAGCGCATTATGCTGAGCGACCGCGATGTGCTGAACAGCGTGGCGCAGGTGAAGCGTCTGGAGATGCTTGGTTATAAGGGCATTTACGCATTTGAGCCATTCTCCTCGGAGCTGGAGATGTGGGGCGCGAAAGAGATTGAACGCGAAATTCGCCAGAGTATTGAGTTACTGCAAGCCTGATTTATAACGGCGGCCGAGGGTGTGTGGTCGCCGTTTCCCCTACCCTTATCTGTGTCCATAACAAGACACACTTTGTTAGTGTTAGGCCTCGGTCGGAGGCCCTTTTTTCCATCCTCGTCATATTTTACGTCATAGCTGCGTTGGCCGCGTTTGTGCGCCCCAGTCACTTACGGACGTAAGCTCCTGAGGACTTACAAACTTGCCGCCTTGCTCTGACGTAAACTATTTAGAGGATGCCTGAGCGATTTAACAACGTTTGCTCTCACCCTAATTACTGACGGACGTAAGCTCCTGGGGACTTACAAACTTGCCGCCTTGCTCTGACATTAACGATTTAAAAGATGCCTGAGCGATTTAACATCCTGTTTCGAGGGCGCCTGAGTGATTGACATGAATAATTTGAGGATGCCTTATCTATTGAGAGTCAGGCATTTTCTTTGATTTCTACGTTCGCCTCTGCGGGCATGCGCTTCATCATGCGTAACGTGCAGAACAGCGCCAGACATACCAGCAGCGCAGTCAGCAGATACACCAGCGAGACTCCGGCGTAACTCATGATAAACCCCGCAATCGGGCCGGTGATGCCCAATGACAGATCCATAAACGCCGTGTAGGTCGCTAGCGCGCTGCCCTGATTCTGCTGCGGTACCACCTTCACCGCCACCACGCCAATCGCCGGGAACACCAGCGAGAAACCTGCACCGGTTAGAAACGCCCCCATTTTCGCCATCCAGGGATCGAATGAACCCGCCACCAGAAACAGTCCAACCGCTTCGACGGCAAAACAGATGCTGGCGACGCGCAGGCCACCGAGTTTATTGATAGCGTTGGGGAACAGCAGGCGCGTACCGACAAAGGCGGCACTGAACATCGTTAGGGCAAAGGCGGCACCATCCCAGCCTTTATCCTGATAGAACAGGGTGATAAAGGTGGCGATGACGCCAAACCCTGCTGACCCCATCGCCAGGATTAGGCCAAAACCGTAGATTTTGCCCAGCACATCGCGAAACGGCAGCGGTTTGGCTTTGCTGCCTTTCACTGGCGCACGCGGCAGTGCCAGCGCAATCGCCAGCACGCAGATGGCAATGATGATGCTGGAAAGCAGCAGTAAACCGCCGCTGCGGAAAATCACCACACCCAGCGGTGCACCAATCGCCATCGCGCCGTAGGTGACAATACCGTTCCAGGAAATCACCCGACCAATATGCAGCGACCCAACGCGCGCCACGCCCCACAGTGAAGTGCCGGTGCCAGAGAAGCTTTGCCCCACGCCCAATATCACGCGCCCCAGACACAGCAAAATCAGGCTGAGGACGCCCTGCCCTTCCGTCAGTGCTGAAAGCAGGATACAGATGCCGCTAATCAGACAACCCACCAGCCCCAGCACCACGACCTTCTTCGGCCCCCACATATCAGCATAGCGCCCGGCATGTGGACGGCTCAGCAGCGTGGCGATGTACTGCAGGCTGATCACCAATCCCGCCCAAAAGGCGCTGTAGCCTAATCCGTCATGGACAAAGCCCGGCAGCACCGCCAACGGCAGGCCAATCGTGAGATAGCTGGCGAAGTTGAACTTCACAATGGAGAGGATCAGAAGATTCAGGCGAAGTGGGCCGTGTTCAGGGGCTGCGGCAGGCTGGTCAGGCATGAGTGATTGCGCTCGTGGGTGACTAAATATTTGTATAGAAGGCTAACTATACGCCTTTTCCTGCCGACTGCATCCGGTGATCGCCCTAATTTATGGTCATCATTTCGTCATATCGCCCACTTACACTCGCGCCCAACAAATCCCAAAGAGGATAAACAATCTGATGCTGCTCCTGATTTGCTGTCAGGCGCGCGTGCCGCAGTGCTACTCCTTCACGGGAGGTAGCCAGTGACGCATGCCGTGCCTATCGAACTGAAAAATCTCAGATGGTCGGTGAACAATCTGACGATTCTGCACGATCTCTCCCTGACGATTCCCGCAGGCGAAATCCTTGCGCTGCTCGGCCCGAGCGGCTGTGGCAAAAGCACGCTGCTGAAACTGCTGGCGGGTTTGCTGCAACCCACGGCGGGTGAGCTATGGATTGGCGATCGCTGCGCTGCCTCTGCACGTCATTGTGATGCGCCGGAAATGCGCAACCTCGGCATGGTTTTCCAGGATTACGCCTTGTGGCCGCACATGACGGTGGCGCAAAACGTCGCTTTCCCGTTGCGCATGCGCGGTGTGAAAAAAGCGGCGGCGCGTGAACAAGCCGATGCAGCGCTGGCGCAGGTTGGCCTGGCTGATTTTGGCGATCGCAAACCGGCGTTGCTCTCTGGCGGACAGCAGCAGCGCGTCGCCCTCGCCCGTGCTTTGGTTGCCAAACCCGCGATTTTGTTGTTCGACGAACCGCTCTCCAATCTTGACCGCGATCTGCGCGAAACCCTGGTGCATACCATGGCCGATCTGCTGCGCAGTGCGGGCATTACCGCTGTTTATGTCACGCATGACCGCGAGGAAGCCAACACACTCGCCGACCGCATTATTCACCTGGCACAGGGCCAGATTGTTTCCGTTACTCACCTCTCAGGGGACCGCAATGCCATCTCTCAAGTCAGTTAAAACAGGAGCCATCAGCGCGATGATTTTGACTTCCGCTATGATGATCAACGATGCCCAGGCGCTGACGGTTTATACCGCCGGTCCGGGTTCGCTATCAAAAAGTCTTGCCACCGGATTCGAAAAGCAAACCGGTATTAAAGTGAATATCTTCCAGGCCACGACCGGCAAAGTCATGGCGCGCCTGGAAGCTGAACAGGCTAATCCGCAAGCCGATGTGCTGATCTCTGCCTCATGGGATACCGCCGAAGATCTGCAACATCGTGGCTGGCTGCTGCCGTATGAAAGCGCCAATGCGGCGAAAGTGCCAGAGCAGTTCAAAACAGCAAACTATGTCGCGCAGGGTATTTCTGCACTCGGCATTGTGTGGAACACCAAAAGCGGCACGCCAGAGCCAAAAACCTGGCAGGATCTGACGGCGCCCGCGTTTAAAGATAAAGTCACCACGCCGGATCCCGCTCTGTCCGGTGCTTCACTCGATCTGTTGATTGGCCTGCAAAACAGCGAAGGCGAGAAAGCCTGGCAGTTGTTTGATCAGTTAAAAGCCAATGGCATGGTGATGAGCGGCCCGAATGCCCAGGCCGTTACACCCGTGCTGCAAGGGGCGAAAGCGGCGGTGTTTGGTGCGGTGGATTACGTCACCTATAACAACATCGCGCAGGGTGAAAGCGTCAAAGTGATCTTCCCGGAGAACGGCACCGTGGTAGCACCGCGTCCGATGATGATTCTGAAAAGCAGCCAACATGCCGATGATGCGAAGAAGTTCGTCGATTATGTGCTGTCGGATGAAGGCCAGGAGCAGGTCGCGAAGGCCTGGTTGATGCCTGCACGTACCGATATCAAAGCACAGCGTCCGCTGTTCACCGAGATCAAATTGCTGCCCGCCAATAGCGATGGCAGCAGCGAGCGTTCGGCAGTGCTGAAGCGCTTTGGCGCCCTGTTCGGGCAGTAAATGATGTCGCGTGCCCTGAATGGATTGATTCTACTGGCGCTGACGCTGCTGGTGGCACTGCCGCTGCTGTTTATCGTGCTACAGGCACTGTTTCCACAGCCTGGCGAGGGGAACTGGAGTGGGGCTTTCAGCGCGTTACCGGCGCTGTTTGAAGATCCCCAACTGGTTCCGATGTGGCTGGGCACGCTGAAGATCGGCGGCGGCGTGGCGCTGTGCAGTTTGCTGCTGGGCTTACCGCTCGGCGCGCTGCGCGGCCTATTCCGCCTGCCGGGTGCGGCAATGTGGGATCTGTTATTCCTGATCCCCTTCCTCACGCCGCCCTATATCGTGGCGCTGTCATGGACGCTGGCGCTGCAACGCAACGGCTATTTTGAGCAACTCATCGGCATCAACTTTGATAGCCTGCTGTTCAGCAGCACCGGCATGACGCTGGTGATGACGCTGAATATTTTCCCGGTGGTCTATTTTGCGGTGTCGCGTTCGCTGATGGCGAGCGGTCAGCGCCTCGCCTGGGTGGCTCGCGTCCACGGCGCATCAGCCTGGCGCGCTTTTGCCCAGATCACATTGCCGCTGACGCTGCCGGCGTTAGCCGGTGGCGTGCTGCTGGCATTCACGCTGGCGATCGAAGAGTACGGCGTGCCTGCGGCGCTCGGCACTCAGGCGCATCTGACGCTGATGACGGTCGGTATCGAAACCAAACTGGCGGACTGGCCAATCGACTTACCGGGCGCGGCATCCCTCTCGTTGATGCTGAGTCTGGTGGCGCTCACCGCCTGGTTCCTGCAACGTAAACTGACCGGCAGCAGCGATGTGACGGCAGTGAACGGCAAACCGGTGGTGCAAGAGCTTGCCGAGGGCGGGCGCTGGCTGCCGCTGATGTTGCTGCCGTTTGTCCTCACCGTTTTACTCGCCGTGGTACTGCCGCTGGGCGCAATGACGCTGAGTGGATTACTGAATACCCTTTCCGGCGGCCTGCATGTGAATAACCTGACGCTGCGCCATTTCGGCGCGCTGTTCAGTCAGCAAGGGGATGCATTAGCGGCCTTCTCCACCAGCATTGGGCTGGCGCTGGGCGCGGCACTGCTTACTGGGCTGCTCGGTTTCCTGATTGCCTGGCGCGTATCAGAAGGGAAAACGCGCCTGCTGGCGATGATGGATGGCCTGGCGCTGCTGCCTGCCGCCATGCCGGGTGTGGTGGTCGGTGTTGGGTTGATTCTGCTGTGGAACCGCGGCTTCTGGCCGGTTTCACCTTACAACACGATGTTTATTCTGCTGCTTTCCTACAGCTGCCTGCTACTGCCGTGGCCGGTACGCTATGTCAGCAGTGCGCTGCGTCAGCTGGCCCCCACGCTGGAACCAGCGGCGCGCGTGCACGGCGCATCACGCTTACAGGCGCTGCGCCTGATCGTCCTGCCGCTGGTCGCACCGAGTCTGCTGGCTGCGATGATGATGGTGTTTGCCGTGGCATCGCGCGAACTGGTGACATCGCTACTGCTGGCACCCGCCGGGACGCAAACCGTGGCGATTTTTATCTGGCGTCAGTTCGAGCAAGGTTCCGTGGGACAAGGGATGGCGATGGCCACCGTGACACTGCTTGCCAGCCTCACCCTGATGCTGGGTGCCACCATGCTGATGCAGCGCCAGGGGAATAAATAGCTCGATGAATCGCGCCGCTACAACTCAGCTGCACATGCCAGTAGCGGCGCAATTTATTGCGCGTTACACAGCGTCTTTACCGAAAAACGCACTCACGCGTTTCGCTTATTCCTAAATAAACAATCACTTACTCTCATTCAACTACACTCTCCTGAGCCATTGATGACTCAGGAGAGTAAATGAACAACCTGCCCCAGGAAAAAATTGGCCAGAACATGCTGGTCAAAATGGCGATGCTGGTGATCATTTTGGCGGGCATTCGCGCCGCGTCAGAGATTCTGGTGCCCTTCCTGCTCGCCAGCTTTCTGGCGATTGTGCTGAATCCGCTGGTCACCCTGCTGATGCGTCGCGGCGTGCCGCGCGGTCTGGCCATCACAGCGGTGATCAGCGTGATATTTATCGTCATTCTGTTGCTGGTGGGCGTGATGGCCAGTTCGGCCAGCGACTTCAGCGATACCTACCCGCAAATCCGTAGCATGCTGGAACAAAAGCTCGGCGTGGTGCAGCACTTTGCCGCTCGCTTTCATATCAATATCTCCACGGAAGCCTTAGCCGCCCGGCTCGACCCGAATGTGATGATGGATATGGCCACCACGCTGCTGAAACAGTTTTCCGGTGCCATGACCAACGTGCTGCTGCTGATCCTCACCGTGGTGTTTATGCTGTTTGAAGTGCGTCATCTGCCTTACAAAATGCGTAACGCTATGGTGAATCCGCAAATCCGCATCGCGGGGTTACACCGCGCCTTCAAAGGCGTGACCCACTACCTGGCGCTGAAAACCCTGGTCAGCCTGATTACCGGTATCGCCGTATGGCTGGTGCTCGAACTTATCGGCGTGAAGTTTGCGCTGTTCTGGGGCGTCGTGGCCTTTATCCTTAACTTTGTACCCAACATCGGGCCGATCATCGCCGGCATCCCGCCATTTATTCAGGCACTGGTATTGAACGGAACTTACGATGCGTTGTTTGTGGTGGCACTGTTCAGCGCGATTCATATGGTGTTTGGCAATATGCTGGAGCCCAGGTTGATGGGGCGCGGCTTAGGGCTTTCCACGCTAGTGGTGTTTCTGTCGCTGATTTTCTGGGGCTGGCTGCTGGGACCGGTGGGCATGCTGCTGTCAGTGCCGCTTACCAGCGTCACCAAAATATTGATGGAGACCACGCCGGGCGGCAGCCGACTGGCGATTCTGTTAGGCACTGGGCGACCGGGATCGCGTCCGCGTTAATGCGCACATAACCAATCTGGCACGATACATCTCGCCAGATTGGTGTTTATCAATTTGCGCGTAAGACCTCGCCCAATCGGGCGGGGATATAAGCGCGGTAACTGCGTAACATCCCTTGAGTTTCTTAAATGATGTTACGTAATATGTAAGATATGAAGCGCGCATATAAATACAGATTCTATCCTACCCCCGATCAGATTGAGCTTTTGGCTCAAACATTCGGGTGTGTGCGTTTTGTCTATAACAGCATCCTGCGCTGGCGCACTGACGCATACTATGACCGCCAGGAAAAGATCGGTTATACGCAAGCCAGCGCACGACTAACCGCTCTCAAAAAAGAGCCAGATTTTGCATGGCTCAATGACGTTTCCAGCGTTCCATTGCAGCAGGCGCTACGCCACCAACAAGCCGCCTTTTCTCACTTCTTTGCCGGTCGGGCGAAATATCCCACATTCAAAAGCAAGCGCCATAAACAGACGGCTACGCTGACCGATGCCGCGTTTAAATACCGTGATGGCAAGTTGTTTATGGCAAAGAGCAAAGCGCCTTTAGACGTGCGCTGGAGTCGCCCTTTGCCATCCGTGCCGTCTACCGTCACCGTATCTAGAGATTCAGCGGGGCGCTATTTCGTGTCGTGCCTGTGCGAGTTTGAACCTGTATCACTGCCGATCACCGCTAAAACGGTCGGCATTGATGTTGGTTTAACAGATTTGTTCGTCACCGATAACGGATACAAAACAGGCAATCCCCGCCACACCGCTAAATATGCGAAGCGCCTCGCGCTGCTCCAGCGTCGATTGAGCAAGAAGAAAAAAGGCTCAAAAAATCGCGCTAAAGCCCGTGTAAAAGTCGCCCGCATTCACGCAAAAATTGCTGATTGCCGTATGGATAATCTGCACAAACTATCCCGCAAACTCATTAACGATAACCAAGTTGTTTGCATCGAATCCCTTAAAGTGAAAAACATGATCCGCAATTCGAAACTCTCCAAAGCGATAGCAGACGCAAGCTGGGGCGAATTTGTTCGTCAGCTTGAATACAAGGGCGAATGGTCGGGGCGATCCGTGGTCGCCATTGACCGGTTTTTCCCGTCCTCAAAACGTTGTAGCGGTTGCGGCTATACCCTGCCAAAAATGGCGCTTAATGTCAGGTCATGGACTTGCGCTGAATGTGGGGCTCACCATGATCGTGACGTAAACGCGGCGAAGAATATAAAAGCGGTCGGGCTGGCCGCGTTAGCCCATGGAGCGACTGTAAACCCTAAAGCCGCTTAAGGTGGTTTAGGTAGGTTGCGTTGAAGTGGGAATCCTCGCCCATTAGGGCGGGGAGCAGTCAATGCGTAAACACGCTGTTATCGGTAATCGCCTGCACATCGACTTTGTTCGGCAAAATCTTCAGTTCGCTAAACAGATCTGACACCTTCTGCACTTTCGCCACATCTTCTGCCGTCACCCCCCGAACGCCGTGCGAAATGCGCGGCGTAATCTTCTGCGCATCTTCCGGCGAAAGACGTGTTAACTGGGCATAGACTGCGTTGTACTGCTGCGGGTGCTCCAGCGCCCATTCGCGGGCTTTGGCTAAACGATGAGTGAAATCGACAATCGCCGCTCGCTTAGCGGGATCGTCCAGCGAACTCTGCGTGGCAGTGACAAACGACAGTGCCGTGGTTAACCCTTTGCCATCGCGCAGCAGGCGTGCACCGTGCTGTTCGGCAATCCCCAGATAGGGATCGAACGTGGCCCAGGCGGCAATCTGCCCTGAATTAAACGCTGCGCTGGCATCGGTTGGTAAAACAAATCGCACCGGCACCGTATCGCGTTTTACCTGCGCTTCTTCCAGCGCTTCATACAGCAGATGCTGGGAAATGCTGCCGCGCGCCGATGACACCACCACTTCCTTTCCGACCAGATCTTTCACACTGTGAATCGGTGAATCAGCCGGGACGATCACCCCGTTCGAACCGGCATCGCCGACGTTGGTGGCGATGATCTTCAACGGTACCCCACCGGATGCCGCCATCAGTACCGGGAGATCACCGGCGTAAGAGGTATCGACTGCCCCCGCACGTTGCGCTTCAAACAGCGGTGCCGCACCCTGGAAATTCGCCCAGCGATACTGATAGGGCGCATCTTTCATCACATCGGCGGCCTCAATCAGCGAACGCAGATTGCGCGCCTGATCGCCCAGCACCAGAGTGACTTTGCTTAAATCAGGTGCCGCCTGACTGCTAAACGCCGCGCACAGCAACAGCGTCGAAACAACCGGTTTCATCCATTTCATAGGGGATTCTCAGAGTGCGTTGCGGTTGAGCTGGCGGATGTAAGCATCCCAGTGCAGCTGATATTTGTGGTTACGGATGCTGTTGTCGAAAGCTTGCGCCGCTTTCTCGGATACCGCATCCGGCAGGATGATCAAATCCGCACCGCCCGACTGAGCCGCTAGCTGCGCCTGGCAAGCACGCTCCAGGTAGTAAAGGTTATAGAACGCTTCTTCGATGCTGCCACCGCTGGTGAGTAAACCGTGATTGCGCAGAATCAACGCGTTAAGATCGCCAAGATCGGCCACAATGCGTTGCTGCTCATCAAGATCCAACGCAATGCCTTCGTAATCGTGATAGCCAAGGCGATTGTGGAAGCGCGTGCTGTGCTGCGAAATCATCAGCAAACCGTTGCGCTGCGCAGAGACACCAATGCCCGCCGCCGTATGCGTATGCAGCACGGCATGCGCATCCGGACGCGCACGGTGAATGGCGCTGTGAATCACAAATCCCGCGTGGTTAATCCCCAGCCCCGTCGGGTCATCAATGATGTTTCCGTCGATATCAATTTTCACCAGCGTCTCCGCCGAGATTTCATCGAAGGTTTGACCAAAAGCGTTAATCAGAAAATGGGGCTGATCGCCCGGCACACGCAGAGAAAAGTGGGTGTAGATATGGTCAGTCCAGCGCAGCCTGGCCGCCAGGTGATAGGCCTGCGCCAGCTTCACACGCGCCTGCCATTCGCCTTCGCTGATGCGTTGGCGCAGGGAAGCCACATCCAGGGTTTCAGTGCTCATTTTCGCTCCTCATTTCAGGTCAATATGCTTTCCCATCATCGTGGCACAGCGCTTTTCCCGCAGGGAAATGCCAATAACGGCAAAACATTGTCAATTAACGCAAAGCGACGCCGATATTTGACCTGAGTCAGTCCAGAGCAAAAGCAAAACGCTAATATGCACGGCCCCTGGAAGTGTTATGCTGCTGACGCCGCAGCTTAGCCCTCATCTGCTGCTTAAAATGACCGAGGAAAGTCAGGTGCCACCGCAAAGAAAAAATCGCGATTTTGGCTGGCTGTTAATTGTCTGTGCCGGGTTATTACCGCTGGTACTGGGCATCCTTTGTACGGCCATTGAAGCGCGGCACACGGTGAGCCAGCAGCAGATCTCCACCGCTAACTCCTTACTCACTCAAGCCGAAAAAATGAGTGATAACGCCTGGGATATGATCACCCAGCTGCGTCAATACCATTATCAGCCTTGTGCGAAGATCGAGGATCAGCTGCAGCGTGCTGGCACCCTCAATGCCTATTTCCGTTCCGTCGGTCTGCTGAGTGGCGAGAACATTAGCTGCTCGTCTGCCTTTGGTTTAGCCAATGGCACACTGACCCAGATGATGATGCAACCACCGCCGATCACCGGCAAAGCCTGGTGGAGCATCTCCATTCGTGGCACTTACGGCGTGCCCAATCGACCCGCCGTGGTGTTCGTGCGTCAACTCCCAGACACTACCGGTTTCTGGGCGGTAATTGATGGCCAGTATCTGATGGATTTTATGCACGCCATTGGTGAGTCACGTGGCTATCAAATGAGCTTGCGCTTTAGCGGCGGCGCACCGATTACCAGTGGCCCTGCCGATATCGAACCCGAGCTGTATTTAAAAAGCGAGCCTTATCAGGCCGAATCCAGCCGCTACCCCATTAGCGTGAATGTCACCGTGCCCGCCTCCGAGTTGCTGAAGGCCTGGCGTCAGGCGCTGTTTATCTTCCTGCCGATGGCGGCAATTTTCTCTATCCTGCTGATGGTATTGACCGCCAACTGGCTGCGCCGCCGCATTTCGTGGGCCGATGAAATCCGCCGCGCGATGCGTAGCCGTCAATTCTCGGTCCATTACCAGCCGGTTTACAGCACGGAAATCGAGCGCTGTAAAGGCGCGGAAGCCCTGTTGCGCTGGCAATTGCCGAATGGTGAGATGATCCGTCCGGATATCTTTATCAGCCACGCCGAATCTGAAGGGATAATTGTGCAACTGACCCAGCATTTGCTGGATCTGATGGCGGAAGATATTCAGGGCTGGGAGGTTGAGCCCGGTTTCCATATTGGCCTGAACGTGGCGGCAGAACACTTGCAACATGCCGATTTCGTGCAGGACATTCAGCGCTTTGCGCGCCGCATTAAAGACAAGCAGATGGTGGTGACGCTGGAGCTCACCGAGCGCAGCCTGATTGATGACGGCGAACTGGTGGCGCGTAAACTCCGCTACCTGCAGTCACACGGCATGAAAGTGGCGATTGATGACTTTGGTACCGGCCACTGCTCACTTTCTTATCTGCTGACCTTCCCGCTGGATTACCTGAAAATCGATCGCGGCTTCATTAACGCCATTGAAGGTCTTGAGGTAGAAACGCCGGTGCTGGATGCCATCATTAATCTGTGCCACAAACTCAAGCTGGACGTGCTCGGTGAAGGGGTGGAGACCTCGTTGCAATTCGAGTACCTGAAGCAACGTGGCGTTGTCTACATCCAGGGCTACTATTATGCCCGTCCGATGGATAATGACCGGCTCCGCGCCTGGCTCAATGAGCAAGGGCGCCAGCCACTTCTCGTTGAGGAATCCCATGAGCCTGAATTGCATCATTCTTGATGATTACCAAAACGTTGCCCTGTCGCTAGCCGATTGGGCATCGCTGCAACCTACTGTCCATACCACCGCACTGACCCGGCATTTTGATCATGAAGATGAACTGGTTCGTCACATCGAACACGCCGATATTCTGGTCATCATGCGCGAGCGCACACCGCTCACGGCCGAACTGATTGGTCGCTTGCCTAACCTGAAACTGGTGGTCACCTCCGGCATGCGTAATGCCTCGATTGATCTGCACGCCTGTGCCGAGCGTTATATCGCCGTGTGCGGCACTGCCAGCAGCAGCGCTGCACCGATGGAGCTCAGCTGGGGTTTGCTGATTGGGCTGGCTCGCCACATCGGGGTAGAAAATCAGGCACTGCGTAATAACGGGCCGTGGCAGCAAACGCTGGGGCTCGGTTTGCAGGGCAAAACGTTGGGCTTAGTGGGGCTGGGTAAAATTGGTGGCGAGATGGCCAAAGTGGCGCAGGCCTTTGGGATGCGCGTTTGCGCATGGAGTCAGAATCTCACCGACTCACGCGCAACCGAATGTGGCGCAGAACGGATGCCTTCGCTGCACGCCTTGATGCAAGCGAGCGATTTTGTCTCGGTGCACCTGGTGCTCAGCGAGCGCTCGCGCCACGTGATTGACCGGGCTGCACTGGCGCAGATGAAGCCGGGCGCGCTGTTGATCAACACCTCACGCGCCGCACTTGTCGACCAGCAAGCGATGATTGCCGCGCTGCAATCCGGTCAATTGGCTGGGGCCGGAATCGATGTGTTCGAACAGGAACCGCTACCTGCTGACCACCCGTTGCGCCATCTGCCCAATGTGCTGGCCACGCCGCACCTTGGCTATGTCGCCGACAGCAATTACCGCACCTACTTCACGCAGGCAGTGGAAGATATTCAGGGATGGATAAGCGGCGCACCACTGCGCTCGCTACTCTGAGCGACGGCGTTTTTCGGCGATACGCAGCGCCACTTCCAGAGTGTCATCCGCCAGCGTGACCGGCGGGCGCTGGCCATTCAGGCGCTGGTTAATACGTTCTAAGGTCGGCGTCAGCTGCCCCACTAACTGCTGATACTCATCAAGCTGGGTAATGGGTTGATTACGCGCGATGCTGATTTGCGTCAGGCGTTGCAGCTGCCGCAAACTCTCAGCCGCCTGGCTGGTGAGCAATCCCGCTTGCCGCCAGGTTTTCAGACGTTTCAGCAGCTCATCAGGTTGTTGGGCCAGTAAAGCCAATTGGGCATCGGCGCGTTCACCGCAGTCAATCCAGCCAATCGGTGCCACAGGATCGGCAAGCGTTCGCCGTGCATCAGGCGCATAATTGATAAGATTCCTTTCTACACTGTCAATTTGCGACAGCCAGGGATTCTCAAACAATCGGGCGTTTTTTCTCGACATGAACACTCCACCTGAGACAGGCGGCAGAGTATTACCGAATGATGACAAGCTGGCAAGCAAACTTACCGCTTCGCTTAATGATAAGAAATTCTTATTTATTTGCGCAACAATCAGGTATGGCAATCAAGCCGCCACTTGTCAGAACAATGGATTAATCAATCAGCGATGCGCAGTTGATATCGCTGATAATCATCAAAATTTTCTCCGCGTTTTTTCAGAAAAAAAATAAATGACACGCTTTGCCTCCCTTTTGATGCATTCCTGGCTGAAACGCACGCATTACGCGGCCTGACGCGCGATAACCAGGATTTTATAAGCTGCGTTTCCTCCGTCATTACGCCAGAGTTTTAGCCAAAAAATAGCCAGTTGTTGGCTGAAACATGACAAATATCACACAAAATCGGTATACTCTGTCGCGGGACGTAATCATTTCGCCCCTAATTATTACCGTTGCTATGCCGGATAAAATCCTCTTTGACGGCTATGCTTAAATCTTCTCAACGCCGTGGACTGGCCACAAAATGTAGTCTGCAGCGTTGAGGATTTTTCGATTTCCAATACAGGGTTACATCATGAAACTACGTAGGAAGCGTGTAAAACCTATCGGGCTGGATGACGTCACGATTATCGATGACGCCCGTTTGCGAAAAGCCATTACCGCCGCGTCTCTGGGCAACGCGATGGAGTGGTTTGATTTCGGTGTTTATGGCTTTGTCGCGTATGCGCTGGGTAAAGTGTTCTTCCCGGATGCATCGCCAAGCGTGCAGATGATTGCTGCACTGGGTACCTTCTCTGTTCCCTTCCTGATTCGCCCGCTGGGTGGTCTGTTCTTTGGTATGCTCGGCGACAAATACGGTCGTCAGAAAATCCTCTCCATTACCATTGTCATCATGTCGATCAGTACCTTCTGTATCGGCCTGATCCCCTCTTATGCCACCATCGGCATCTGGGCTCCGATTCTGCTGCTGCTGGCGAAAATGGCGCAGGGCTTCTCGGTGGGCGGTGAATATACCGGTGCGTCGATCTTTGTCGCGGAATATTCGCCGGACCGTAAACGTGGCTTTATGGGCAGCTGGCTCGACTTCGGCTCCATCGCCGGCTTCGTGCTGGGTGCGGGCGTGGTGGTGCTGATTTCCACCGTCATCGGCGAAGCGAAATTCCTTGAGTGGGGCTGGCGTCTGCCGTTCTTCCTCGCGCTGCCGTTAGGTATCATCGGTTTGTATCTGCGTCACGCACTGGAAGAGACACCGGCGTTCCAGCAGCACGTTGAAAAGCTGGAACAAGGCGATCGTGAAGGTCTGCGTGATGGCCCGAAAGTATCGTTCAAAGAGATCGCCACCAAGCACTGGAAAAGTCTGCTGGCCTGTATCGGTCTGGTGATTGCCACCAACGTGACCTACTACATGCTGCTGACCTACATGCCGAGCTACCTGTCGCATAACCTGCACTACTCGGAAGATCACGGTGTACTGATCATTATCGCCATCATGATGGGTATGCTGTTTGTGCAGCCGGTGATGGGCATGCTGAGTGACCGCTTTGGCCGTCGTCCGTTTATCATCATCGGCAGTATCGCGCTGTTCGCCTTCTCGATTCCGGCCTTCATGTTGATTAACAGCGGCGTGCTGGGGCTGATTTTTGCGGGTCTGCTGCTGCTGGCGGTGATCCTTAACGCCTTTACCGGCGTGATGGCTTCGTCGCTGCCGGCGATGTTCCCAACGCACATTCGTTACAGTGCGCTGGCCAGTGCCTTCAATATCTCGGTACTGATTGCCGGTTTAACCCCGACCTTCGCCGCGTGGCTGGTTGAGACAACCAACAATCTGTATATGCCGGCTTATTATCTGATGGTGGTCGCGGTGATTGGTTTGATCACCGGTATCTACATGAAAGAGACCGCCAACAAGCCGCTGCGCGGTGCCACACCGGCGGCGTCGGATATTGAAGAAGCGCGTGAAATCCTGCAGGAGCATCACGACAACATTGAGCAGAAAATCGAAGATATTGATGATGAGATCGCTAAGCTCGAGGCGAAACGTAAAAACCTGGTGCAGCAGCACCCGGACATCAACGAGTAATCTTCCCCACTCCCGCCGCCCGGCGGGAGTTTTCGTTTCCGCACACAATCCTTCATCCCCGCTGGCGAAAAGGGGTAAACTGTTGTCACTTTTTTCACCAGCAAAAGTTGTACGAACATGTCTGAATTCAATCTTCTCCAACGTCCAAGAAGACTGCGCAAAAGCGCATCAATGCGTGAAATGTTCCAGGAATCCCACCTTCGTCTGAGCGATCTGGCCCTGCCAATCTTCGTTGAAGAAGGCGTGGACGATTACGTGCCGATTAACGCCATGCCGGGTGTGATGCGTATTCCTGAGAAACGTCTCGCCTATGAAATTGAGCGTATCGCCAAAGCCGGTATTCGCTCTGTGATGACCTTCGGTATCTCGCATCACACGGATGCGACCGGCAGCGATGCATGGAATGAGAATGGCCTGGTGGCGCGTATGTCGCGTATCTGCAAAGACACCGTGCCAGAAATGATCGTGATGTCCGATACCTGCTTCTGTGAATACACCAGCCACGGCCACTGTGGCGTGCTGTGCGATCACGGCGTGGATAACGACCAGACATTGATTAACCTCGGCAAACAAGCCGTGGTCGCCGCGCAAGCCGGTGCGGATTTTATCGCCCCTTCAGCGGCAATGGATGGTCAGGTGAAAGCCATTCGTCAGGCACTGGATGCCGCAGGCTTCACCGATACGGCCATCATGTCTTACTCCACCAAGTTCGCCTCTTCTTTCTACGGTCCGTTCCGTGAAGCGGCGGGAACGGCATTAAAAGGCGATCGTAAAACTTATCAGATGAATCCGATGAACCGCCGTGAAGCGATTCGCGAGTCCCTGATCGATGAAGCCGAAGGGGCCGATTCACTGATGGTAAAACCGGCGGGTGCTTACCTCGACATCCTGCGTGATATCCGCGAACGCACTACTCTGCCGCTGGCTGCGTACCAGGTGAGTGGTGAATACGCGATGATCAAATTCGCCGCGCAGGCGGGTGCTATCGACGAACGTAATGTGGTTCTGGAGAGCCTTGGTGCGATTAAACGTGCCGGTGCTGACCTGATTTTCAGCTATTTTGCCCTTGATCTCGCCGAGCAAAAAGTGCTCTGATAATCGTTACGCTTAGCAATGGGCATCGCAACCGTTGCTAAGCGCTTTATGCCGTTATGGCAGCAAAACACCAGTGAAGTTGTACCAGAATAAATCAAAAGAAAGAGTAACGCGATGAAAGCACCTGCACTGCCTGCGGACGAGTCACGTCGTCTGGCCCAGTTACGTGCGCTCAACATTCTGCACACGCCTGCAGAAGAGCGTTTTGACCGTTTAACCCGCCTTGCCCGTCGTTTATTCGGCGTGCCGGTTGCGCTGGTTAGCCTGTTGGAGGAGGACCACCAGTGGTTCAAATCCATCGCAGGCCAAAGCGCGGCGACCGCACCCCGTAATACGTCGTTCTGTGGTCATGCCGTCCTGCAAGACGATGTGATGGTGGTGGAAAACGCCCTCGAAGATGAGCGCTTCCACGATAATCCGTTGGTGAATACCTCAGAGAATCCCGTGCGTTTCTATGCCGGTTGTCCGCTGCGTACGCCCGCAGGTGCCAAAGTGGGCACGCTCTGTATCGTCGACCACCATGCGCGCGAATTCAATGCGGATGATATGAATACGCTGCGCGATTTGGCCGCGATGGCCGAAGCAGAATTAGTGGCGTTCCAGACAGCGACCTCGGATGAACTCACGCAAATCACCAACCGACGCGGATTTATGACGCTGGGACAGCTTGCGCTGAATGAGTGTGAAGCCAAACAACTCCCGGCCAGTCTGACCTTCCTCGACCTCGACCGTTTTAAAGCCATCAATGATACGCTCGGCCACCGCGAGGGGGATCGTGCATTGATGGATTTTGCGGATGCGATGAAAGTGAGTTTCCGCCACGCTGATATCTTTGCCCGCCTGGGTGGCGATGAGTTTGTGGTGCTGTTTAACGGCTTACAGCAGGCCGATGCTGAGGGCGTTTTGGCGCGCTTTGATGGCTTCCTGCAAAAGCAAACTCAGGATCTCGACCGCCGCTACGCACTGCACTTCTCATCAGGCATCGTGGAGTTTGATCCCGACCATCCGCTGTCGCTGGAACAGCTGCTGGAAGGCAGCGATGCGCGGATGTACGAAGCCAAAAACGGCAAAAAAAAGCAGGCACAGTAATGCCAGGGCGTGATAAGCACGCCCCTCTGCCACCGCACCTTACAGTGGACGCGCCAGATCGCTTATCAGTGTCTGATTAAACTTCTGCGGCACTTCCATCTGCGGCGCATGCCCCATACCTGGGAACTCAATTAAATGTGCCCCCGGAATCATCTTTGTCACCTGTTTGCCCAACACATTGTAATGACCTAACTGCGCTTTGACCGCAGCCGGAGCGATATCGCTGCCAATCGCGGTGGTATCGGCGGTTCCGATCATCAGCGTTGTCGGCACTTTCAGGTCTTTGAATTCGTAATAGACTGGCTGGGTGAAAATCATGTCGTAAATGAGCGCAGAGTTCCACGCCACCTTCTTGTGGCCTGGCCCGCTGTTGAGGCCTGCCAGCATATCCACCCACTTGTCGTACTCCGGCTTCCACTGACCGCTGTAGTAAGTCGTCTGCTCATACTTTTTGATGCCCGCCGCACTGAGCTTCAGTTCGCGCTGATACCACTGATCCACCGAGCGCCACGGCGCGCCTTTGGCTTTCCAATCCTCAAGCCCAATCGGATTTACCAGCACCAGCTTCTGTGTCTGCTGTGGATACATCAGCGCATAGCGCGTCGCCAGCATCCCACCGGTTGAATGCCCGACCATCACCGCTTTAGCCACGCCAAGATGCGCTAACAGTTGATGGGTATTCAGCGCCAGCTGCTGGAAGCTGTATTGGTAGTTGGCAGGTTTCGTCGAGCTGCAAAAGCCAATCTGATCCGGCGCAATGACCCGATATCCCTGCTGGCTAAGCGTTTTGATGGTGTCTTCCCAGGTCGCACCACAAAAATTCTTACCGTGCAGTAGCACCACCGTTTGACCATTGGCCTGCTGCGCGGGTTTGACATCCATATACCCCATGCTCAGCGGTTGCTGCTGAGAGGAGAAATTAAAATGCTCGAGTGTGTAAGGGTAATGAAAACCTTCAAGCTGTTCGCCATACACATTGGCCGCCAATGCAGAGGGGGTGGGTAGCGCTGCCATCGCCGTCAAAATCACGGCAAGTGACTGTTTTATCGGGAAACGAAAAGCCATGCGCACTGCTCCTGAGCTATGAAAAAACCATCAGTCTGGCACGTTAATCGCCAGGACGTATTGATGAGGTGTGCCAGCGCCACGTTTTCTCTAACTGTTAAGCCTGGCAAAGCGATGGAAAATTTGGGTTAAAAATAACGTACGTGATTACGTTAAATATTCAACATCGGTTCAACAAAAACGGCCTTTATTTCATTAAAAGCAAGACCAGTCTTGATGACAAATAATAAAACAGCCAATTCCTTATAAAACTTTACGTTAATCGGATGAATGGAAAGATTAATTATTTTACACTGTGCCCAGTTAATGGAGGATCAAAAAGATGCCGCAAAAATACAACGAAGGGGTTATTGATTCGGTGACCAAATGGATTATGGACAATCTGGATCAGCGCTTAAGCATTGATGATATCGCCGTGAAATCGGGTTATTCCAAATGGTATTTACAGAAATTATTTGCCCGCTATCATAATGAAACGCTGGCACGGTATATCCGTAAAAAGAAACTGGCATGCTGTGTCAGCGAGCTGAAATACAGCAACGCACCGATCATCAGCCTGGCCGTAAAATACCATTTTGAAAGCCAGCAATCGTTCACTCGCTCCTTTAAGCAAGTGATGGGTTGCACCCCACTCTACTGCCGTAAGCGTCAGCTGGGGAGCGAAGCCGAGCAGCAATTGAAAGAGAGCACTGATCCCTGCGTGATTTGCCGTAAGCATGGATTTAACAGCAGTGAGAAAATGAAAGAGGTGAGAACGCCATCGCTACGTTCAGGTCAATTTCCCTCACGCATTGATTGTGTGATGCGTTAATAAACCGCGTAACTATTTTTCTTTGCAGGATTTGCATAACAACGGATGGTTCGCCATCCGTTGTTAAGAATAACCCTCATTGACCACGCTGAAATATTCTTCTCATCAGATAGCCTGTCAAAAATGATTCGGGAATAATTTTAGCCGCCCTATTTTAAATGCATTCTTATCAATAGGTTGATTTACAAACCATTAATTCACATCCGACCACGAAATGTTTTCCGATATTGTAACGGAGACGTATTCAAATTCTTTTTAAAATGTCGTCTTAACATCAACGGCGAAGAGAATCCGGCTTTTTCAGCGATCAGCTCAATCGGTTGGTCGGTTTTTTCCAAAAATCGCTGCGCCAATGCCAGGCGCTGGTTCACTAACCAATCACTGAAACAGCTGCCAGTGGTTTGGTTAAAACGGCGCGTAAAACTGCGACGGCTCATCAACGCTCTCTCCGCCAACTGATCCAGCGTAAGGGCCTGCTGCAAATTTTCGGTGGCCCAACTGAGCGCCGACATAAATCGATCGTTGCCCGCCGAGTGATAGACCGGCTGCTCAATATATTGCGCCTGGCCGCCCTGCCGATGCGGCGGGACCACCAGCATGCGCGCCACACTATTGGCCACATCCACTCCACACTGTTCACGCACCAGATGCAGGCAGCAATCGATACTCGCTGCAGTGCCCGCTGAGGTCACAATCTGCCCTTCGTCGATATACAACACGTCACGGTCAATCGTCACATCGGGGTAAAGCCGTTCAAAATCACTCATCCAACGCCAGTGTGTCGTGGCGCGCTGCTGTTGCAGCAAGCCAGCGGCTCCCAGCACAAAGGCGCCAAGACACAAGCCAACAATCTGAGCACCACGCTGGGCAGCCTGCTGTAACGCTTGCAACAACGCGGGCGGTGGCGCAACGGCAGGATCGCTCCAGCTGGGCACCACCACCATATCCGCTTCGGCCAGCATAGCCAGTTCATGCTCCGCGACAATCGAAAAACCGCTGTTGGTGCGGAGCGGACCGGCGTGGGTGGCACAGATCATTAACTGGTAGCAAGCTCGGCCATCTTCGCGTTCCGCCTTCTCAAACACCGCACAGGGAACGGAAAGATGAAACGGGATGATGTCGTCAAACACCACAACACCGACCTTGATGGGCGCATCCAGGTGCGCCATTTTTGGCGCAAAGTGAACGTTATTTGTCATGCGCAGTACTCCTTCACTTTCGGCACAATCGCCATACTGCTGTGCATCGGAAGTCACCCTGACTTCTCATTCAAAGAGATTATTAGCGATGAAAAACTTTTTTGCTTCAGGAACCTTAGCATTAGCGATGGCAATTTCTGGCAGTGCTATTGCCGAAGAACACAAAGCTGAAAATGCACCGACCATTCGTACAATGAGCGGTGTCACCGCCACCAGCCAGCTGACAGCCAATCAAACCGCGGTCATCGTGATTGATATTCAGAACGAATACTTCGCTGGCGGCAAAATGCCCATTCCAGACGGTATGAAAGCGCTGCAAAACAGTAAGCGCCTGGTTGAGTTTGCACACAAGCATGGCATGCCAGTGTTCTTCGTCCGCCATGAAGGCGCGGCAGATGGCCCGCTGTTCGCCAAAGGCAGCCGCTTCGCTGAATTCCACAAGGATTTGCAGCCGGGCAAAAATGATCGTGTCATTACCAAAGCCACACCGAGTTCTTTCGTGGGAACCGATCTGAAACAACAACTCGACAGTCTGGGCATCAAGCAGTTAATTGTCACCGGTCTGATGACCCATATGTGCGTGTCGTCCACCGCACGTGATGCCGTACCGCTTGGCTACTCGGTCATCATCCCGGAAGATGCCACCGCCACGCGCGATCTGGCGACCTGGGATAACAAGGTGGTCAATCACAAGGTGCTGCAGCAGAGCGCATTGGCAGGCGTTGCTGATGTGTTTGCCGAGATCAAAACCACCGACGCGGTATTAGCGCTGCCCGTTCATTAATCACTGCACTGCTTTACCCGGTAATAACTTTTCAGACATCACCTTGCGGCAGGACAGACTGTCCTGCCGCGCCTGCTGTTGCTGCCCCGCTGACAAATCCTGCCACACGCTTTGCAAATGTTCTGCCAGACCTGACTGGAAATGAATTTTCTGCAGCGCATAGTCCGAGTTGCTGCCTTCAATGATCTGCTGCATTGCCTGGGGTGAGTTGTCGCGCCCGTCATGGGTCAAGGTGCAGAACATGGCGATGTAATAGCCTTTGTCCTCATCGCTATAGTGCGGCATCAGCCACCAGACAGCCGCGCTGATGACGATAAGCACGGGCAGAAGGAATTTAAGTTTGAACATGGAATCATGGGCCTGTTTGAAAAAACGCGGCGATCTTAACAGATTCATCGGTTAACAGCCCTTAAACACCCACGGCAACGGCACGGCAAGTGAACGCCGCCTGCGTATTCTCTTAAAGTAACGTTTTCAGAGTTTATTTATTGAGCAGTTCGGCGCTGTTTGTTAATTTTGAGCCACTTTTCGCGCCATTCGCGCTTCATCGTGCCCGCTGTCACAGGGCCAGTTTTTCGCCTTAAAGCGGCAAAAGCTGGGATAGCGGCCGACAGGGTTACAGGAATGATGATGTCCAACCATAAACTTAAAATGCATTTGATTTCGCTGGCGTTGCTGGCGGAAAAAAAACTGACCACACGCAAACGCCTTCCCGCCTACCACCCCTCAGCCGAGCAGGATATTAACTTGCAGGCTCGCGCTAATCCGCCTGCGCCCATTCCGCGTCAGGTTTGGATGTACTGGGAAAGTGAAAAGCTCCCGGCTGAAGTCCAGATTTTTGTCGACAAAATTGCCCGTGAAAACCCTGGCTATACGCTGACGGTGATCAACAATCTCAATCTGCACGACTATTTACCCGACCTGAAGTTTGTCCACGCGGGGATGCGGGCTTCGCACAAAAGCGATGTGATTCGCCTGGAGCTGCTGCATCGTTATGGCGGAATCTGGATGGATGCCACCATTATCCTCAATCGCAGCCTTGATGAGCTGTTAGCAGTGAATGCGGATGAGCGTTATGACCTGGTCGCTTTTTATCGCGAGGAATCTACCCGCGATCGCGCTTATCCGGTTATGGAATCCTGGTTTCTCGCCGCGCCGAAAAACAATGCCTTTATCGGTCGCTGGCTGCACTGCTTCCGCCCGATTGTGGAGTTAGGCTCCGAGGCCTTCTTCCAGCAATTATTGGCGCTGCCGAACTACGACACCATTCTGCAGGGCATCAAGACGCCGGATTATCTGGTGGTGTATATCGCTCAGCAGCAGGCGCTGCGGGAAGAGAATCACTACAACTTTTACTTACGCAAAGCGGAAGCCGGTGCGTTATTGTATCAAACGCTGAGCGGCTGGCGTCCGGTGAAACTGAGCCGCATGCTGATGGTGGATGCTTTACCAGAGGTGTTGCCACCGGTGTACAAACTCACCAGCTTTGACCGCAAATATATCGCAACGCATCTGAAATACGGTGTGGTCAACAGCGATAGTCTGCTGGGGCAAGTATTGCTGCACGGCCAGCCGAAAAACCTGACACCTGCAGCGACGTTAGCGGGTAAAGCCGCTCAATAATGCCAGGTGCGCATCAATGCGCACACTGCAAAAAAACGCGCATTGGGGGTGTTTCGTGGCCACCCCCTCAATCCGTGCATGTGGGTTGCAACGTCGCTATCAGGCAAAACCTTGCGTTAGTGCTGTAGCGACGCCGTTACGCAGCGCCAGGCATTAGCGCTGTAACCTCACCATCAAGCTGAACTTCGTATTCGCGCAGTAGCATCGCCATTAATGGCGACGTGATAATTTACAGCGCCTGCGCGCACGCCCACGCTGAACTCCACGCCCACTGGAAGTTATATCCACCGAGCCAACCGGTGACATCCACCACTTCGCCGATGAAGTAAAGGCCGGGCACGTCACGCGCTTCCATGGTTTTGGAAGAGAGCTGCGTGGTATCGACGCCGCCCATCGTCACTTCGGCGGTACGGTAGCCTTCGGTGCCATTTGGCTGCACGCGCCACTGATGCAACGTAGTGACCAACTCGGCCTGCTGTTTGCTGTTGAGCTGCTTCAGCGTCACATCCGGGATCTGTTTCAGCTCCTGCAACACTTCCACCAGTCGCTTTGGCAAAATTTTCGCCAGGCTGTTTTTCAGGCTGAGGTTCGGATGTGCCTCGCGCTGCACGTTGATGAAATCATCGAGCGAGGTCTCCGGCGACAGATTAATGGTGACAAATTCACCTGGCTGCCAGTAGCTGGAAATTTGCAGCACCGCCGGACCCGACAAGCCGCGATGGGTAAACAGCATCGCTTCTTTAAACAGCGTGCCGTCCTGCGCCGTAATGGTGGTGGGCAGCGCCACACCCGACAGCGTGTTTAACTGCTCCAGCAACGGCTTATGCAGGGTGAAAGGCACCAGTGCAGCGCGCGTCGGAAAGACTTTCAAACCAAACTGCTCGGCCACTTTGTAGCCAAACGGCGTCGCCCCGAGGCCCGGCATCGATAATCCCCCACTCGCGATCACCAGCTTTTCTGCCTGCACCTCGGAGCCATTCAGCTGTAGCCTGTAGCCATTTTCATCACGCGTCACGCTCAGCACTTCACTGCGCAAACGCACGGTGACTTGTCCGTCTTCGCACTCTTTTAAGAGCAGATCCACGATCTGCTGCGCCGAATCATCGCAGAACAGTTGGCCAAGGGTTTTCTCGTGATATGCAATCTTGTGGCGATTCACCAGATCGATGAAGTCCCACTGGGTGTAACGCGCTAGTGCCGACTTGCTGAAATGCGGGTTATGCGAGAGATACGCCGCCGGTTCGGTGTACATATTGGTGAAGTTACAGCGGCCACCGCCGGACATCAGGATTTTACGTCCCGCCTTTTTGCCGTTATCCAGCAACAGCACACGACGACCTAACTGCCCTGCCTGCGCCGCACAGAACATGCCGGCAGCGCCTGCACCTATTACGATAACGTCAAACTTGTCCACAGTGCTTAATCCACATAATTGAAAGGCGGTGATTGTAGAGATCTGCGGCATTTCGCGCCAGCGTCAAAAAAATGCCGTAAATATGTCATATTGTAACTCGCTTATTTTTCAGTCTTTTTACCTTATCTGACCGGGTTTGTGGCAATTTTAAGACAAAAAAGGGCTATATTTTCCTTTCACATCATGCGGGTTGTCGCCGATAATGCGCCGCGTTCATGTCCTCCAAAAAATGGCGTAACGTTTATGCTACATCTGTTCGCTGGTCTTGACCTCAGTACCGGCCTGTTTTTGGTATTAGCTCTGCTGTTTGTCTTGTTCTATGAGGCAATCAACGGTTTCCACGACACTGCTAACGCAGTCGCTACAGTCATTTATACCCGCGCGATGCGGGCGCAATTGGCGGTTGTGATGGCGGGTGTTTTCAACTTCTTAGGCGTTTTGCTGGGTGGTTTAAGCGTGGCCTATGCCATCGTGCATATGCTGCCAACGGATTTACTGCTGAATGTAGGTTCTGCACACGGCCTCGCCATGGTGTTCTCCATGCTGCTGGCAGCCATTATCTGGAACCTTGGCACCTGGTATCTGGGCTTGCCGGCATCCAGTTCTCACACCTTGATCGGCGCGATTATCGGTATTGGTCTCACCAATGCACTGATGACCGGCACCTCGGTGGTTGATGCGCTTAACCTGCCGAAAGTGATCAATATTTTCCTGTCTCTGATTCTGTCACCGATTGTCGGTCTGGTGATTGCGGGTTCATTGATTTTCATCCTGCGTCGTTACTGGAGCGGAACCCCTAAACGTTCGCGCATCCATATGACACCGGCTGACCGTGAAAAGATCGATGGCAAGAAGAAGCCACCGTTTTGGACGCGTATCGCCTTGATCGTCTCGGCAATTGGTGTGAGCTACTCCCATGGCGCTAACGATGGTCAGAAAGGCATTGGCTTGATTATGCTCGTGCTGATTGGTGTGGCACCCGCTGGTTTCGTGGTCAACATGAACGCTTCGGGTTATGACATCACCCGGACGCGCGATGCGGTCAATCATCTGGAGCAGTATTACCAGCAGCATAGCGATTCACTCACGCATATCGTCCAGATGGCGCCACCAGCGGTGCCAACGCCGGAAGAATCTGTGGGCGGTCCGCATGAGTTCCATTGCGATAGCAGCCGTGCGCTGCAGGCTATTAATCGTGCCCAACTCTTGCTGACCAATCTGAACAGCTATGACCAACTGACGGTTGATCAGCGCAGTCAGATGCGTCGCCTGCTGATGTGCGTCTCGGACACGGCCGATAAAGCGGCGAAGCTGCCAGAGACCACCCCGGACGATAAGCGCTTCCTCAACAAGCTGAAGGGCGATCTGCTGGGCACCGTAGAGTACGCACCGATCTGGATCATCATGGCTGTGGCGTTAGCGCTGGGCATTGGCACCATGATTGGCTGGCGTCGCGTGGCGACCACCATCGGTGAGAAAATCGGTAAGAAAGGCATGACCTATGCGCAAGGCATGTCAGCGCAGGTCACTGCGGCCGTGTCGATTGGTGTCGCGAGCTATACCGGAATGCCGGTTTCGACCACGCATATCCTGTCGTCATCGGTTGCCGGAACCATGCTGGTTGATGGCGGTGGATTACAGAGCCGTACTATCAAAAACATCGCCATGGCGTGGGTGTTCACCCTGCCGGTCTGTATTGTGCTGTCAGGTTCGCTCTACTGGATCGCGCTGAAAATTATCTAAGCCGTCAACGGCAAACAAGAGGGCGACTGTTCAACACAGGTCGCCCTTTTTTATTGCCGCTATTTAATGCCAGATCGCCAGGCCAACCAGACTCACCACCACCAAAAAACAGAGCCCGCTGGTCAAGACAAACTGCCTGCGCACGCGCTCGCAGCGGCGAATAAATTCGTCGTCGTGATGATCGCGATAGCGTTTATCCCAGATATAACGCACCAGTCGCACCTGCTTGCTCGGCTGACCATGAGACGTGAAGAAACCCGCCCCATCCACATATTGATACAGCAGCGGATCGCAACCGCGCAGCACAGCCAATAGCGAGCGCAAAGAAGAGAAGTAGCGCGCCATATTCACCAGACAAACAACACACAGAGCCCAAAAAAGCGCGATAGTGCTGATCATGTTCCCCTCCCAGCTGGAGCCGCAATGACGTCGAAGGCAGCGGGGAAATGCTGTAGACGCCCCACGGGAAATTAACCAGCCACAGATGAATCGAATTGCATTGTTGTTATGCGAGCCCGAGCGCGTTACCCAGACGGCAGTGGCACTCATTTTCAGTGTAGGAGATCTGTTCAATTTTTTTCCAGCGATGATTTTCGTTCACCGCGAGTGAAAATTGCGATAGCGCTTGATCTTCCTCACAAGCGAGCCGTGGATTGCAGCATTTGTTAACAACTCTGGCTATACTCAACACATAACAACAGAACGCCTGCAGGGCATAAATTGTGGTTGGTGGCGCTTCATCGCTGTTTCGCGCAAAGGATTTCGCTCGCCGAGCGGCGGGAATTCAGGTAGCCCCAGAATCTTGAGAAGGAGTTTTATCATGGCTTATAAACACATCCTGATTGCAGTAGACCTTTCCCCGGAAAGCCAGTTGCTGGTTGATAAAGCCGTTTCACTGGCCCGTCCTTATGATGCAAAAATCTCGCTGATCCACGTTGATGTGAATTACTCAGACCTTTACACCGGGCTGATTGACGTTAACTTGGGCGACATGCAGAAACGCATTTCTGAAGAGACGCACACCGCGCTGAAAGAGCTTTCTACCAACGCCGGTTATCCGATCAGTGAAACCCTGAGCGGCAGCGGCGATCTCGGCCAGGTGCTGGTGGATGCGATTAAGAAATATGAAGTGGATTTAGTGGTCTGTGGCCACCATCAGGATTTCTGGAGCAAGCTGATGTCATCCGCGCGACAGCTGATCAATACGGTACATATTGATATGCTGATTGTGCCGCTGCGTGACGAAGAAGACGAATAAAAACAGGGCCAGTAATGGCCCTGTTTTTTTGGTAGAGGCGTAATGCATCGCGCGTCTTTAAACCCCGCGCGATAAATCACGTCGCGACGCCAGCAGGCAGATTCATACCAACGGCGGATAAATATCAAAGCGATGGCTTTTGGTGACCACCGCCGATTGGGTTGCCACTCCCGCTAACGGCGGCGCGTAATCCGGGCGCTTTACCACGATGCGTTTCTTCGCCAGACGGCGAGCGGGTTCCAGCAACGCATCGGCATCCTCATCAGCCCCGACCAGCGACTGAAATACCCGCATCTCCTTCTTCACCATCGCGCTCTTTTGACGATGGGGATACATCGGATCGAGATACACCACATCTGGTGCAGGCGTGATATCACTTAACGCCTGTTGGCTCACCACATGCAGCAGCGTCAGACGTTCGCGCAGCCAGCCGCCGATCTCCGCATCTTCATAGCCACGACGTAAGCCATCATCCAGTAATGCCGCGACCACAGGATGACGCTCCAGCATGCGCACACGGCAGCCGAGCGCTGCCAGCACAAAGGCATCGCGCCCCAATCCAGCCGTCGCGTCGATCACGTCCGGCAAATAGCCACCTTTAATGCCCACCGCTTTCGCCACCGCCTCGCCGCGACCGCCACCAAACTTGCGACGATGCGCCATGGCACCGGTGACAAAATCCACAAAGATGCCGCCCAGTTTAGGCTCATCCTGTTTGCGCAGCTCGAGGCGCTCCGGCGTCAGCACCAGTGCCATTACGGCCTGATCGTCATGCTGTAAGCCCCAGCGCTGCGCCAGATGCAATAAGGCGCCGTCTCCGGCGCCTGATTCATCGATTAAACCGATTTTCACAAGCAGGCTTATCCCTGAATTCCGTAGTGTTCCAGCATCGCGTCCAGCTGTGGTTCACGGCCACGGAAGCGTTTGAACAGCTCCATTGGCTCTTCGGAACCGCCGCGCGTCAGGATGTTGTCGAGGAACGACTGGCCGGTTTCACGGTTGAAGATGCCCTCTTCTTCGAAGCGCGAATAGGCATCCGCTGCCAGCACATCCGCCCACAGGTAGCTGTAATAACCTGCGGCATAACCGCCAGCGAAGACGTGGCTAAACGCATGCGGGAAACGGCCCCACTCCGGGCTTGGCACCACGGCAACCTGCTTCTTCACTTCACGCAGGGTTTCGAGGATCTGCGCGCCTTTTTCCGGGTTGAATTCGGTGTGCATACGGAAATCAAACAGGCCGAACTCCAGCTGACGCAGGATAAACAGCGCCGCCTGATAGTTCTTCGCCGCCAGCATCTTATCCAGCAGATCTTTCGGCAACGGTTCGCCGGTCTCGTAGTGGCCGGAGATAAACGCCAGCGCGTCCGGCTCCCAGCACCAGTTTTCCATAAACTGGCTTGGCAGCTCGACCGCATCCCATGGCACACCGCTGATGCCAGATACGCCCGGTGCTTCGATGCGCGTCAGCATGTGGTGCAAGCCGTGCCCAAACTCATGGAACAAAGTGGTGACTTCATCGTGGGTAAACAGCGCAGGTTTGCCCTGTACCGGACGGTTGAAGTTACAGGTGAGGTACGCCACTGGCTTCTGCAAGCTGCCGTCGGCTTTACGCATCTGACCGACGCAATCGTCCATCCACGCCCCGCCACGCTTGTGCTCACGCGCATACAGGTCAAGATAGAAACTGCCGCGCAGCTCGCCGCTTTCATCAAACAGGTCGAAGAAGCGCACGTCTGGGTGGTAAACATCGACGTCTTTACGCTCTTTGGCTGTAATGCCATAAATACGTTTAACCACTTCAAACAGGCCGCTCACCGCACGCTCTTCCGGGAAGTACGGACGCAGTTGCTCATCGCTGATGGTGTACAGATGCTGTTTTTGTTTCTCACCGTAGTAAGTGAGATCCCACGGATTCATCTCGTCAACGCCACACTCTTTTTTGGCGAAGGCGCGCAGCTGGGCTAACTCTTTCTCACCCTGCGGACGCGCACGTTTGGCGAGGTCGGTCAGGAAGTCGATCACCTGCGCCGGGTTCTCAGCCATTTTGGTGGCCAGTGATTTATGCGCGAAGGAGTCAAAACCGAGCAGCTGTGCCAGCTCGTGACGCAATGCCAGCTCTTCGCCCATGATCGGGCCGTTATCCCATTTACCGGCATTTGGACCCTGCTCAGAAGCACGCGTTGAATAAGCGCGGTACATCTCTTCACGCAGCGCCGCGTTGTCGCAGTAGGTCATCACCGGCAGGTAGCTTGGGATATCCAGCGTCAGCAACCAGCCTTCCTGCTCTTTGGCTTCGGCCTGCGCTTTCGCCGCCGCCAGCGCACTTTCCGGCATGCCCGCCAGATCCGCTTCGTCGGTGATCAGCTTGCTCCAGCCCATAGTGGCGTCGAGCACGTTGTTGCTGTAAGTCGAACCCAGTTCAGACAGACGCGCCGCGATTTCGCCATAGCGTTTCTGTTTTTCTTTATCGAGACCGATACCGGACAACTCAAAATCACGCAGTGCGTTATCCACCGCTTTCTTCTGGGCGATATCCAGCTCGGCATAGTTGTCGCCTTGCTTCAGATCGCGATAAGCCTGATACAGGCCTTCATGCTGGCCTACCCAGGTGCTGTATTCGGACAGCAGCGGCAGCGTTTGCTCGTAAGCTTCACGCAGTTCCGGGCTGTTCTTCACCGAGTTGAGATGGCTCACCGGTGAGAAAATGCGGCTTAAGTGGTCATCCACTTCCGCCAGTGGCTGCACTAAATTGTCCCAAGTGTAAGGTGCACCCTGTGCTACAACGCGTTCTACTTCAGCGCGGCAGTTGTTCAGCGCTTCAGTCACAGCAGGAACCACGTGCTCAGGTTTGATCGCGGAAAACGGCGGAAGCGTGTAAGGGGTGAGTAACGGATTGGTCATAAGCGCAGTCCTATCTTCATGGAGTGGGGGTGGCGCGCAATGGCGCGACGCAATCTTTCTAACATGCGGTCAGTGAACGTGAAAATCAATGCTACTGAGAATGAACCGGTAAAGAAAAAAGCGCGAGCGCCGAAACGTCAGCAATTTTTACGCAGCGCGGCTATAATCGCGCCACACACGATGTTTTTATCTCCTTTGATCCAACCGCGGACCCCTCTTTTTTATGCTGAGTTATCGCCACAGTTTTCATGCCGGCAACCATGCCGACGTGCTCAAACATACCGTTGAAAGCCTGATCCTCACCGCCCTGATGGAGAAGGAAAAACCTTTCCTCTATCTGGATACCCACGCCGGTGCCGGACGTTACCAGCTGAGCGGAGAGCACGCCGAGCGTACCGGTGAATATCTGGAAGGCATTGCGCGTATCTGGCAGCAGCCAGACGCGCCAGAACTGCTGAAGCCTTATCTGACGGCCGTTCGCAACCTCAACCCGCATGGCACCTTGCGCTACTATCCAGGCTCGCCGCTGATCGCCCGCTACCTGCTGCGTGAAGACGACAAGCTGGAGCTGACCGAACTGCACTCCAGCGACTATCCGCTGCTGCGTTCTGAATTCAGTAAAGATGCGCGCGCACGCGTAGCACGTGGCGACGGCTATCAGCAGTTAAAAGCCAAACTGCCTCCACAGAGCCGCCGTGGTCTGATTCTTATCGATCCGCCGTACGAAATGAAAAGCGATTATCAGGACGTGGTGAAAGGCATTCAGGAAGGTTACAAACGCTTTGCTACCGGTGTGTACGCGCTGTGGTATCCAGTGGTGCTGCGCCAGCAAATCAAACACATGATTAAAGACCTGGAAGCCAGCAACATCCGCAACATTCTGCAGATCGAACTGGCGGTGCGCCCGGATAGCGATCAACGCGGTATGACCGCCTCCGGCATGATCGTGATTAACCCGCCGTGGAAACTGAAAGCGCAGATGGAAGAACTGTTGCCGTGGCTGCATAAGAAGCTGGTGCCGGCGGGTACTGGTCACTACAGCGTCACGCAAATCGTTCCAGAATAACGTGCTGAACGGGTGCGGCTCCCCGGCCGCCCTTTGCCGTTGTCTTTCTAAGGACACTCTTTATGTGGATCATTCTGGCTGGCGCACTCACTGTGCTGTCGCCTGCCAAACGCCTTGCCGTACTACTGCTGTTATTGGCGACGATAATGGGCCTGTTCCAGGATGTGCTGGACTGGCCTGCTCTCGCCATTTTAGGTGCTATCGCTTTGCTGGCGTGGGTGCGGGTGGAAAATCCCACCAACCGTGCGGTGCTGCTCATCAGCGAAGCACTGCTGGTGTTGATCGCCGGCGGCCTGTTCCTGCACCTGTTGCCGGGCTTTAACAACCCGCGCCAGATCGAGGAGATGCAGGTTGGCCCCAACAGTGTGCCATTCAGCTTCTACTACAACTTTGATAAAGCGCTGATTCCCTTTGTGCTGCTGGCTGCGTTGCCCACGCTGTTCCGTACGCAGAAATTTCCCGCACCGCACAAGATTCTGTGGCTGCTGTTATTGGCGGCAATCCCGCTGCTGCTGTACGTCGCCGTGCTGCTGGGTGGACTGGCGATTGAGCCACACTGGCCGGACTGGCTCGGCAGCTTTATGCTGGCAAACCTGTTCTTTGTCTCGCTGGCAGAAGAGGCGTTCTTCCGCGGCTATGTGCAACAGCGCCTGCGCCAGAAAATCGGTGGCGTGGCGGCGCTGTTGATTGCGTCAGTGCTGTTTGGGCTGGCGCATTTCCCTGGCGGGATGATGTTAGTGGTCTTCGCGACTCTGGCCGGGTTGATTTACGGCCTGGCGTGGCACTGGAGCGGGCGCGTTTGGGTCGCCACCGGCGTCCACTTCCTGTTCAACATGACGCACCTGCTGTTCTTCACCTATCCGGCGTTACAGCATTAAATCTCGAACACCGCGAAATCCCGTGCCAGCTCGGTCGCTGCAAATACCGACTGGCACTCCGCCAGCAGTCTCTCCCGATCGCTCGACAAATAACGCGAACTGAAGTGCGTGGCGATCATGCGTTTTGCACCTGCCAGTTTTGCTACTTCGGCAGCCTGAATCGTGGTGGAGTGGCCGCGACCATTGGCTTTTTCGGCCATTGCGGCTTCCAGCGTGGTTTCGTGCACCATCACATCCGCACTAGCAGCCAGCTCAAGCGCCACTTCGGTCGGACCGGTATCACCGAATATCGCCACCACTTTGCCCCTGGTCGCCGGGCCGAGATACGCCGCGCCATTAATCTCACGCCCGTCTTCTAATCGGATGGATTTGCCCTCTTTCAAATCCTGATACCAGGGCCCACGCGGCACGCCTTCTGCTTTCAGTCGTGGCGCATCAAGAAAGCCCGGCTTGTCATGCTGCTCAATGCGATAGCCATAGCACTCGACCACATGATTCATTGGATAGGCAATGACGCGGAACTCGCCATCATCCAGCACTTCGCCCGCTTCAATTTCCACGATCTCCAGCGGAAATCCGGTGTAAGAGCCACTGAGGCTGAGTGCTGTCTCGACGAACTGTTTGATGCCTTTCGGACCATATACCGTCATCGGCTCCAGCAGCCCGGCCATTGAGCGGCTGGTCAGTAAACCCGGCAGGCCAAAGATGTGGTCACCGTGCAGATGGGTAATAAAGATTTTTTCCAGCTTGCTCGGCTTGAGTGCAGAGCGCATAAACTGGTGCTGCGTCGCTTCACCGCAGTCGAACAGCCAGGTGTCGCCCCGTTTCGACAGCGTCAGCGCAATCGCCGTGACGTTACGTTGCAGGCTCGGCGCACCCGCGCCGGTGCCGAGAAAAGTCAGATGCATAATGTCTTCCATGTAAGCGGAACCTAGATTTAACCCTATCATAATCATAGGCCGAACCTTTGCGCGGCTTGCACAAGCAGCGTTACACTCTATGCCAATTTTCTTCCAACAGATGGACATTCCGGATGACCCGACATTTTGACTACCTCGCCATCGGCGGCGGCAGCGGCGGTATCGCCTCGATTAACCGTGCAGCGATGCATGGCCAGAAATGCGCGCTGATCGAAGCGAAAGAATTGGGCGGCACCTGTGTCAACGTTGGCTGCGTGCCGAAAAAGGTGATGTGGCATGCCGCGCAGATTGCCGAAGCTATCCACCTGTACGGCCCGGACTACGGTTTCGATACCACCGTGAACCATTTTGACTGGTCAGTGCTGGTGAAAAACCGCAGCGCTTACATCGACCGTATTCATACCTCATACGATAACGTGCTGGGTAAAAATAACGTTGAAGTGATCAAAGGCTTCGCCCGCTTTATTGATGCTAATACCGTGGAAGTGAACGGCGAAACCATCACGGCCGATCACATCCTGATCGCCACCGGCGGTCGTCCAAGTCATCCCAAAGTACCTGGCGCGGAATACGGTATCGACTCTGACGGTTTCTTCGAGCTGGATGCGCTGCCGAAGCGTGTCGCGGTGGTGGGCGCAGGGTATATCGCGGTGGAGCTGGCCGGTGTGGTCAACGCACTGGGTGCCGAAACCCATCTGTTTGTGCGCAAACACGCGCCGCTGCGCAGCTTCGATCCGCTGATTGTCGATACGCTGGTAGAAGTGATGCAGGCCGAAGGCCCAACGCTGCACACCGAGTCGATTCCAAAAGCGGTGATCAAGAACGCCGACGGCAGCCTGACGCTGCAACTGGAAAGCGGCCATGAGCAAACCGTCGATTGCCTGGTGTGGGCGATTGGTCGCGAACCGGCTACCGACAATCTCAACCTCTCCGTAACCGGCGTGGCGCTGAACGACAAAGGCTATATCAACGTTGATAAGTTCCAGAACACCAACGTGAAAGGCATTTATGCGGTCGGTGACAACACTGGTGCTGTGGAGTTGACGCCAGTGGCCGTCGCCGCAGGGCGTCGTCTGTCAGAACGCCTGTTCAACAACAAGCCCGACGAGCACCTGGATTACAGCAATGTGCCAACCGTGGTATTCACCCATCCACCGATTGGTACCGTTGGATTGACCGAACCGCAGGCGCGCGAGCAGTACGGCGACGATCAGGTGAAAGTGTATAAATCTTCCTTCACCGCGATGTACACCGCTGTCACCCAGCATCGCCAACCGTGCCGCATGAAGCTGGTGTGTGTCGGCGCGGAGGAGAAGATTGTCGGCATTCACGGTATCGGTAACGGTATGGATGAGATGCTGCAAGGCTTCGCAGTGGCACTGAAGATGGGCGCTACCAAGAAAGACTTCGACAACACCGTGGCGATTCACCCGACGGCGGCAGAAGAGTTTGTCACCATGCGTTGATGAATGGGGCGGCATTTGCCGTAATGCTTGTCAGCTAAGGTCCTGTTCGAATGAGGCCGCCATTTTCTAAAAAGGGCGGCCTTTTTATGCGCGTTTTGGTGCGGACCACAGCGCCTCTGCTGCTGCCGGGCCGTCC